>NZ_SLTL01000005.1:0-237131 GCF_014858585.1 Paenibacillus sp. 23TSA30-6 | reverse complement strand
CAGCTCTCCATCAGTCAAGGATTGAAAATCGAAGAACGAGTGAGGAAACACGAGAAAACATTAATTTATAGTGGGAGTGAAGTTAATAACATGGAACTTCAATTGGCTTTAGACTTAGTAGATATCCCGCAAGGGATTGCATTGGTAAAAGAAGTAGAATCGTATATTGATATCGTAGAAATCGGTACACCGATTGTCATTAACGAAGGACTACATGCGGTAAAAGCAATGAAAGAAGCATTTCCGAATTTGAAAGTGCTGGCTGACCTGAAAGTTATGGATGCAGGCGGTTACGAAGTGCTGAAAGCTTCCGAAGCTGGCGCAGATATCGTTACGATTCTGGCTGTAGCTGAAGATGCAACGATCAAGGGTGCGGTAGAAGAAGCAAAAAAACAAGGCGGCAAAAAAATCCTGGTGGATATGATCGGTGTTAAAAACCTGGAGCAACGCGCTAAGGAAATCGACGCTCTCGGCGTAGACTACATCTGCGTGCATACAGGCTACGATCTGCAAGCTGAAGGACAAAGCCCGTTCGAAGCACTACAAACCGTTAAAAAAGTCGTGAAAAACTCCAAAACAGCCGTTGCTGGCGGCATTAAGCTGAGCACCCTGGCTGAGGTCGTTAAGGCTCAACCGGATCTGGTTATTGTCGGCGGCGGGATCACTGGTGAGGACGACAAAAAAGCCGTTGCTTCCCAAATGCAACAGCTCATTAAACAAGGTTAATTCCAATGGAAACCTCTCAATATTTATCCGAGGTGCTCAAGGAACTGCAATGGGTTCCACAGCTCATCAGTGATGTAGAATCGGAACAACTGATCCAGTCCATTGCCTCCGCGAATAAAGTGTTCGTGGCAGGTGCAGGACGTTCAGGTTTCATGATCCGTTCGCTGGCGATGCGGCTAATGCATATGGGTGTTCAGGCTTACGTGGTCGGGGAAACGGTAACCCCCGGCTTGAGCGAAGGCGACTTGCTGATTATCGGTTCAGGCTCTGGTGAAACCAAAAGTCTGACCTCGATGGCAGAAAAGGCGAAAAAGCTGGGGGCTTCTCTGGCACTTCTGACCACTTCCCCTGGATCGACCATTGGCAAGCTGGCTGATATTATCGTCAAGCTTCCAGGTGCACCCAAGGACCCGTCCAACAAGGATTACCAAACCATTCAGCCCATGGGCTCACTATTTGAGCAAACCTTATTGTTGTATGGCGATGCGTTGGTACTCAGAACGATGGAGCTACGCAGACTGACCTCTGAATCTATGTTTGGTCAACACGCCAATCTGGAGTAAGTTTTATTGCTTTTTGATATTTTGAATTTGCAATACACAAAAACTAAAAATTAAAAAGTACAGCTGATCCAAATTTCTTTTCGGATCAGCTGTACTTTTACCCATTATATAGACCATGGACCTTCTGCAAGAAAAACAATATCGTCTGGGTATAACAGTTTACCACTTTAGAGTTCTTCCTTTAAAAAGGATATACTCCAGTTCACCTTTAATGATTTTTTTGTTTTCTATCGTGCTGGATATGGCATGTCCAGGCTACGTGTAACGATTTCATCCTTATCTATACTTGGCCGTTTACGATTTCTATTTTCTGTTGTCGTACTATTATTAAAGATAAAAGTGGTATTCAAATCTTCAATACCCTCATCAAGTTTCTTCCCGGTTATATTCTTAGCTGTGATAGTTAGATGAATCTTTTCCCTCCCCATGGTCAATTTGTACGATAACAAATTGAAAGCATTCTCATTGTCTACCGGTACTCTATCCAAATCTTCAACATTCTCCATCATAGGTGTCTTCATTAATTCCTTCCCTGAGAGGGAGTACAGTTTATTTTGTTGATCCCATTCCTGATGTATATTTAGTTGCGTCGTAAGTATTCCTAAAGGAACAAATATCGAATCTTTGTAAAGAACCGGAACGGTATCCATCACGGACGTGTTTGAATCGGTAACAATCTCAGTTGAGTCCATTTTAAACTTAACCTGATGCGACCCAAACTGAATGGTGGCCGTTTTGGAAGTCGGGTCATACGTCGTGTGTCCCCCCAATAAATCGTTAATAGATCTCAAAGGCACCATGAAGCGATTGTTCTTATCAATATAAGGGGCTTTGGGTGTCGTAAATAAGACATAGTAATTGTTGATTTTCAAAAATTGCGTGCTTGGAGCTATACTCTGAGCTGATAATTTTCCAGTAAAAGCTTCTTGAGAAAAACAAAAAATCATCAAACTTAAAATCATAATCTTGAACAGTAGCTTTCCCACAAAATATCCTCCTTAAAACAAGAGGGGTACTAACCCCCTCCGATAAAATTTATTCTAAAATAATATCAATCGCTGATCCTGCATGAACGAAGTTTATAAATATTTTATTTCGTGGAGAAGGAACAATATCCATAGGTTTCGGTACTTCGCCATGGAACACTATCTACTGAATTAGGACCTATAAAGGAGCCATACTAATCAACATTTTTGATGTATGAACCATCTTTATAGTCGTCGTGATCTTGAATTTGGGCTATACTTGTCATTCGTTTTATGATGTTACCGTTACCAGTAGCAGTCCAACCTGGAGCCGCCCCGGTGTAGGTTTTTTCAACTTTCGTACCGCTAATATCGTAACCATAAATAACTAAAGCAACAATGCCATCAGATGGAACATAAAACTTCATCTGGATGTCCTGATCTCCTTCAAATCTTGGAGTAAACGTTAAGGGGCCACCATTACCCTCTATTAGCAAGAAGAGAGCCCAATCATTATACTTTGGGCTATGCTGTAAACCTGCATCTACAGCATTATTAGTATTCCCCCAACCGCCCATATAGACGAATAACTTCCTTCCTTAAGCTTTCCTTGTTTACCAGCACTTTTCCCGTTTCGTCTATGTATGTAACGTTCTCTCTATCTTTGGGGTCCAGCGAATTGATTATTTTGCTCAAAATAGCATTGTCCGTTTTAGTCATGGACGGATTGATTAAATCTTGATTTTGGAATGATTCAGCACCGACGGAACAAGTTACCGTAAATGTAAGCATGCTTGCAACAAACAACGAACATACACTCTTGAACTTCATAGTTCTTTCATCTCCCTAAATTTTTGTTATCAAAATTACATAAAAACCACTAGACTCCTTTTTTACCAATTACAATACAAATCTATTATGTACAAATCTATACATTAAATCAAGATTAAGATTAAGATTATATATTTCACCATTTTTACAATAAACATAAGTGAATATCTAAATTGTAATCTATTAATTTCAATACCTGCTGTTTGCTCACAACTTCCAAAGCTCTATTTCTCATAATTAATGCTTTAAATGTACCGTCACACACACCTTCCCGTCATCATCAAACAGCAGGGACGGATCTATGTTTCCGTAGGGAATACGGATCGGGTCAGACCAGGTTCCGGCAGGGTCTACAGATGTGATATAAGATAAAATGTACCTTGAGGATAGCGCAGTGTGGGCGCGTATATGCCTTCCGAGCTTTTCCGTGCAGACAAATCAATCTGGCTGTGTCGACTCAACGCGTGCCCAATCTGCCGCCAATCCGTCAGGTTACGGCTATGAAAAATCGGCAAGCCCGGCATATATTCAAACGAGCTTGCCGCCATGTAGTAATCCTCTCCGGCACGTATCGCGCTCGGATCAGGATAAAATCCGGGGACAACCGATTCGTCTAGCGTAAGGTAGCCATAGCTCCACCTCTCCTGTTGGACAGCTCTATTGATTGATCTGATTCAGGCTATTTATTCGTTACTCCCCGCTGGCAACGGCGGTACTTTGGACAGATCAGCAAGCGCCCAATAAGCATATTTGGCCTTTAACCGTTCGTCGAACAGCAGCGGCTTATCCAGCCGGGCAATCGGAAATGTGCTGAGCCACGTATTGCCATCATCTGTACCCCAAATCGTCACATTGCTGATATTCTCCTGCTGCCTTGAAAACATATCGAACAGCGCCCGATAGCGGTAAGCCTGCCGGATCAGCATGGCTTCAGGGATCGTTTCGTAGCGATCCGTGTCATTGGAATAAAGGCCCATATCCAGCTCCGTAATCTGGTTATCCAGACCGAGTGAAGCAAACTTTTCAATGGATTGTTCCATCTCCTGAATCGTCGGAAACTCCAGCCGAATATGCGATTGATGGCCTACACCATCAATCGGTACGCCTTTGGCAAGCAAATCACGAACCAAGTTGTACAGGAAATCCCGTTTCTTTGGCTCGTGCGTGTTGTAATCGTTAATAAACAGCCGGGCATTCGGACCCGCCGCTTCCCGCGTGACGCGGAAGGCTTTTTCAATATAATCCGTGCCGGTAATCTGATACCATTTGCTGCGGCGCATGCCGTCCGGCTGGTCAGGATCAATCGGCTCGTTCACGACATCCCAGTCGGTAATCACATTTTTATAACGCGCCACGACAGCACGAATATGCGTCTCCAGTCGATCCAGCAAAAGCTTTTTATTTTCCGCAGTCGGCGTCATCGGCTGTCCATTCTTATCCTTGAACATCCAATCCCCGGTCTGGTTATGCCACACCAAGGTATGGAAGCGGATTTCCAGTCCGTGCTGTCTAGCAAATTGCACAATTTGGTCTGCTTCCTCCCAATGGAACTGTCCCTCGGACGGCTGCAAGGAAATCGGCTTCATCGCATTCCCTGCAACGACGCTGTTAAAATGCTTCTGTACCAGTTCTCCGTAAGCCCCTTCTGTCTGGAAAGCCTCAATCGCCGTGCCGATGCTGAACTGTCCCTGATATAATCCGTGCAAAGAGGGAATGTCCTTTTCAATAGCCAGCGGCGGTACAAGTGACAGCTCGAAATCATCCATATAAAAGGAAGCCGTTCCTTCTGCCGTTTCCAAATACATAGAAACGGTGTCTGCATCATGCGCGAGAGTATACGTACCAGACAAATGCATCCATCCCCCTGTCGTGGTAGCCGTGTCGCCTACAACAGTTTCATACGCACTTTCACCTTGGTGATCGCGTTGTACGCTGAGCCGTACCTTGGCAGGATGCTGCTCGCTCGGTGCCAGCTTTACCCAAGCGCTGACCGTGTAACGGCTGCCTTTTTGCACCGTAGCAGTCACATCAAGCTTAGGCCCGGCATACGTCTTTTGTCTGCCTGTCGTCAGCAGGCTGTACGATCCGGTTCGTGCATCCGCATTTGACACTTGCACCGTCTCGGCCCCCATACGGGATACCCAGCCTTGAGCTGTACCGCCCTCGAAGCCGGATACGATACCACTGGTCGGTTCCGTTGGTGTCTCCGATACCTGCCTGATTTCTACCTCATCCACATAGTATGCCTGCGCGGGATTTGAGCTTTCCACATACAGCTTCAATGCATCCATCCCCCCGGTAAAAGTATATTTGCCTTGAAGTTTGACCCACGATGTATCCGTCGTCTCCGTCTGCGCTACCGTCTTCCATGTCGTAGCCCCGCCTGCTGGCTGCTCCTCCACCGTAAACTTAATCACGCTCGGATTCGCGGAATTGCCGTCCAGCTTCACATAGCCGCTAATCTCATACTCCACCCCCGGCAGCAACAGCGACTTCACATCCAGTTCCGCTCCGTTCCAAGTCGCCGTGCGAGCGGTTGCCTTCAGACTGTGTGTGCCGCCATATGCAGCTTCCGTGACGGACGCGATTTGAGTATAAGTCCCCCGAGGCTTCCAGCCCTCGCTATTGCCTTGCTCAAATCCATAGGTCCCGATGGTCTTATCCACACTTCCCGTTGACAGAACCGAATCCGCAACTGGCGGGGAATGTTCCACAAACGGAGCCTCCGCCTCCGCTATAGAAGGACCCCACCACCCCACTGGCAATAACAGCACCCCGACCAGCACCAGACTAAAAGATTTGTACAAAAATGACCTCAACACAATCCCTCCCGTGCTCATATTTTCAAAAATACAAGAAAGTGAGTTCCGCACATTTCTGGTCCATGCTCACCCCTTAACGCCGCCCAGAGTCATACCCTTCACAAAATATTTTTGCAAAAAAGGATACACCAAAATAATAGGTACGGAAGCCACAATCGTCATCGTGGCACGAATCGAGGTAGGAGTGACCGACTTCGCCAGATTTTCCGAGCCTGCAAACTGGCTGGCATAATCCTGAGCGTTCACGGACGTATTGGAATTTTGCAATATTTTCATCAGCTCATACTGGAGTGTACTCCACTGCTCATACGACGAATTGTACAAAAACACATCAAACCAGGAATTCCATTGCGCAACCGCCGTGAACAGCGACACCGTTGCCAGTACCGGGACACACAGCGGCAAAACGATACGCATAAAAGTCGCAAATTCCCCCGCCCCATCAATACGCGCCGACTCCAAAATCCCTTCCGGCAAGCCTTCAATAAAGGAGCGAATCACAATCACATTGAACACCCCTATCAGCCCAGGCACGATATACACCCAGAAGCTTCCAAGCATCCCCAACTCACGAATCAGGAGAAAGTTTGGAATCAGCCCCCCGTTAAAATACATCGTCAAAATAAAAGCAATCGAGACAAATTTGCGCAGCACATACTCCGGCCGGCTGATCGTATACGCCACCATCGCACAACAGAACACCGAGGTCACCGTGCCAACAACCGTACGCAGCACAGAAATCAACGTAGCATGAAAAATCGTCGCTTCCTTGAATACAAATTCGTAATTGCTCCACGTAAACTCACGCGGCCACAAATAGATCCCACCCCGAATCGAATCATTCGCTTCATTCAGCGAAACCGCCAGCGTATTCAAAAACGGATATAGCGTGAACACCATCAGGCACAGCATAAATACAATATTGCATGCATCAAAAACCCGATCCGAGGGCGCCCGAAACCGCCCATGCAACACCTTCCCTTTGCCCATGACTTCCGCTCCTTTCTAAAAAATAGCTTAAGCACTCTAGTTCGATGATCAGGACGATTGCTGGTGGAGATATTGGTCTTATATTTTGGAGTGTTATATTTATATTGTTATATGAACAAATGTTAATTTATTAGATTATTATCTCTATTAGAAGTTGTAATCCAGTTCGTCCATAAGGTCTTGATAAGGTCCGCGAAGCGGCCTGTTAAAAATCCACTGACCTGCACCTGTAGTATGCATGAACACGCACCTTCTGTTATCACTTCGAATAGCTCAGTCCTAAAAACAGGCTCTAATGGCGATAGCGAAGCTGAACCAGTCATGATCGTGCAGTTACTACAAGGAAGCGCGAGCACGCGCCTTCCCTCAAGTTCTCCCCTGCCACCACCCTCAGTTCTTAAAAAAGTGACTTTATGGCGGGTAGCAGCGGAGCGGCCATACCCCACCATAACTCCCTTTTTCTCAGAACAACCGCTCCTCCCCTAACCGCTTCGCAATATGATTGGCGCTAAACAGCAAAATGAAGCTGACTACCGTTTTGAACATCCCTGCTGCAATCGAAAGTGAGAAATTGCCCATCTGAATACCATATTTCAGCACGAAAATGTCCAGATTTTCCGAGTAATCCACGTTCATACCGTTGCCCAGCAAATATTGCGGCTCAAAGCCGGATTCCAGCAGATTCCCGATATTCATAATGAGCAGGATGATAAATACAGGCTTCAATCCCGGCAACGTCACATGCCAAATTCGCTGAAAACGCCCTGCTCCGTCCATCTCAGCCGCCTCATACTGTGACGGATCAATCATCGTCATCGCGGCCAAATAAATGATGGTGTTCCAGCCGACATTTTTCCATACTTCCGATGCACCGAGAATGCCCCAAAAATAGCTTCCCTCGCCCAGCCACAGCACAGGCTCCTTAATCAGTCCCAGCCACATCAGCACCTCATTGACAATGCCGCCGTCCGCAGACAACGCCGTACTGATAATGCTGGCCGCTACCACCCACGAAATAAAATGCGGCAGGTAGCTGATCGTCTGCACTACTCGCTTGAATACGATCTGACGAAGCTCATTCAGCAAAATTGCCAATATTATAGCAGTTACAAAGCCCAGCACCAGATTAATAAAGCTCATCGCCAGCGTATTGCGCATCACCCGCAGAAAATGCTCATCCTGAAACAGAAAACGGAAATGCTTCAACCCAACCCACTGCTGATCGAGCAGCTTACGCGCAGGCTTAAAATCCTGAAAAGCAATCGTCCAGCCCCAGATAGGTAAATATTTGAAAATAAACAACCAGATTAAAAAAGGGATGGACATCCATACCAGTGCCCGCTGCTGGTTCAGCTTGTGCATAAATCCTCTAAAGCCAGTTCGCCGTGAGGGCGGCAAATGGCTCTGTGAGGTCGTGATAGGTGCCGTGTTGCCCATAGCTGCTTCCTCCTTTATTTTTTACCAGCAGTTTCGACTTTTTTGACAACCTCCTTCGTAATCAGCTCCTCATATTCCTTCACATCCAGCTTGTTGAATTCAGTAGTGTACTCATTCCAAATCGCCTCAAACTGCCCCGGTGCAGACAGCACTAAACGTGGGAAATATTTGCGTTGCAGGTCGCCCTTCTTTTGCTGGAAGAGCTGCGCAGGTGAGCCTTGGGCAATCGGGATACTCCAAGCCGGATACCATGGGCGCTTGTCTGGGGCAGAAAACATTTGCGAGAAGGACTCTACACCATAGGCTTTTAGCAGCTTTTTATCTCCCTCGGTGTAGGACATACGCGCAACCTCAGGCTGCCGCCCGGGGCCAACCGAGTTGCCGTCAGGCAGGGTAGAACCACTACCGTATCGCGGCCAACTGTATTCAAAATATTTGAACCCGAATGATTCGCGGAACGCATCCTGACCCGTCTGCTTAATTTGCTCCTTGGTCCGGTAAAAGCGCCCTTTTTTATCTACATCATAGGTTTCGCCCTTGATCCCCCAGTTGGATAACACCTGGTTTTCATTGGTCAGCAGATTGTCAAAAAACTTGATGATACGTACCGGGTCCTTGGCACTAACCGTAATTCCAATACCTCGGTTATTAACGAATGACGAAGGGTCAATGTACTGATCCTTTATATTCTGGTCGTATACAACAGGTAGCCCTATATATTCCATATCATCATTGCCCGATTGCTTGGAAGCCTCCTGTAGGTTATTTAGAGCCTGCCCCGCCTGCCAGCGATAGTCGAAGAAACCCAGCACCTTGCCCGAGGTCAGCTTCCCCAAGTATTGATCGTAATTGTCCACAAAGGATGCTTTGTCGAACAGGCCCTCTGCATTGAGCTGATTCAGCTCTTTGAGATACCGCTTCGTGATTTCCTCATCCCCATAATCCGTCGCCTGGTGCGATTTCATATCAATCATCGTGCCGCCATCGTTCGGATAGCCTGCCAGATGCATCGGCGCGTTCGTAAGAGCATAAAACCTATCCTGTGTGGTTAACGCCAAGTACCCGGTCAAGCCCTCGTCTGCATGCTTTTTCGCATAGTTGCGAATCAGGGTCAAATACTCGTCGAGCGTTTTTATTTTTGGATATCCCGCCTCCTTCAACACCCTGCGCTGTACCCAAAAAGCTCCCTGCTCCACGTTAGGCGCGGGCAAATAATCGCCTACCACCGCACTGAGTGGCAGGAAATAGATATTCCCATCCTCCGCCTTCATCAGGTTGTAATACGGTCCGTATACACGCTTGATATTCGGACCATATTTATCAATCAAATCATTTAGCGGAATAAAGGCTCCAGCATCCAGCAGCTTATCAATCGTGCCATCAGGCACAATGGCGTCCGGGTAATCGTTACTGGCAATGAACGTACCGATCTTCGTATTGGAATCCCCCACCAAATGCTCCAGCTTCCAGTTTACTCCTGTCTGATCCTCCAGAATTTTGCCGATCCGCGTTTCATTGGTATGGATGTCCCTCCCCGCAGTGGCATTAAAATACGTGAATGTGACCTTCTCATTAGGATCTCCTGTTGCAGGCTCCTTGCCCGCACTTCCTGAGCAGGCAGTGATCATAGATACCATCATGATGAATACCAGACTGATGATCCCGAACCTTTTGCTTGTCATGCCAGACCTTCCCCTTTCAGCCTCTTTTGTCGATTGTGTGAATATCGAGCGGCCGTACCTCAAGCACTGGAAATCCCGCACACTCCAAATTGTAAGCACTTTCATTTTATAAAATGCCGTTAATTTCGTTCACCTGTCAATCTAAAGGTGTTACTTAGAAAACTATAGGAGTAAGTCCAACAAAGCAAAATAAACGCCGATCCAGCATCAGCGTCCATTTTTACTGCAATACCCCTTGACTCCATTGTCAATAGGATTCACGTTGTGATAAAATGAAACAAAGAAGATTATAATAAAAAAAGAGCAAGGATGCGTTAACATCCCTACTCTTTAGCAACAGCCGCTTATAAGGGCGGTGGCTGTGAACTAGGTGCAGAAATAGACCGCTAACCTTTGTCCGAAGGGCGGTCTATTTCTTTTTGCTTTGGTTCAATGCAATGACAATCGTGACGATCAATCCGATCAACGCAATAATTAGCGTACCGAACATCATCATTAATGTCAGCGTATCTTTAACCTCCACAGGCATCACCTCCTTTGCAGGAGACTAGCCGACCGCGCCATCTAAGCCGTTCTGTTGTTAGGGGAATTATACCATATGGATATCATTGAGCGGAAGAACTAAAAGACTCCCGATCCGCAGGAATGATAATACGGATCTCTGTCCCCTCGCCGGGTGCGCTGCGAATGGCAAGCTCAAAGCGGCTTCTATAGTAAAGCTTGAGCCGATAGATCACATTTTGCAGACCTATACGCTCGCCCATGTCCTTCTGACTTTGCATATATCCATATAACTGCTGCACCTGTTCCGCCGACATACCGACACCATCATCTTGCACGGTTAATATCAACTGTCCCTCCCTGTGCTCAAAATGAATCTCTATTCGCCCCCCATGCTTTAGTGGCTCAATGCCGTGAATGCTTGCATTTTCAACCAGCGTAAGCACAACCATTTTGGGAAGCAGATAGTCCAGGTCCTCGGGTCGTGCCTGCACTTCGTACTGTATCCGCTCCCCAAAGCGGTATTGCTGAATTTCCAGAAAACAACGAATCAGCTCCAACTCCTCCCGCAACGTGACTCTATCCTTGTTCCACACCAACGAATTGCGGAAAATTCGTGCCATATTATGAATAATGCGGGCTGTCTCGTCTTCATGCTTCATCAGGCTTCGCATACGTATCGTCTCCAGCGCATTGAACAGAAAATGAGGGTTGATCTGGCTGTGAAGTGCATTAAGCTGGGCATGCCTGCGTAGAATCTCCAAATTTTTTCGCTGAATATCCGCTACATAGACATCGTTAATCAATCGCTTTATTTTCAGCATCATTCGATTAAATTCACCTGTTAGCTGCCCAATTTCATCTCTCGATTCTGTACCGGGAATCAGTTCAAAATGCTGATTTTTCACCTTTTTCATATGCTTCAGAATACGATGAATGCGCACGTTCAGCGAACGTGTAATCCAGATGATGATCAAGGTAGGCAGCAGCATATTCATGCAGGTTAACAGCAGCACAAAATTGCGTGATTTCTCCATTTCATACAGCACTTCATCGCCCGACACCGCAGTCACAATGCTCCAGCCATTGAGATTACTTGTCAGCACATAATTTGTCTTGAACTCTATAGTGTCCTTGGGCTGCTGGAGGGTGCTATAGGCCACGACCTTATGATTGATATCAATCCTGGGATCGGTCGTATATTCGATTTCCCCCCGTTCGTTGAGCAGAAAGAGACTGCCCCGCAAATTCAGATTATGGAAAATCTCTTGAATGGACGACATTCGCAGCTCTATTTTCAGTATTTTCTCGTGGCCATTTTCGGAATAAAAATAATTCATCCGCCGAATCAGGCTAAAGGGATGCAGTTGTTCGCCCGTACCGTCGTCAGTACGTACAAATATAGGCTTGGACTGCCGTCCGGGCGGGATTTTGGCATACCAGGGCAAGCTTTTAACCCGCTCATCTATAAAGCTGATTCCCCCGGAATCCAGTAGAGTCGGATTATCTGTGTAGATCGTCATTCCACCCACAGAATGGTATACAGGACTGTAAGTATTGTTTAACATACGACGCAAATAAGAATCATAGGCGGCAATATATTCAGCGGGATGGGGGTATGTTTGCTCCAATAGTTCGTTTAGCTGATGATCGGTATAAAAGATGGACGAGATTTCCATCGCATCTTCAAACTCACGGTAAAACTCAATTTTGATCTGCTCCAGCGCACGGGAAATATCCTGCATACGCTGTTCCTTCACATTTTGCGAGGTGACGTGGTAGAAAATCAGATTGGTCAGCACCACTGGCACAAATACACAGAGAAAATACAGCAGCAGCATTTTATCCCGCAGACGGACATGATCAAGGGTTGAGCGTAGCATCCTCATTCGCTGCCCCTTTGCGGCTCCACACGGGTATTCAGGCTGTTGCGATATTCACTTGGTGTGGCTTGCACCATTTTTTCAAATTGGGTGACAAAATAATCCGGGCTGCCAAAGCCCACGCGTTCGGCAACTTCATAAATGCGCAAATCAGTCTGACGCAGCAACCGTTTAGCCTCCTGAACCCGTAATTGCAGCAGGAATTCGTTAAAGTACACCCCGTACGTTTTTCTGAACAATTGGCCCAGGTAGACCGGATTCATATAAAAGCGGGCTGCTATACTTTTCAGGTTAATATTCTCTGCCGCATGCTGCTCAATGTAGGTGCGGATGTGCTGAATTCCTCCCTGTTGACGCTCCTTGCGCAACACCCTAATCGTTCGGCTGCTTTCCTCGGCAAAAGCCGTAAACAGCCGCTGTAATTCACCCAGCGACAGGTTCATATCCTGCCAGCCCATCATCGGTTCTAAGGACAGAAGCGAGCGTTCATCGCCCTGCATATTTTGAATGACCCGCACAATGCTAATTACGCATTGATGCAAGTTCATTTTCACAGCCTCCGGGGCGTAATGCTGCTCACGAAAGCTGCAAAACAGATGATCTACGGTCGCATATAACTCCTCCAACCGCATCTCCTCCACCTGCTCCGTCAAGCAATCCAGTACATCCTGATGGATCGTCCTGTAGTGGAGCATTGGCATCCCCTCCTCCTGATACACGACAATGCCGCTGCGGTCATGAATGTATTTATGGAGCACCGCGTCCTTGGCACATTCATAGGACCGATGGAGATCTTGCAATCGTTGAACAGGGCTTCCCACGTATACAAAGACCCGGCTCCCCATCTGATTTTGCAGTAGCTCCATGCCCTCCAACTCCCGTTGTAGCGCTTTCATAAAAGTGTCTGAACTAGCTTCAAAGCACTCCAAAAAGAAGTCCGGCACTATGATGCCAATCCGGTTACGATGCTCATGGACGTAGAGAGGATACTTGCCGTCGATCAAACGATAAAGCGCCTGCTCTACAAGCTCCCTGAACTGGAAAAGCGACAGCGGAACACCGTTGCCATCGGAACGCCACGGATGCTGATCATTCAGCTCGACGAGCACATAGTACATATGCGCAGCTTCTCCAAGGCGTAGCTGCTGTTCCCAAGCCGTCACCACGGCATCATCCACCTCATTCACCATCAGTGTCTCCAACAGCTCGCCTGTGCGGCGACTCTGATAGAGCTGTGCATTCTGCTGCTCTTGATGCAGCCTTTTACTCAGCCTGCGCAGTGTAGACGAAAAGTCCTTCTCATCAATCGGCTTGAGCATAAAATCATGAACCCCGTAGCGAAGTGCCTGCTGTGCATAAGCAAAATCGCTGTAGCCGCTCAAGATAATAAACGCAGGATGATCCGTCCCCCGCCCGAGTACACAGCGAATCAGCTCCAATCCGTCCAGCACAGGCATACGAATATCGGTGATGACCAGATCAGGATGAACGCTACCGATCAGTTCCAGTGCATCCTCGCCGTTATCAGCCTCCCCAACGACCTCAAAGCCGCAGGCTTCCCAATCCATGAGTTGAAGCAGTCCTTTGCGGGTGAATATTTCATCATCCACCACAATGGCTCGATGCAGCTTCATAACCCGCTTCCTCCTTTCGGTTTGTGCGTCATTTTATTTTGGATAACTATTCCAATCACCTCTAGCAATATGGTAATGTGGAAACATCGGGAAATGGAAATTGCCGTTACACCTATCATATGACGAATGGGGCGGTGCAAAGCATGCGCATGGTATTTCGTTGGTTCGGTGAAGGGAACGATACAGTAACACTGGAACAAATCCGACAAATTCCGGGGGTAGAAGGACTCGTGTGGGCGCTGCACGATATCCCGGCCGGAGAAGAATGGCCTTTGGAACATATTGTGGCATTTCAGGAGCAAGCTGTACAGGCCGGTTTTCACCATGAGGTCGTAGAAAGTGTAAATGTTCATGAAGATATCAAGCTCGGACGGCCGACACGCGATTTGTATATCAGCAACTACATACGCACGTTGGAAAAGCTCGGGCAGCACGGCGTCAAGGTCGTCTGCTATAATTTCATGCCCATATTCGACTGGCTACGCACCGGTCTGCATAAGGAACTGGAGGATGGCTCGGCGGCTCTCTTCTTCGAGAAGTCACGAATTGAAGGTCTTGATCCGTTCGAGCTGGTACGCCGAATTAACGAAAACAGCTCGTTAACCATGCCCGGCTGGGAACCGGAGCGGCTGGAGCATCTGACAGCTTTGTTTGAAGCGTATACCCACGTCACGGAAGATGACCTGTGGCAGAATCTGGCCTACTTTCTGGAGGCCGTCATTCCCGCCGCCGAACGCAGCGGCATTCGGATGGCTATCCACCCCGACGATCCGCCATGGTCCGTATTCGGACTACCTCGTATTATCACAAGTCAGACCCATCTGCGCAGGCTGCTGGCGTTGTACGACAGTCCGGCCAACGGCATTACGCTATGCTCTGGTTCGCTGGGAGCCAACCCCGATCATGATATCGTATCCATGATTCATGAGTTCAAGGACCGGATTCCGTTTGCTCATATCCGCAATGTGCGTGTGTCCGCCAACGGAGACTTCATCGAAACATCCCACCGAACTCAGGATGGAACCGTCGATATTGCAGGCATCGTTCAGGCGTATCATGATGTTGGCTTCACGGGCTACGTCAGACCCGACCACGGTCGTCACTTGTGGGGAGAGGAGTGCAGACCAGGGTATGGACTGTATGATCGCGCACTCGGAATTATGTATTTGTGGGGATTGTGGGATGCGCTTACACGAAGCCAAGCCCAACACAACAACCCCACTCATCATGTGGAGTCCACACTAACCGAATCCGTTCACCCGAAGGAGTCGATCCTATGAGCACACAATCTCTACACCCTTCTCTGGCAGGCAAAACAGCAGTAGTTACAGGCGGCGCCGGAGTTCTGTGCAGCGCGATGGCCCACGAGCTGGCAAGACAAGGCGTGAAGGTGGCCATTCTGAACCGAACGAAGGAAAAAGGCCTACGCGTAGTTCATGCTATTCAGGCCGCAGGCGGAGAAGCGATAGCTGTAGCCTGCGACGTTACCGATGCCGCCAGCGTACAGCAGGCAGAACAGGTCGTACGCAACCAATTCGGCGCATGTGACATTCTGATCAATGGAGCCGGAGGGAATCACGCGAGCGCCAATACAACCCGCGAAACCTTCCGGCTGGAGGATCTGACGCAGCCGGATATCACCACCTTCTTTGAACTGAGCATTCCGGGTTTTCGCCAAGTACTGGACCTGAATTTCATTGGAACGCTTATTCCGACACAAATATTCGCACAGCGTATGACTGGACGCGCAGGAGCAGTTGTCCTGAACATTTCTTCCATGAGCGCCCCCAGCCCGATGACCAAGGTTCCGGCTTACAGCGCAGCCAAGGCTGCCATTAACAACTTCACGCAATGGCTGGCTGTCCATCTGGCCGAAGCGGGCATTCGCGTCAATGCCATTGCCCCCGGCTTCTTCCTCACTGAACAGAACCGTAGCCTGCTCACCCACGAGGACGGCTCCCTCACTGAACGTGCGGATAAAATCATTGCCCATACTCCTATGCGCCGTTTTGGTGTACCGGACGATCTGCTGGGTTCTCTGCTATGGCTCGTGGATGAACAAACATCCGGTTTTGTCACAGGGACAGTGATCCCGGTAGACGGTGGGTTCATGGCGTATTCCGGGGTGTGACCCCCCACTAAAGAAAGCCGCTTGGCTTAATGCCCAAGCGGCTTTCTTTAGTGGGGGGTTCTTTTCCTCTTCTTCTGATTTTTATAATTTATATATTTTGCGCATAGCTTTCACTTGGCGTTTTGGTCAACACCACATGCAGGCTGGAATTCGCCTCCGCACCACCCCGATAGGAAAAGCGCTCATCTCCTGTAACATGGATCATATCCCCTTGGACAATTTCCGTTTCTTCACCATTCACAGTTACAGTACCGTTACCCTCAAGAACAAGCAAATATACATTTGCTCCTGGATGATTATGTGTTGGCAACTCAGCATTAGGAGTAAAGTTGAGAATAAAAATTACATTGTCGGCTTCCTTATGCACAATTCGTTTTGTAAACGCAGCTTCTTTATATTCCTGAAACTGAATGAGGTTAGATTTTTTCATGTAGGTTCACTCTCCTGTTTGAAATTGGATTTGCCTATGATGGATTAGATACCTGGCATGTTCTCAGGTTTCAATCTATATGGTCTTATTGTATTTGATTATTACGCTCGCCTTGTGATTGCAATCACAAATATAAATTTAAGTAAAAAATACTTTTAAATATTCAAAAATTTGATTTCAATCCTCTTTTTCATCGACACATCCAACTAGAATCGAATTGTGTCAAACAAAAACAAGCAGGAGGTTGTTCCTATGAAGCCCGGATTTCAACTGGCAAAGGATATTTATTGGGTAGGAAAAATTGATAATCGTGAGGTTCCCTTTCATCGTCTTCTACTATCTAAGGGTACAACCTATAATGCATATCTATTGAAAACTGGAAAACCAACCATTGTGGATACCGTAGATATGGCGTTCGGCAGAGAATTTGCAGAAGCTGTAACCGAATTGATCGATCCGCTGGACATTCAATATATTATCGTCAATCACACGGAACCAGATCACTCAGGCGGATTGGCGGCACTTGCTTCCAAAGCAACGAACGCTACTATTGTCTGCACTGAGATTGCCGTTCCGGAAATTCAACAAATGTACAAGCTTCAGCATCGCAACTTCCTGGTGATCAAGGACGGGGATCAACTGGATATTGGAGGCAAGACGCTGCTGTTCAAGGAAACACCTTACCTCCATACAGAAGAAACCATGATTACGTACTGCATAGAAGATAAAATCTTGTTCCCTTGTGATATTTTCAGTACACACGTGGCTGTAGAGCATCTATTTGCCGATGAGGCCGGTTTTGACATTACCGAAGACTTTATCGGATACTATCAGGCTATTATTCATCCGCATCGCAGATATGTGCGTACATTAATCGAAGCTGTTTCTGACCTGGATATTGAGATGATTGCTCCTTCCCACGGCTTCGCGATCCGACATGACATTGCCAAGTTTATTGATTTGTACGCCTCTATGAGTACCGAAACCAAGGATGATAAAAAAGTAGCGATTGTCTATGCCACATTAAAAAATAATACCAAAAAAATGGCAAACATCCTGAAAGACTGCTTTTTGGAGAACCAAATCAGGGTGGAGCTATGGGACGTAGATAAGGCCGATGAAACGGAGATATTGAACAGTATTGCCTCAGCGGATGCTGTTTTCGTCGGTAGCTCTACCAAATATGCCGACATGACGGGCAAGCTGGAGGACCTGCTGCAAAAAATGCAAAAGATGAATCTGGAAGGCAAGCTTGCTGCTGCCTTTGGTTCCTACGGCTGGAGCGGGGAAGCCATTGAAGTCGTACAGGATTACTTGATCGGTACCCATATGAAGGTCCAAAGCACTTCTGATGTCATCAAGTCGACTGGTATGACGCATGTGGAATTCCCGGTACGCATTCGCTTCTCTCCTACAGAAGATGAAAAAGTGAAGAAAATTAAAAATGCTGCTGAATTTGTCTCAGATCTACTGCTTAGCGTCATTTAGCAAAGGCAGCTTATAGGGAATAGGAGAGATACTGAATGGGGAACAAACATTACGTTATTATCGGAGGCAGCGTTGCCGCCGTCAACGCGGCGAAAGCGATCAGAGATCATGATGAGCAGGCTGAAATTTCTATTTACGGGGAAGAAGCATCCCTTCCGTATAACCGAGTCAAGCTTTCCAAGGGACTATTCACTGACTTGCATAGCGACAAAATCCTGATCAAAAAGGAAAAATGGTTTGCCAATCAACGAATTCATGTTTATTCCGGTATAAAGGTCACCGCGATACATGCAGAGGACTGCACCATCGAAACAATAACTGGACAAACCGTTGCTTATGACAAGTTGCTGCTGTGTACAGGAGCTGACAACCGTAAGCTTTTGCTGGACGGAGCTTCTCTAAGGAACGTTCACAATATCCGGTTTCGACAAGATGCAGACAGGCTTAAAACAGAATTGCGACAGGGAGAACGGATATGTATTATCGGCGGCGGTATTCAAGGGGTAGAAACCGCCTGGTCCTTCCAGCAAGCCGGGTATGCTGTAACCATTCTGGAAGCCTCGCATCGGCTTATGCCCCGCCAGTTGGATGAGAAGGCCGCTTCTATTTTGAACCGTCGGATTACCGATCAAGGTACCGAGGTAAGGCTTGGACAAGGCGTAAAGCGTATTACAGGCACAGGTCACGTAGAAGGTGTAGAACTTCAGGACGGCTCTGTTATTCCCTGCGAGCATGTCGTGTATTCTATCGGAATTGTACCTAATACTGAGCTTGCTCGCCAAACCGGACTTGATATTGGACACGGCATCTTGGTGAACGCACAGATGAAGACCAGCTCCGCCAATATATATGCGGCAGGTGATGTAGCCGAGTTTCAGAATAGAGTGGATGGATTATGGGAAAGTGCCATAGAGCAGGGAAAAATAGCAGGCGCTAATATGGCGGGTGCATCCGTCAGCTATCAGCGTCCCATCCCTGTAACTCTATCGAACAGCTATGAATCCCCTCTCTTTTCCATTGGCCTAGTAGATGAACAGGAATGCGACACCAGCCTGACCAGTGAAAATCAAGCTTCTTATACACGAATGTTCATACAAAACGGCTCTATCTGCGGCGTGATCGGTTTTGGGGATGCCCTCGCTTCACTTCCATACAAAACAGCCATCATTCAGGGACTCAAACCGGACGCGCCAGAGCTTACAAAAATTTTTGGTGACAAGGAGAGCTAAAGATGAAAAAATATGTATGTCAACCCTGTGGATACATTTATGATCCTGCTTTGGGTGACCCCGATGAAGACATTATGCCCGGTACAGCTTTTGAGGACCTTCCGGAAGACTGGGTTTGTCCAGTCTGCGGTGAGGATCAAAGCCATTTTGCCCCAATAGATGATACAGAATAACAAGAACGCACTATACTTTTTAGTTTCCGGTTTATGAATGGAGTGAATGAATGTGAATGAGATGTCCTGCCCCTGCCAGTGCGAAAAGGAGCCCTGTGCCCGCAAAGTGCCTATCTTTTCCTCTTTGTCCTGCGAAGATTTGTGTAAGGTCAGCTCCATGATCCGACACCGGAAATATCAGAAAGGCGAGGCCTTGATTATCGAGGAACAAGCATCCGATACGCTGTACATTATTAAAAGCGGGCATGTCAAGCTTCTGAAAATGACGCCTCAGGGCAAAGAACAAATTCTGCACATTCTGACAACTGGCGATTTTTTTGGCGAGTTGAACATATTTAACAGCGATGAGCTGAGTAACTTTAGTGCGTATGCCTTAAAAGATACTGATATTTGTATGCTCACCAAGGATGATATGGAGCAGTTGATTCACAACAATCCCGATATCTCTTTGAAGCTGCTCAAAACCATTACTAAACGCTTGGCACATACCGAAAAGCTGGCTCAAAGCCTGGCTACCAAAGATCCGGAAATCCGTATCGCTTATATGATTCTTGAGCTTGGGCATAAATACGGAAAACCGGACGGCTCCTACATTAAAATAAATCTCCCCCTTTCACGCGAAGAAATGGCTAATTATGTGGGTGTCACACGCGAAACCATCAGTCGCAAATTCGCAAAATTTGAACAGCTGGGGATTATTCATATTAAGGGTATACGAGAGATTACCATTTGCGATGTACAGAAACTGAACGAATATATGGATTGAGGCACATCCAATGTTGTTCTGGCATGAAGAGCAACAAAAAAAGCCGCTTCTTTGGCTTAATGGTTTATGGCTGGTATACCTGCCACTCCCATTTCGCCAAAGGGCGGTTTCCTTTTTTTCACCCTAAATAATGGGCTATCTTTCAATCGTTGTGTTCACACCTTGGGGAGACGCTCCCCATATGTGCTTCCCGGAAGGAAGCTCCGGTGCAACCGTGTCCTCGGCGGACTTGGCCTGAATCGTGGCGGACTTGGAGCAATCCCATACCACTTTGACCAGATACCCAAACAGCAGCACGGACATATAGGGACTGAAAGCGTCCGTAGAGCCGATTTTACCGATCACATATAAAATATAAATATAGAACGGCGGATAATCACTTGATCCGTTCGTGTAAAATCCCGTTAAGCTATCCGCTGCTGTTGTAGCCCAGTTCCGGAATAGCATTAAATCCATGTGCCCCGATATCCACGGCGCTATCGCCATTCTTAAAAAGAATCCCACACCAAGCACGGTCCATAACATCAGCCCCCGGTTACGTTCCCCGATCTTCCATACACTGGCCCGAAAACGATACCCAATGAATACAAACGCACCGAAGAACAAAGCGGCAAAGATCGCCAGCGGAGTCGCATAAGCAGATGAAGAATGTCCGCCTCTTCCACCGCCCATACCAGGGCCGCCGTTACCGGACATACCGCCCGGACCTCGCTGTTGCCCGTCTCTGACAGCACTGCCGCCCCCGGAGGTAGACGTGTCTTTCCCGGCCATTGTACCTTTATCACCCGATGTCGATGTACCTTGGGTGGATGAATCGGCAGATTGGCCTGTCGTACCTTGACTCTTACCGTCAGAGCTGTACATGGTATCCGTCGAAGTCGAATTGGAGCTGGTATCCTGCCCTACATTTCCTGCTCCACGATTTCCAGCGCTCTGTCCGTTCGAGGGGCGTTGCCCCGGCGCTCCCATGCCTCTACCGGGTCCGCCTCCTCCTCCAAATCCGCCGGACGGGCCCTGTCTAATAGCAGCAGACTGGGATGCCGAGCTGCCAGAATAACTCCATAACGAAACCACACTAACCACTGCACACAATATGAGACTGAACAGAAGTATATATTTTAGGCGGTTCTCTTTCCACACGTTCAAATCCGATGCACCTCTCTCTGTATCTATTTTCCTCATATTGTATCTGTCATAGCTGAGGGCATCGTGAGTTCTGGCTGAAAGTTGGCTGAATACAGAATCATTTCTTCACAAATTGCCGCTCCATCTCCTGAATGGCCCGTTCGAGTGAGTCCTGTGGATGTTCAAGCAGGTTGCCATGTCCGACAGCCAGCAGAGATGGTTTGAATCGCGCCAAAAGGCAGACCCGGAATAACATCCCTGGTCTGCCTCTCTCCAACTATGATGTGAATGCTCCTAAATCCATCAACCCTGCTGGATAGCCTCAGCAATGGGCGTGCTGCCTGACGCCAGATTAATCGCACGGTGATACGTCTGCCGTTCATCCAGTGCCGCTACCACTACTGCCGCTACATCCTCACGGGAAATGGTGCTAACGGAAGAATCATCTCCCGTAGCGACCCTTCCGATACCGGGATCATCTGTCAATCCACCCGGACGAAGGATCGTGTAATCCAGATTACTCGCTTCCAGCAAGCGATCTGCATAATGCTTTGCCACGTAATACGGCTTAATCGACTCAGGCCATTGCTCCCGATTCTCCGCATGCCTTGCGCTGACCATAATGAAGCGGCGAATGCCTGCCTGCTCGGCAGCTTCCATAGCCTTGACTGCTCCATCGAGGTCGATAAGCAGGGTTTTGTCCGCGCCTGTTTTGCCACCGGAACCTGCCGTGAATACGATAGCATCGCTACCCTTTACGGCTGCGGCAATGTCGTCAACCGTTCCTTCGAGATCAGCAATCACCGTTTCCGCACCCAAACGTTCAAGCGCTTCGGCCTGATCCTGATTGCGGATCAACGCCTTTACGCGATGCGAGTCATTTTCACCCAGCAGACGAACAAGATGTCTGCCTACTTTTCCATTTGCGCCAATCACCAGTACGTTCACAATATCCCTCCTGTATTCGCAGTCTCTCATCTACATTATACAGAAGTATTTTACCCATATGGTTCAAGTCGCAATCAGATTGGTATGTCGAGTTTGTGATCAGGTTGTCTTACAGCTTGGCTTCCCGCTCCCAGCACTCCACTTGCTCCAGCCCCGGAATGCTATCTTTGTAGAACACAGGGTCGTGACCCGCCTTTTTCTGCCGTGAATAATCCTTTAAGGCTGCAAAAGCGACTCGGGATAAAAGGGCAATGGCAATCAGATTGACGACAACCATCATGCCCATAAATAAATCAGCCAAATCCCACACCAGTTGCACCTTGGCCACCGCTCCAAAAATCACCATGCCGATTACAGCAGCGCGATACAGCCATACCCAGATTTTCTTGGATTTCATAAACTCGATGTTCGTTTCACCGTAATAGTAGTTACCGATCAATGTGCTGAAAGCGAACAGGAATACCATGATGGCAAGAAAACCGGACGCCCACGGGCCGATATGCACACTAAGAGCCGCCTGGGTCAGCTCAATCCCGCTAAGTCCCGGCTTCGTATACGCCCCGGATAACAAAATAATCATTGCCGTGCTTGTACAAATAATAAGCGTATCCGTTAACACTCCAAAAGCCTGAATCAAGCCTTGCTTGACCGGATGGCTGGTGTCTGCGGTAGCTGCCGCATTCGGTGCGCTCCCCATTCCTGCTTCATTGGAAAATAAACCACGCTTGATGCCGTGCATCAGAGCTGCCCCGAGGGAGCCTCCCGCAACCTGCTCGAAACCGAACGCACTGCGTACAATCAGGGACAATATATGCGGCAATTGCTGAATATTAATGATTACAATAAACAGCGCAATTCCGATATACAGCACTGCCAGTACAATGACGATATATTCCGACATTTTGGCAATCCGCTTGATACCCCCAAAAATAATGACCGCAAACACAGCCGCCATCAGCAGACCCACGACCAGCCGACTCGTGCCGAAGGCATTTTCAAAAGCCAGCGTAATCGTATTGGACTGCACCGCGTTAAAGACCAGACCAAAGCTCAGTGTAATCAGTATCGCAAAGACGATACCCATCCACCGCTTTCTCAATCCGATCTCCATATAATACGCCGGACCGCCACGGAATCCGTCTTTGTCCTTCACTTTATATACTTGGGCTAATGTACTTTCGACGAAGCTGGAGGCCGAGCCGATGATCGCAATGATCCACATCCAGAACACTGCACCCGGCCCACCCAGCGCAATGGCAAGAGCAATCCCCGTAATGTTACCCGTACCCACACGTGCCGCCATGCTGATACAAAATGCCTGAAAAGGCGAAATGCTGTCTCGGGAGCCGCGTTTTGATTCTTTGAGGACCCGGAACATGTCTCCGATCATTCGTACTTGCAGACCCTTAGTGCGGAACGTAAAAAATAGCCCCAATGCGATCAGCATGACAATTAACAACTTGGACCAGAAAAAGTCGTTAATTACACCGATCACATCCTGTAAAACCTGTTGCATCCACAATCCCCCTAATATCCTTTGAATCATTTCCTCTGTAAAACCGGTTCCACATCCGGCTGTTAAGCAGTATTTTTCGAGTATATCAATTTTTTGCCGCACAGAACAGATAATTATACATTTTACTGAATAGAAACCATTACCAGGAAAGAGAACCGTGTTCGCTTCTCATGTTATCCCCGTTTCTGCTGCACATGCAGACCTGTCAAAAAAGTGTTCATCATGACTTCAATACTCCGATCCACTTCCACGGGTAAACCAAAACCGCCATTTTGTTCGAGCGAGGCAAAACCGTGAAGCAGACTGCGGAATCCCCTCGCCGCATGAACACAATCCTCTTCCTTAAATCCGTAGCCGCTGGACAGAACAGAAATAACAAGCCCCGCTACGCGATCCGCAGCACGCCTCATTTCGGGATCGTTTCGATCGGTTGCATACAGCATCGCTTCATACAAACCGGGTCGCTCGCGGGCATATCGCATATAGGCTTTCCCCATAGCGGTCATTGCATCGTCACCCGCTCTGCCAACCGCCGCGCTCATCAAAGCTTCCTCCAACTGTCCCAGGCTGTGTAGAGCCAGCACTTGGCGCAGTCCGTTCAATCCGTCCACGTGGTTATACAAAGACGGAGGGCGAATGTGCAGCTTCTGCGCCAGCGTGGTGAGCGTAACATCGCCCATCCCCCGTTCATTGGCAATGTCCTCAGCAGCCTGTAAAATATCTTGCAGCTTCACTCCGTTTCTGGGTGACATCAGCATTTCTCCTTTAATCGAATTTCTATGTAAAGCATTTACGTTCGTCTATATATTGTACTTTCGAGCGTTAGGAATCGAATGATGCAAAATGCTGACGTATAAATATACATAATGAATCTCATTTCTATTTTAACTAATTCTGTTAGTTTATACAAAGAAGTTATGGTTTGCAAGCATATCAGCATTTACTGATATAATGAACGAAACAAGATCATAGAGCGGGTCTGACCACTTTTTCAATCCCATGCAAAGGAGATAGCTATATCTATGGAGTCCAAGTCACTTCCAGCCATTGAATTTAAAGACGTCACCAAATATTTTACCGGGTCTGAACAGCAACGTGCTGTCCTGAACGGAATTACAGCAAGAGTCTCTCCCGGCAAAATCACCACGCTGGTCGGCCCGTCCGGGTCTGGCAAAAGCACGCTGCTTTCACTGTGTAATCTTCTACTGACGCCGGATGAAGGGGGAATCAGCGTATTCGGCAAGCCCCTTTCCGAATGGGAAATCCCTGAACTGAGACGAAAGGTCGCACTGGTTTTTCAGGATGCCCCCATGCTGCAAGGAACCGTTCTGTATAATCTTCAGACCGTAGAACGGTTGCATGGCACGGTGCTGCATGACCCAGGCGACCTGTTAGAGCGTGTAGGGCTTACCCGCGATCTACTGGAGCAAAAGGCGCAGGAGCTATCCGGAGGTCAAAGACAGCGCTTGGCCTTGGCGCGAACGCTTGCGAACCGCCCGGATATTTTACTGCTGGATGAGATTACTTCCGCACTGGACCCGGCCTCGGTCAAAGAGGTAGAGGAACTGTTGCTTCAAATGAACAAAGAAGAGGGAACGACGATGATCTGGATTACGCATCATATGGAACAAGCACGCAGAGTAGGCCATGAAACATGGCTGATGATCGACGGAAAGCTCGTGGAGCAAACGGATACCGAGACTTTTTTCCATGCACCACAGCACAATGAAACCCGCAAGTTTATAGCAGGAGAATGGGTATGACGATTGTTGCCCTGATTCTGTCCCTCGGTTTTGTGTTCATCGCCATCGTCATGTCCAAATCCTTCAAGCTCGGTCTGGATCGGGATATCATTATCGCCACGATCAGAGCATCGGTTCAGTTGCTGGCCATCGGATATGTGCTGCATTTGATTTTTGGAATGCAAAGCTACGGATTTATCGTATTATTCATTCTGCTCATGATCACTGTGGCCTCCCAAAATGTCGCGCGCAAAGGAAGATTCATTCCCGGCCTGATGTGGAAGTCGTTCCTGACGCTGCTGTGTGTGGAAATCGTTACACAGGCATTTCTGATTGGTCTGCATATCATTCCGGCGACAGCCCGATATATGATTACGATTAGCGGCATGATCATTGGCAGCTCCATGATTTTGTCCAGCCTGCTGGTATCCCGGCTCAAGTCGGAAGTGCTGCTGCGCAAGCCTGAAATTATGCTCATTCTGGCACTGGGCGGCACGCCGAGACAAGCTATTTTCCCGATACTCAAGGATTGCATACGCTCCAGTATGATTCCAACCATTGAGGGACAGAAAACGCTGGGGCTGGTCCAGCTTCCCGGCATGATGACCGGGCAGATCATCGCAGGTGCCAATCCGATTGCCGCCGTCCGATTGCAGTTGCTGATCGTATTTACCACCATGACCTCTGCGATTTTGACCAGCGTACTGCTCAGCCTGTTTATTTATCCGGCATTATTTACCCGCCAGCAGCAGCTTCGCACAGAAGCATGGGAGCGCTAATCCCTATCCAACACAGCTTTATTTTGTAAAAGTCTATCTGCCAGATGATCGGTAGGTAGGCTTTTTGGTGTATATTCTTGTCCCTGCACGAAAAGATATACTGTGATTTTATATCATCAGGCTTACAATATACATATATAGGTTAAATGTCGACCTAAGAGAGAGAGCATAGAAATAAGTCATCTAACAACACACAAAGGAGATAAAAAGATGAACAATCGTTTATTAATCCAAAACGGCTGTGTACTCACGCTCGATAAGACAATGGGTGATTTTAAAAAAGCGGATATTCTTATCGAGGGGAAAAAAATTATCGCTGTTCAACCGGAGCTAGAAGCATCCGATTGTGAAGTTGTTGACGCTACAAACATGATTGTTATGCCGGGATTCGTGGATACACATCGCCACACCTGGGAATCTGTCGTTCGTAATGTAGGTGCCGATTGGTCGCTCGAAAAGTACCTGGGGCGTATGTACTATGGGAATATTGGAGCTAAATTACGTCCGCAGGATGGATATGTAGCGAATCTGCTTGGCGCACTGGAAGCATTGGATGCAGGGGTTACCACGCTACTGGATTGGTCGATGATTAACTCACCCGACCATACGAACGAGCTGATCCGGGGCTTGCAAGAATCGGGAACAAGAGCGGTCTTTGCCCACGGAGTTCCTGGTGATGGCGAATATTGGTCCAGAGAAAGCCAGATACGACAATCCGATGACAGCAGACGGGTGAAAAAGCAGTATTTCTCATCAGATGACCAGTTGCTTACCATGGGGCTAGCCATAAGAGGGCCGGAATTCAGCGCATGGGAAACAGCAGTCGATGAGATTCGATTCGCTCGGGAGCTCGGTGTGCTGTGTACAATGCATTTAGGGTTCGGAACATGGGGTTCGGTGGATCGGTCGATTGAAAAATTGCATAAGGCTGGACTACTCGGACCGGAGCTTAACTTTGCCCATGCCAATACACTCAGCTATGAGGAGTATAAACTAATCGCAGATTCGGGTGCCTCCATTTCCGTTACTCCGGAAATCGAAATGATGATGGGGCATGGTTATCCGGCTACAGGGTTGTTTATGGAGAACGGAGGAAGACCGTCATTAGGGATCGATGTCGTAGTATCGACCGGTGGAGACATGTTTGGGCAAATGAAGTTCGCCTTGCAAGCAGAACGTTCCAGAATCAATGGAAAGATTTTATCCACAGGAGAAATGCCGGTGGAACTCACCATTTCAGCACGGGACATTTTAGAATTCGCGACGATTGACGGTGCCCGAGCATTAGGACTGGATCATAAGATCGGTACATTAACTCCGGGAAAAGAAGCCGATCTGATTATGATTCGAACCAACGACCTGAATATGTTTCCGGTAAATCATCCAATCGGTGCTGTTGTACAATGTGCCAACACGAGCAACGTCGACTCAGTGTTTGTGGCTGGGAAAGCTGTCAAACGGAACGGAAAAATGCTGCATGTAGACATTCAACGTTTGCGCAAGTTAGCCAATGAGTCTAGAGATTATATTTTCTCACAATACGGGGTGCCTGAAGAAGCATGGCCAATCTGATTTGCTGTAGGGTGCCATGCAACTCAAGTCAAATATTCCTGCATTCCGCCTGTTAAGATGGAATCGAAAGGAGGGAACCATCGTGTACGAATGGAACGAAATGGTCCAACTCATGATTGATTGGATTGATAATAATCTTACTTCAGCACCATCGTTGTTGAGAATGTCCAATCAGTTAGACTACTCTCCTTATTACTGTACAAAACAGTTCCATTCTCTTACAGGAATGACGCTGCTGTATACCAAAGAGAGCCTAGACCTATTCCGTTAGCGATTCGTGTTGAAGTGTTCTCTCCTTATCATTACCATTTGAAGGAGCGGGATAAGATGGTTAAGGTTCATTTGCAAGAAGCCGAAATCAAAATTGAGCGTATACCAGCACACAAATTTATTGGAATCTGGGATGCCTCTTCTCGAAACTACGGTGATTTCTGGAGAAACGGTCATAATTGTGATGAAATTTGTGGAACACTGGAAAGCATGTCTCATCTCAAACTGCCCGAACAATTGGGTCAAACCGCAGGCTGGTTCTATCAGGATGGTCAAAAGGGCTATCTCTATGGAATACCGGCTGCCGCTGACTACGCCGGAGAGATTCCAGCAGGTATGGAGTGCCGGAACATCCCCGAATCAGATTACCTGATGTTTTTTCACCCGCCCTTCAATTATCTAAAAAACAATGGAGAGGTTATGAGAATGGTGGAGGAAAAAGCTTGGAACTTTGACCCTACCAGCATGGGATATGAATGGGATGAGGAAACGAAGCAGGATTATCAACGGCATTTCCCGGAGGGATACGGTTACGCAGTGTTACGTCCAGTGAAAAAAGTGTAGAGAAAAAGAGTCCCAAGAAGCCGCTACGATCAGAATGCTGTTAATCGTCTTGCGGCTTCTTGTTTTTCCTCAAAACTGCAAAATGAACAAGCATCAATGCTAGTCCGTGGTAATACGTTGTTACAATATTGGTTTGGAGGTATAGGCAATGAAATCATTTCGTTTTTGGTTAGTCCTAATCTCATGTCTAGTTATTACTGTAAATATTACGGGGTACGACGACTATAATATTCAAACGTCTATTACAACATTTCGAATGGTCTGTCATGCTTGAAAGCTTACAAAAAAGGCGCTCCCGTTTTCCCCTCAAAGAACGCCTAGAATTAATATTCATGTTTTGCACCATATCGGTAATAAAGGCTCCTTTTTAATGTTCAGTGCTTAGGGTAAAAACTTGGTTTACAACTCGAACTGTTATCCGCGATTAGTTTTTTTACGAAGAAAGACGATTGTTACAGCACCTAAAATTAAAACCACTGCTGACACTATCAAAATTTGATTTATATTGGTGTTGGCCTCAGGAGCAGCATTGGCAAATCCTCCGCCTCTTAGTTTCTCGGTACCAGAATTATCATTATTAGAACTCGCTTGTTTCTTAAGGAAAGTAATAACTTCACTGGTAGTCCGATACTCGTCATTCCCCAAAGCTTGGAATAATGACGCTTTATTCTCCGGTACAGAGGATAAAATAATGTCCTTAACTGAGTCTTTCGCAGCGTCCTTTGCTACAAAATAGTAGGCAGGTCCAGCTTGGACTACTTCGGGATCTCCATGCTCTGACTTAATTCTTGCCAAGGCATTTCCGTAGTTATTAGCATTTCCACCCACCTGAACAGTTTTATATTCTCCATCTTCTAATGCAACTGTCAAATAATTTTTGGCTACACCATTTAACTGAATCGTGAACAACCAACCACCAGTATCTAATGTATAGTCTTTTAAACTATTACTTTCTTTGTTCAATAAGTTCTTATCAACTGCATAAAGCTTATACCCTTCACCTAATCCAATACGGTTCACTTCTTCTGCATTTGCATAACCATACTCGGAAGGACTTTGAGTAGCATCTGAAATAAAGGACTTCAACCCTTGCTCGGCAGCACTCCTTACTTCAGAAGGAATATCTTCCGCATTTGAAGCAAATGCATTCGAGCCGAATATACAAAATAAGCATATCAGCAATAGCGACACCTTTTTCAATTACAACGCCTCCTTAATTAGTTATATTATAAAGTGTACCGTCCCACACGTGACCAACGCTGTTACTACCTTTCACCCAAGAGTAACTAGCCTTATTAGTAGTAGCATCAAGAGGATCGACATAAAAAACCCAATCAACGTTATCTGTAAGATGTGAATTTTGAATGCCTTTAATCAGAACAGCATGGCCTCCACCATTTGACCATGACCACCCCGCGTATATAGGCCGACTATAATCTACAATTTGCGTAATAATTGAACTGTAGGATATAGAAGAGCTTGCAAGCGTACTGTTAAGTCCATAGGCGCTTAATCCCCTCTTTGCTTCTTGATCGGAAGCTCCTTCATTTATAACAGAACCTTTTACAGTCCTTACAAAATTAGCTTGAGTCACTGATTTATCGTAATAGCGTAAAATACCCTGAGATACAGCTGCCCAGCACCAGGAGTCTCTTTCCTGTACGCTCGCATATGCCCCCAAAGTTCTAAGCCCTGAAAATGCAGCATACGAAGAAGATGGGATTACAGAAAAAGAAATGGCCAACAACATACATAGAATAGCGAAAAGCTTAAACTGTTTTTTCACTTCCATCTTTCCTTTCACAAGATATTTTGGTGATAAAAACAACTATTTGATTTTCCTTTTTCAACCATCCCCTCTATATAACTATTCTAAATACTCATGATAGATAACCCAAGAAGATATAAAAAATGTATCATACTTCAATTTTAAGGTAAAGTTAACAAACTATGGTCTTATTCTTTAAAAATCCTGTATCCGCCAATACTCTCTGTATAAACTGCTTTGACATCATCAAGCCCTGCCCATTTAATTTTTACATTTTCTGACTTTCGTATGTATTTATATTTCATATAAGGTATTTAATAGATATATTGATATTGTCAGTTCCGTTACTCGCTAGGAGAATTAGTTTTGCATAGGGAGGTGTGAAAGATACGATTATGTTGGTTAATGAGTTCATCCAGAAACATGGATTGCTCAAGCACGTAGGAATGTCCAAAACCATACTGGTCATACAGATCATGAAGCCGCTGTCTTGCATCTTCTAATTGCTGATTTAATGTTTCATCCGTTTTCATCCAAATCCCCTCCTAATGAATCTCATTTTAGGATGGAATGGGTAAATATGAATCATCCATTTTTTCATTCAAGAAGCGGCAAAATGAAACAAAAAAATGACCAGCATTTAAGCTGGTCCATGGTAGAAAATTTAAAACTTGATTTATGCCCCTCCAATGTGCCCTTGAGTCTGAATTGTGCCAGAGCTTGGGTAATTAATTTCTACTGGTAACCCGAATACCAGTAGAAAGCTAATTACCGCCAAGAAGAAAGCCATCTTTTTGATCATTTCTTTCCCACACCTCCTGAGACATTTTTTCGTACTGAACCAGTGTTTCAGGAGCGACATACGCTCTGAAACGATCAAACAAGCCTGAGCAATTGGAAATAAGTAGTACATGGTTTATTGTAACAGCTTTTTCAAAAGCGTTTATTAAACATTTGAAACCATATGGATATCTGCCTTTATTTAGGCTGTACTTAGCCAGCTTGTACCAAAACCTTACGTATTCCTCTGGTAAAACTTGCTGTGTATACATGTCAGTAGATGAAGGTTCCCGATAGGCTGCAATTTGGGGCTCAAAGCGCTGGAGGATAGAGTCCACATTTATATTGTAACGATTAGCGGCTTCTATTACATTTAAAAGTTCAGCAAAAATGTGTTGTTCGCCTGCCATATACTCTACATACTCTGGCAGCACACTGCTATCTCCTGACATGAGCTTGTTCACGCAGGTATTAATTTTCGCCCAACGCTTAAACAAACCAAGCCAATGAAGTGTATCCGGGTCTTGCTCCTTCACCCAGCTTAAATCAGTATAAGCACAGATATGCTCTAAGCCTTGTGCATAATTTCCTTTTGCATCACATGCATTTGCGCACATCAGATCGGAGTAGGCTATATAAACGAAAAGTGGTCTACTTAGTTGATTTAGTGGCTCTTGTTTTTTGCGTTTGGGGTTATGAGACATCTCATATTGGAGTTTCCCTAGCCGCCTCATTTCTTTAGCAAATGTATACACCTTGTCCCACTGGCTCAATGATCTGTATACATTCGCTAAGTCTTTCAAGGCATCAAGCTGATCCACTTCATTAAGGCGTTCAATAAACGGTTCAAATAGGGTAGCGGCCTTGAGATTAATCGCTTGATCTTCCCCAATCGTGAGCTTAAACAGGCGATACTGGCACACCGCAAGTCGCTCGGAATGCTGCTGCTTTTCACTTTCAGCCACATTTTTATACAGGAACGCCGCTGCTTCATTGTGGCCGTCTTTGAAAGCATCCTCGGCTACTTCAAAGAGTAACGGAGGATAAGTGGGATTATCCAGCAATAGAAATACAACTCGCTGCAAGCAATCCAGTCGGTCAAGCTCCACACATCGGTACAAGAAAGGGGATATTCTTCGCCAGTTGAGGGATTCTTCCTCAATGCATTCTTCAACATATCGGTGATAAAAATGATTTGGTGGTAATTCCATCGTTGAAGTAATACGATCCAATTGGTTAACAGAGATAGTCCGATTGCCCGTTACAATGCCACTCACAGTACCTGGATTCAGTCCTGCGATATGTCCAAACTCGGTTCTGCTCATATCTTGTTGCTTTAGATACTTTTCTAATTCTGCTCTTATCGTAGGTGTGATTTCCATGAATAAACCACCCTTTCACTTGTGGACTCTGGGGTATAAAACCTAGTAAATGAAGCTATGTAGTTCAAAAATTCATAATATTATGAAATGTTTTCCTTTTTACATTACAATAGTACCACCTTTTGGAACAACAATAAATACTACTATTTTATTGATTATCATCTTTTTAATGGGAGTTTTTAACATGAAGGACATAGGAATGGCGAGAAAATTAGATGGATTGGGACGACTCTTAATTCCCAAAGAAATACTGAATACGTGTCATATTCAACCTTCTGATTGTATTGAATTTCTTTTAGAGGGAGCAACCATATCCGTCACTAAATATAACGACCAAACCTGCGAGTTTTGTAGATCAAAAGAAGAATTAACCGCATTTAAGAAGCGTTTTATATGTAGCAAGTGCAGATATCTGATCAGCCATGATGACTTGTAAGGATTAAGGAGGGGTTATTTTATGAAAAACACAGGTATGACGCGCTCATTAGATACTTTGGGTCGAATCGTGGTTCCTGTAGAAATGCGAATGACGATGAATATGAATAGTGGGGATTCGGTAGAATTTTTTGTGGATGATAAAACGGGCTTTATGGCTGTAAAGAAATATACGGGTGTTTCCTGTAAAATGTGTAGCGCGGTTGAAAATCTAACCTATTTCAGAGATTCATTTTTATGCATGGACTGTATCCATAAATTAAAGGGGAATATAGATTGTAGCCCCATACCGACTCCTTCCATTAAAGAAGATACGCACATCCATAAGAGAACGAATCAGCCGGCAGAAAAATTGCTAGAAAGCCTGAAAGAGCTCATACGGGAACATCCCGATGCCAGACAATATGACTATGCAAAATGGCTTGGTGTGTCACAAGGGCGTGTATCTCAGCTTAAAAAGTTACTGTAAAACGCGGCATAGCTTCTTGTAAAACCCCTTTCATTTAAATCCAAGGCCATCCTTTTAAAATAATTTTATTTTAACGTGAATACTCACTGAATACCTTTGTTACCTTATGTAATGTCGTCTTCCCATCCTGTAAACTAAGTTTCATCAAGCGATAACCGCTGGATCATAGAGAGGATGAGATATTCATGAGTGTGGAAAATAGAGTTTTAGCGATACAAGATGGTCTGGACGGACGTGTGAATGCAGTCATAGATCAAACCCTTGCCGAGAAGCGCCTGGTTGGCGCAGTCGTCATGGTATATATCGATGGTTCACCCGTGTATGTGCGAGCGGCAGGGCTGGCTGATCGAGAAGAAAATCTTCCTATGCGCGAGGATGCTTTATTTCGGCTCTCTTCTATATCCAAGCCAATTGTATCTACAGCGGCCTTGGTTTTGGCAGCCCAAGGACAGATTGGACTCGATGAATCCATTGAACGCTGGTTGCCAGACTTTCGCCCCCGCTTGATCAGCGGCGAGCAACCATCCATTACGGTACGGCAATTGCTCACACATACTGCCGGGTTGACCTATGGCTTTTTAGAGGAAGAAGGCGGCGGCCCCTATCAACGTGCAGGCGTATCAGATGGCATGGATTTTTCAAATCTTACCCTTGAAGAGAACTTGCAACGTTTGGCTTCTGTGCCTCTGTTGTATACACCGGGTAAAGCATGGGGCTATTCCATTGCCACCGATGTACTCGGCGCTATCATTAGCCGCGTATGCGGCACAACCCTTGAGCAGGCTGTTAAAAAGCTCGTTACAGACCCCCTCGGTATGCAAGACACTAGCTTCACGGTTGCTGATCCCGAACGACTTGCCGCCGCTTATGTCAACGATACTCTGGAACCCCGCCGGATGCGTGAGCTTGAGGTTGCGCAGGTTTATGAAGGCACAGCGGGACTTCGTTTTCAGCCTGCACGCGCCTTTGATCCCACGGCTTTCCACTCAGGAGGCTCTGGTATGATTGGCAGCGCAAAAGACTTCATGCGGCTGCTGGAAACACTGCGAAACGGTGGCAATCCATTACTTTCTGAAGAATGGGTACGTGAAATGGGCACCATCCAGACCGGGAATCTCCCCTTGGCAGGCTGGCCGGGACGGGGCTTCGGACTGGGATTCACCGTACTCCAAAATCCCGACGAAGGCGAAACAGCAGAATCCCCTGGAACGTGGCGTCTCGGCGGAGCTTACGGTCATTCATGGTTCGTTGATCCCGCGCAAAGACTCAGCGTCGTTGCCTTTACCAATACAGCGTTCGAAGGCATGTCAGGTCCGTTTACAACCGAGCTTTGCCAAGCCATTTACGGCAGCTCAAATAGGGTCTAATAAAGCGGGAGTTACATGTTTATGCTCTACAGGCGAGGACAGGACGATTAACGTGGTAGAGTGACCGTGCTTTCCGCACTCATCCCCGAATTGCTCCAGCTTAAGCATGGATTCGGCCATAACCTTAAGTAGATAATTTTGCTCGCCGCTAATTCGATGGCACTCAATGACTTCAGGCGCAGATTGGCAAAACTCAACAAATGAGTTGCATTGATTCGTGTGCACGAGCACATGAGCCATGATCGGCTTTCCGACTTTCTCATGTGAAACCATGGCCCGATATCCAGTGATAATGCCTTTATCCTCCATGCGCCTTACTCTTTCCGTGACAGCGGGCTGGGAAAGTCCAACCTCCTTGCCCAGCTCGGTCATGGAGATGCGTGCCTGGTTTTGTAGACATAACAAAATTTTATGATCCACTTGGTCCATAGGTAATCTACTCCTTAAATACAAGGTTATATTGCATATATACTTTATTTTTTATCATCTATTCAGACAATGACTTTGAATTATATCCAACAATCGAATATTACCATGTAAAACTATGACGGTAAAGAGAACTGCTTTAGAGAAGGACTTGATACCCTATAGCCAAAGAAAACCGGCTAACACGATGCTACGTGTTAGACCGGTTTTTGTTTAGAAAACAGGTTTCCTACCTGTTGATTGCGTGTGGCTTGGATTAGATCAGCGTGTAGCCGCCATCCGGGAACAGCACGCTTCCGGTGGTGAACTTGTTCGTCATCAGATACAACACGGTATGCGCGATTTCCTCGTTATAACCCACCCGATGGAGCAAGGTTACTTCCTTATATTCCTCAAAAGCTTGCGCCCGCTGTTCGCCCTCGGGGCCGTCATATTATTCTCAGTTCCTTTAAAGGGATTATATCGTAACTATTTCATGATCACACATATTTTTATTCGGATGGGCTTTCCTGCACAGTGCTTTTACGGTAGGATGTCGGCGACTGACCGGACCAGCGCTTGAACTGCCTGCTAAAATGCGCAATGTTTCCATAGCCGAGCATATCGGTAATTTGCTGCACCGTCCATTGCGGATCAGCCAATAGCAACTTAGCCTCGTGCAGGACAAGACCAGACAGATACACACGGGGAGATACACCAAAAACACTACGAAATACACGATTACAATGGGAAACGCTAATCCCTAATTCCGATGAAATGCCTTCAATCCCATCATGCTTTTCTACAGAGTCGATTTGTCCAAAATGCTGATTCACCCTGCCTTGAAGTCGGCTGGCAATCTGATGGGCAAGCTCAGCCTGCACGTATCCGCGCCCGGGCAGATGCGCCGCTTCGCTGGATACCGCCTCCCATAACGTAGCGAACAGCTCAAACACGGCAGATTGAATCCGCATACGCTTGGCCACCGAATCCCCTGCTTGTTCTGCATTGGGTGTGGAAAGTTCGAGCAACTTATCCAGTGCGGGGCCTATCTGCCTCGCCACCGCACCTTCGGCTGGAAACAATACCTGCTCCAGTCGGCTCAGTAACGAGAGGAACAGCTTGTCATCAATGTCGAAATGCATGCAAAAATACGTAAAGCCCTCCCCGCTGCTGTAGCTGGAGTGAACAATTCCCGGTCGCAGCAGCACCAGATCACCTTGCCGTTGTGTATAGCTGCGGCCATCCACCACCATCACCTGCTCTCCTGCAAGCACGATATTAATTTCATATTGAGGATGCGTATGTGGCGGGTAGCTCCATTCCCTTCCGACTCTTCGCGTATGGATGGCAAACAGATTGACCGTCGTTCGTACATCGGGAAAAAAGTACTCCTCACCAGTAGCCGTAAGGTCTGTAGGCTCTGGGCGGTTCGGTAAACGTGGTGACGACATGCTTCCCCTCCTGACGTTGATGGTTTTACTCCAGTATATCGTTTTTAGCGCGATTTGGATAAATGATAGAGCGATTTGACAATGGTTCCCTGAACCTTAGCATGCTAGGCTCTATATGAGGATGCTGCAAAATACTTTTGTATCTGAAAGTCACTCTTTATATTGAAAGGGGTTTCATTATATGACGAAAAATATATTTTATAACACGCAACACTCACCTGTCGGTGCCTTTTCCAGCTTTACACTCGGGTTCAAGGGTAATCGGGGTGGACTCGGCTTGGAGCTAGGCAAGCCCGCGGATGAAAATGTATATATCGGGCTTCAATCCAGAGACGGCGAGGTCTATGAGGCGCTCCCCTTTTTTGCAGCCGCACAGGACGAAAGCGCCCGATACGATGTGGAGAAAAAGGATAAACGAACGGAGCCACAGCTTGTTCCCTTTGCCGATCAAGTTATTACCCGTGAGCTAAAAGCTGGCACAGATACATGGAGCGCCGGAGATTTGACGTTCCGGCTGTATTCTCCTGTCCGTCCGGTTCCAGAACCGGAGAAAGCGGATGTGGATGAGCTGCGGGCTGCGCTGGTTCCGGCGGTATTTGCCGAGCTTACGATTGATAACACGCAGGGAACGGCTGCGCGGAAAGCCTTTTTCGGCTATCAGGGCAGTGATCCGTACAGCGGTATGCGCATTGTAGGCGAGGACCCGCGCGGGGAAGCTGTGGGGTTGAATGTTGGAACGTTGGGAAAAATCACGGGCATCGGACAAGGGCGCAGCACGGCCATTGTGACTAACAGCTGTGAAGCGGTACCTGCCTGCGGATTTACGCTGGAGAAGCTGCTTGGGGAGTCGATTGCCGAGAACTTATCCTTCGGCCTGGGTGGAACGGCTGCGCTCCTGATGGACGTTCCCGCAGGCGAGAAGCGCACGTATTCCTTTGCCGTCTGTTTTTACCGGGGCGGCATCGTCACTACAGGTATCGATACAGCGTATTATTACACCCGGCTGTTCACGGATATTGAAGACGTGGCGGGCTATGCCTTGGAGCATTTTACAGCCCTGAAGGCATCCTGTATCCAGGCGAATCACTGGATCGAGTCGGCAGACTTGAGCAAGGATCAGGAATTTATGCTCGCACAGGCGATCCACAGCTACTATGGCAGTACCCAATTGCTCAGTCAGCAAGCGGATGGAGAACCGATCTGGATCGTCAATGAAGGCGAATATCGGATGATGAATACGCTGGATTTAACGGCAGATCAGCTTTACTTTGAGTTGATTTTGAACCCGTGGACGGTACGCAACGAACTGGAGTGGTTTGTAAAACGGTACAGCTACCGCGATGAGGTACGATTCCCGACAGAGGAACAGACCTATCCAGGCGGCATCACGTTTACGCATGATATGGGCGTAGCTAATGTATTTTCCCGTCCGGGGTACTCCGCGTATGAGCTGGCAGGGATTGACGATTGCTTCTCCTACATGAGCCACGAGGAGCTGGTAAACTGGCTATGCTGCGCCACGGTATATATCGAACAGACACAGGATCGGGCGTTTACGACACGTATGCTACCCGTTTTGCGTGAATGCTTCGCCAGCATGTTACAACGGGATCACCCTGATCCGTCGCGCCGAAACGGCTTAATGGGCTTGGACAGCACCAGAACGCAGGGCGGCGCGGAAATTACGACCTACGATAGTCTGGACGTTTCTTTGGGGCAGTCCCGCAACAACATCTATTTGGGCAGCAAATGCTGGGCGGTATATATTGCGCTGGAGAAGCTTTTTGCCTCGGAAGGACTCGATACCCTTTCACGGGAAGCTGGCTCACAGGCAGACAAATGCGCAGCAGCGATCACGGCGCAGATGACAGATAAGGGATATATCCCGGCGGTCATTCAAGAGGGGAATGATTCACAGATTATCCCCGCTATTGAGGGGCTGATCTTCCCTTACTTCACAGGATGCGAGGATGCCCTTCAACTCAATGGGCGGTTTGGCGGATATATACAGGCCCTTCGACGCCAGTTGGACACGGTGCTGGCACCGGGAGTTTGCCTGTTCGAAGATGGAGGCTGGAAGCTGTCCTCGACCAGTAACAACTCTTGGCTGAGTAAAATCTACCTGTCCCAGTTCATTGCCCGCGAGTTGCTGGAGTTCCCTTGGGATGAAGCAGGGCAAGCTGCGGATGCTGCCCATGTCTCTTGGCTCCTTCACCCTGAGGAATCCTATTGGTGCTGGAGCGACCAAATGCTCTCCGGCATTGCCCACGGCAGCAAATATTACCCGCGCGGAGTCACCGCTATTTTATGGCTGTATGAAGGCAAGAGCAATCGCCTGACCTTACCGCAGCATATGGAGCAGGAGCAGCATGCCTGAGACGGACCTTCATCTGCACAAGGAGGATCGAATATGAGCAATCATATGGATGTGCAAAAAGAGAACGGCTATGACGCTTGGCTCCATTATCCCCGCAGCAGTCATGCAGAGAATCGGCCCGCATGGTGCAATGTTATCGTGGTCACCGGGGAGGATGAAGTGCTCCAAACCGCTGCAAATGAGCTACAACGCGGATTGACCTCCATGTTCGGACAGCAGCCGAAGATCAGCGTCGTTCCTGTGGATGCGCCGTTTATTACACTCGGTACATTTAAAGACCATCCACTGGTGGCAGAACGATTTAGTGCAGAGGAACAGGCTGATGTGAACGCAGAAGGCTACCGAATTCGTGGAACTGAGATGATAAACCCGGCACAATCAGCTTCGTATGATGCTATAAAAGGGCCGTACGTCACGGTCGCCGGTCAGACCAGCAAAGGCGTATTATATGGGGTTTTTCATCTGCTGCGCTGGCTACAAGAAAGACTGGATGGCGAACTTCTGCTACAAGCCACCAGCAAATCATCCGAATCGTCGGATGGTCCGTTTCTGGATGTATTGTCCAATCCGGTTAATCCCATCCGCATGATCAATCACTGGGATAACATGGATGGCAGCGTTGAACGGGGATATGCGGGGGCATCCATTTTTTACGAAAATAATGCCTTAACTAAAAATATGGACCGCCTTAGGGACTATGCCCGTCTGCTCGCATCTGTCGGCATTCAGTCGTTATCCATTAACAATGTGAATGTCCATCAAGTAGAAACCGAGCTGATTACGGACAAATATTTATCGGACGTAGCCAGGCTAGCTGCAATATTTCGAGCCTATGGCATCCAAATCTACTTGAGCATTAACTATGCCAGCCCTATGCAGCTCGGCGGACTAACCACAGCCGATCCTCTAGACCCCGGTGTAGCGGAATGGTGGCGGGCCAAAGCCCGGGAGGTTTACGCCGCCGTTCCCGATCTGGGTGGCTTCGTGGTCAAAGCCGATTCCGAGAATCGGCCCGGTCCATTCAGCTACGGACGCCATCACGCCGATGGAGCCAACATGCTGGCAGATGCGTTGCAGCCTTATGGTGGACGGATTATTTGGCGCTGCTTTGTCTACGACTGCAAGCAGGATTGGCGTGACCGCAAGACGGATCGGGCTCGCGCGGCCTTTGACCATTTTAAACCGCTGGATGGGCTGTTCCGCGATAATGTCATTTTACAGATCAAAAACGGTCCCATGGATTTTCAGGTGCGGGAGCCTGTCTCCCCCCTGTTCGGGGCGCTGCAAGCCACTCAGGTACTGCTGGAATTTCAGATTACCCAAGAATACACAGGACAGCAACGGCATTTATGCTACCTTGTTCCGCAGTGGAAGGAGGTTCTGGATTTTGACACTTATGCTCAGGGAAAAGGCTCCACCATCAAGCGAATCGTGAGCGGCTCTTTGGGTAGCAATGGCAGTCCTGCTTCCCCTTCCTCCACCAAGTACACCAACTGTGGGATCGCTGCTGTATCCAATATTGGGGCAGACACCAACTGGACCGGACATTTGCTCGCCCAGTCCAATCTGTACGGCTACGGACGGTTGGCATGGGACCCGGAGCTGTCCGCAGACGAAATCGCAGATGAGTGGGTTCGGCTGACGTTTGGCGGACATAGGAATCGTTCCCATACGGGCAATAGCAAGCATCTAGTTCCTGCCATTAAAAAAATGCTGCTCGATTCGTGGAATATCTACGAGTCCTACACCGCCCCTCTCGGGGTCGGCTGGATGGTCAGTCCCGGTCACCACTATGGGCCGGATGTGGATGGCTACGAATATTCGATGTGGGGCACCTACCATTTTGCCGATTGCCGTGGCATCGGAGTAGATCGCACTATCGCGACTGGAACAGGCTATGCCGGGCAATATTTCTCTCCCCAAGCGGATATCTATGAATCTACCGAAACCTGCCCCGATGAGCTGCTATTGTTCTTTCATCACGTCCCTTATACGCACATGCTCCACTCTGGTCAAACTGTCATTCAGCACATTTATGATACCCATTTTGAAGGTGCGGAACGTGCGGCCGACCTTAGAGACACATGGGTTAGTTTGAGGGATCATCTGGATGAGGCAATCTATGCACAGGTGCTAGAGCGTCTGGAACATCAAACTGAGCACGCTCAGGAGTGGCGGGATCGGATTAACACCTACTTTTACCGTAAAAGCGGTATTCCCGACCAGCAAAATCGCCATATTTATTAAAATAGTACTCCGTGTAACACTGCATACATGCATAAATGAGGCTCCCAAGCTCTCAAATTCACCTACTTCTGTATGGAATGTCGTCTCCAGCTTATCTTGCACAATCCTAAAAGGCATACGTCTGATTTTTAGACCTATGCTTTTTTTGACTTAAACACGTTTGGAATCATATACAGGAGCATTCATTTGTCTGTCTATAACAAGGTGTCACTAGCGAATTAGTCATATTTCTCCCCTTCGAGAGTGCAATAAATTCTTCTTTTTGGGCAACCGATTGCTTTATAATTATTTTGTAAACGTTTACAGAATGTTGTCGAAATAGACTATGCTTTGGGGAGGATGATCGCTTTGACCTTGTATCGAAGTATATGGAAAAAAGGGTGCCTGATTCTATTAAGCCTTGTGCTGTCTTTGACCGCCTTCATTGGCTCACCCTCCAATACGGCAAGCGCTGCAGTCGCTGACGATTTTCAAGCTTCCGTCATGGGGCCGCTGGCGAAAATCAGTGACTGGGGCGCATTCAAAAAGCAACTGCAAACGCTGAAAAGTAACGGCGTGTATGCCATTACCACCGACGTCTGGTGGGGCTATGTGGAGAGCACAGGAGATAACCAGTTCGATTGGAGCTACTACAAGACCTATGCAGATGCTGTGAAAGAAGTGGGACTGAAGTGGGTCCCCATCATTTCTACGCACAAGTGCGGCGGAAATGTGGGTGATGACTGTAACATCCCGCTGCCAAGCTGGCTGTCGAGCAAGGGCAGTGCAGATGAAATGCAATTCAAGGATGAAGGCAGCTATGTGAATAACGAAGCCCTTTCCCCATTATGGAGCGGAACTGGCAAACAATATGACGAGCTGTATGCCTCATTTGCTGAAACCTTTGCTGGCTACAAAAGCATTATCCCCAAAATTTATTTAAGCGGTGGGCCGTCTGGAGAATTGCGATATCCTTCATACTATCCGGCAGCGGGATGGAGCTATCCTGCACGGGGCAAATTCCAAGCCTACACCGAAACAGCCAAAAATGCGTTCCGCACTGCCATGAATGAAAAGTATGGATCATTGGACAAGATTAATGCGGCTTGGGGTACCAAGCTAAGCAGTCTTAGCCAAATTAATCCTCCGACCGACGGGGACGGATTTTACACGAACGATGGGTATAATTCCACGTACGGGAAGGATTTCCTGTCGTGGTACCAGAGCGTGCTTGAAAACCATCTGGGTGTCATCGGAGCTGCTGCCCACAAAAACTTCGATTCTGTGTTCGGTGTCCGCATCGGAGCGAAGATTTCCGGCCTGCACTGGCAGATGAACAATCCTGCAATGCCTCACAGCACAGAGCATGCAGGTGGGTATTATGATTACAACCGTCTTATTCAGAAGTTCAAGGATGCTGATCTGGATCTAACCTTTACTGCGCTGGAGATGAACGACAGTGGCACAGCACCGAATTACTCCTTGCCGTCCACACTGGTAGATACCGTCTCCTCCATTGCGAATAGCAAGGATGTTCGCCTGAATGGTGAAAACGCACTCCCAACGGGAGGCAGTGGCTTCCAGAAAATCGAAGAAAAAATCACGAAGTTCGGCTACCACGGCTTTACACTATTGCGCCTTAATAATCTCGTTAACAGTGATGGCTCACCCACCGGAGATATGGATGGATTCAAAAAGGTTATCGTAAGCAAGGCCAAGCCCGGCGATAACGGAGGCGGTACAGGCAACAAAGTAACCGTATACTACAAAAAGGGCTTCAACTCGCCTTACATTCACTACCGCCCGGCTGGCGGAAACTGGACTGCTGCACCTGGCGTGAAAATGCAGGATGCCGAGATTAGCGGCTATGCCAAAATCACCGTCGATATCGGTTCTGCCTCCCAACTGGAGGCTGCCTTTAATGATGGCAACAACAACTGGGACAGCAATAATACCAAAAACTACTTATTCAGTACAGGCATTTCTACCTACACGCCAGGCAACAGCGGCAATACGGGAACCATCACCTCAGGTGCTCCATCGGGTACTAACCCCGGAGATGGCGGCGGTACAACCAATAAAGTAACCGTATACTACAAAAAAGGCTTCAACTTACCTTACATTCACTACCGCCCGGCTGGCGGAAACTGGACTGCTGCGCCTGGTGTGAAAATGCAGGATGCCGAAATTAGCGGCTATGCCAAAATTACCGTCGATATCGGCTCTGCCTCCCAATTGGAAGCCGCTTTTAATGATGGTAATAACAACTGGGATAGCAACAACACCAAAAATTACTTCTTCAGTACAGGAACTTCTACCTATACGCCCGGCTCTAACGGAGCCGCGGGAACTATCCAAACGGGGTCGCCTTCGGGCGGCTCTACTCCCACTGATCCGGGTAATTCCTCCAATCCAACTCCCCTTAGCACAGACTGGAGCAAACAGAGCATTTACTTTATCATGACAGACCGATTCAGCAACGGGGATACATCGAACGATAATTACGGTGGCTTCAATTCCAACAACAGCGACCAGCGCAAATGGCATGGCGGCGATTTTCAAGGCATTATCAACCAGCTCGACTACATTCAAAATATGGGCTTTACCGCCATCTGGATTACTCCAGTAACGATGCAAAAGAGCGAATTCGCTTACCACGGCTATCATACGTATGATTTTTATGCGGTAGATGGGCATCTCGGTACAATGGACAAGTTCAAAGAGCTGGTACGTAAAGCGCACGACAAAAATATGGCTGTTATGCTGGACGTAGTCCCCAATCACACGGGCGATTTTCAACCAGGAAACGGCTTCGCCAAGGCTCCTTTTGACAAAGCGGACTGGTATCATCACAATGGCGACATCACAGGGGCAGACTACAGCTCCAATAACCAATCAAAAATCGAAAACGGTGACGTGGCCGGATTGGATGATCTGAATCAGGACAACCCTGCAACCGCAAGCGAACTTAAAAACTGGATCAAGTGGCTGTTGAACGAGACGGGCATCGACGGACTGAGAGTAGACACCGCCAAACATGTACCGAAAGGCTTTTTAAAGGATTTTGACCAAGCAGCCAACACTTTCACCATCGGTGAAATTTACAGCAGCGATCCCGCTTATGTGGGCGATTACACCCGATATCTTGATGCTGCACTGGATTTTCCAATGTATTATACGATCAAGGATGTGTTTGGACGCGATCAATCCATGACCAAAATCAAGGAACGCTATACGGATGACCGTCACTATCGCGATGCCCAAACCAACGGCGTATTTATCGACAATCATGATGTGAAACGTTTCCTTAACGAGGCCTCCGGCAAGCCTGGTGCCAGCTCTGAAAAATGGCCACAGCTCAAAGCAGCCTTAGGCTTTACTTTGACGTCGCGCGGGATTCCAATCATCTATCAAGGCACCGAGCAAGGCTTTAGTGGCGGAGATGATCCCGCCAACCGGGAAAATGTCGTGTTCAACGCCAACCATGAGCTGTACCAGTACATTGCCAAGCTGAACCGTGTGCGCAACAGCCACCCCGCTCTGCAAAACGGCAGCCAAAAGGAAAAATGGGCGGACGACTCCTTTTACAGCTTCCAGCGCTCTAAAAACGGTGACGAGGCCATTGTACTTATCAACAACTCGTGGAACAGCCAAACCCGTACGATCAGCAACTTTGACAACCTGTCCAACGGCACCCGTCTGACCAACCAGTTAAGCAACGACTCCATTCAGATCAACAACGGTTCGATCACCGTGACCCTCGCTCCAAAGGAGATTAAAATTTTCACCAAATAACCGCCGCATTTGGTTACATCGATTATTCAATTGTGCTAAAATAAATGATAGAAGGATATACTAAAAAAGAGCAAGGATGCTGGTAACATCCCTACTCTTGGCAACAGCCGCTTTGAAGAGCGGTCGGCTGAAAAAGGTTAGCTATTAGAAATAGACCGAGCCCCTTCTCGAGAGCGGTCTATTTCTTTTTGTTTTGGTTCAACGCAATAACAATCGTAGCGATTAACCCGATCAACGCTACTAATAGCGTGCCGAACATCATCATTAATGTCAAAGCATCTTTAACCTCCACAGGCATCACCTCCCTTCCGGGAGACTTAGCCGACCACCCACCTAAGCCATTCTGTTGTTAATAGAATTATAGCACGTAAAAACGTCCTTCGGCGACTGTATTTTACAGCTTCATTCAACCACCCTCATGCGGACACTCATCGTCTTTTTCTGCTTACACATTCTACTTTTTCTCTATATGAGTATAACTTCTCAATGCCAAAAAAAGCCCAAGCACAAAAATGAAGCAAATACTTATGATCCCTCCTGGAACATTCGCGAACGTTCTTCCCAGTGTACCATGCGGAGAAAACAAGATAGGAACGGTCCACGGATAAAAGGTATTCCCCGGTCAGAAAATTAATAAGAATCACAACACTCATAAAGTAGTCGTTCCAACCATCACAGTCTATGGAGTACTTGGGACTCCCTGCGTAACTATAAAACTCCAAGACAATAGTTAATAATAAAATTATTACACTCAACAAAAGAATTTAGTTCCTTTCAGCTTCAAGCACTCTGCTTTAAACAGATCAAACATAGTAGCCCTCCTTTCAAAAAATCTGAATTTAGCCTCTTCTTTGATATGACCATATGGATAAAAATAATCCCACAATAAAGGTAAGGGATAAGCTGAACCAGGCTATTGAGATATCGAAATGTTTGACCATACTTCCTTCATTGGAAGATAAAAGATACGGGCCAATCCACGGATACCATTCACTTTTGTTCAAAAAACTTAAAAATATAGCAGTACAAACTACGAGTACAACCACCTTAAGACTTTTCCAGCGTATAGCAAAAAAAGAGGCGATCGGAATTAACATCGCATGCATCACACACATCTTAGCAAATACTTGAATCTGGTATACCCATTTATTTAACGTGGCTGTATTTTCAATCGGGCTATGAATTCTTAGTTGTTGTGGGGATAGCACCTGAGATTGTAGCTGCTCTATACGGTCTTGCATAAACGTTTGTACTGCTTCTGCATCGTCTACCTTTACATCTGTGTATTGCTCAAAACCGTCCTCCAACCGACTCAAACGATTTTCCGCCAATAACTTTCCATTATGTATAATCCCGATGTGTGTGGCTAACTGCTGAATTTCGCTTAAAATATGACTGGAAATAAGAATCGTTTTCCCGTCTTCCTCGCACAACCGCTTCAATAGCTGACGAATTTCCTTAATTCCAGATGGGTCCAGTCCGTTCGTCGGCTCATCCAATATGAGCAACTCAGGGTCATGAACAAGCGCCCTCGCAATCCCTAATCTTTGCTTCATTCCTAGGGGAAAATCCTTAAACTTCTTCTTGCCGGTATGCTCTAATCCCACAGTCGTTAATGTTCGTTCAATTCTCCCATCATCCTGCACCCCCATGTACATACAGCAAATTCTTAAATTATCACGTGCACTCAAATTTTCGTATAAACCTGGTGTTTCGATGATCGTACCAATCTTAGAAAAGATAGATGGGTAGTTTTTCTCCAAATGCTCGCCCAATAAAAAAACCTCCCCACTTGTAGGCTCAATTAGCCTCGTCAGCATGCGGATGGTAGTCGTCTTGCGGGCTCCATTTTCACCAAGAAAACCATAGATACTTCCCCGCTCCACATGTAAGGAAATATCGTCAACGGCTACTGACATCCCAAACTGCTTACGGAGCTTTTTTGTTTCAATAATATATTCCACTTTTAAACCTCCTAATCACTAAATAATACAAGTATACAAAATATAACCACTACTACGTGTAAGATTGCTTACACTGTACCATCTGTCCATACAACAAAACAGGCACCTGCGACGAAGCATACACTTCGTTGCAGGTGCCCTGTTTATATATAAACAACGTGGGATTACTTAGGCCTCAGTAGCCACGTTGATATTGTTCAGGTATGGAAGGCTTCTCGCCGCGCAATGTCACCGCTGCATGAGTCGCCCAATATGGATCGCGCAGCAATCCGCGCCCCACGGCGACCAGATCGGCATCCTCATTGCCGATAACGGACTGCGCCAAGGCTGGATCATCCAGTGCACCGACGGCGACTACCGGGATGTTCAGCGCCTCGCGAATCTGGCGTGCAAATGGCACTTGATAGCCCGGATAGTTGCCCGGCTTTCTGGCTCCCGCAGGGCCTTCTCCGCCCGTGCTCACATGGATCACGTCTACGCCCGCAGCCTGATACGCCCGAGTCAGCTCAATCGTATGATCCACATCGTATCCGCCATCTACGTATTCGACCGCGCTGATGCGGAAAAATAACGGCATGCCTTCAGGCATTTCCTTGCGTACAGCCTGAATGACTTCAACGCCAAAACGGGATAGCTCCTGACCGTATACGTCGTCCCGTTTGTTCGTGAGCGGCGAATGGAATTGGTGAATCAAATAACCATGTGCACCGTGAAGCTCAATCGTGTCCACGCCCGCTTGAACCGCACGCCGAGCCGCATCTGCAAATTTTTGCACCATGCCACGTACTTCCTCCGTGGTAAGTGCGCGCGGCTGTTTATAATTTGCATCCGGGTATGCAATTGCCGAAGGAGCCACTGGCTCTGCTGCATCCTCAGCTTTACGGCCTGCATGAGCAATCTGGATGCCTACCTTGGACCCGTGCGCATGAATGCCGTCAACCAGCTTCTTATAAGCCGGGATATGCTCATCTGACCAAAGGCCCAGATCATAATCTGTAATCCGTCCATCCGGTTCCACGTCCGTCATTTCTATAATAATCAGACCTGTGCCTCCAATAGCTCGGCTTAGGTAGTGAACATGATGCCAATCATTTGGAATCCCGTCCTTGGCTGTCACCGAGTATTGGCACATCGGTGCCATGACTACCCGATTTTTTAATTCCAAATCTTTCAGTGTATACGGTGTAAACAACGAATTCGCCAAAACGTTCATCTCCTTTTTTTCCTTGCCACATAAATGAAAATACGTTCCAAATTACACGGTCTATTATAATCATATTCGGCATAGTCCAAACGGAATAAAGAGATTCCCCAAACGGGGTATCTCTCACTTTTGCAACTTGCAGTCATTATGTATGTCGTATGTCGTAGATATATTGCACACAATCTATTATCCACAACTCAATAACTTTTTGCAAGTAAATATTTAAATATTATTAAATATTTTTTTGTCCACACCCTCTCGGCTTCCTAGCTATAACACAAAAAGACGCCCTTACGGACGCCTTTGCGAAACCAGCTTTATTGTGCCGAGCCTAGTTGCACCCACGCTTTTTCAATCTCAGCAACTGCCTGATCCTTGTTCATGTTGCCGCTGATATAAGCCTGCATCAGCTCGCCAAATTTTTGGTGGAACGTATCCAGCGAGTAGTTGACAGACAGATCACCAGACTTGGACGTTTTCAAAATGCTTTCCATTTCCTTAGGCATTTCCAGATCAGGAAGCGGTGCATCCTTAATTGGAGGAATCACCTTCGCTACCTGGGAGAACCAGTTCTTACCGTATTCCGAAGTGTATAGCCAGTTAAAAAATTCAATCGTCTCCTTGGCTACCTCTGAATCCTTGTTAATACGCAGCGCCTGATCGGCCCCGGTAATGATGACCGATTGATCCGCCTTGTCACTTACCGGATAGCCCATGATGCCAATCTTGAGGTCGGGATTAATCTTCTTGATCGCTTCCTCATCCCATGCGCCTTTACCCGTCATAAACGCAGCTTTACCCGATGCAAAATCGCTCACTTCCGCATTGCTGTCGCGTTCCAGCGGCTTATCCGTGCCATGCTTCACCGTCAGATCAATAAAGCTAAAAAAGTTGTTGTACAGCACCGGATAGTCCTTGATTTTCGCTTTGCCTGCAATAAAATCATTAACGAGCTGCTTCGGCTCCACACCTGCATCCTGTGCGGCAGCATCCACATAATGCTGGAAGATGTGCTTCCATACCCACCACTCTTTATATGCATTCGCAAATGGAGTGATGCCCTTCGCCTCAAGCTTGGTGACTGCGTCCTGCATCTCTGCAATCGTCTTCGGCGGGGAGGTTACACCGGCCTTGGTGAGTAAATCCTTGTTGTAAATTAGCGCAAACAAATTCCCCTTCACCGGGAAGCCCAACACTTTACCGTCACTGGAGCTCATATTCGCTCGAACGGCATCCGTCATAGCTGCTGCCAGCGGCTCATTCGTCAGATCGGCGCTATAATCAGCATACGTGTCGATATCGCCTCCGGCCGTGGTCTGGAATACATCCGGTGTACTGCCTGAAGCAATTTTCGACTTGAGAATCGTGTTATAGTCTGCCTGCATGATTTCCAGATTGATCTTTACGTTAGGCTTGACCTTCTTATACTCTTCGATATACGCGTTAAAAGCATCCGTATACTCCGGTGAGGCTGTGAACATATTTATTGTAACCGTTTTCAATTCTTCTTTGCCGCCAGCATTCCCTTTCGCCGCATCTGAGTCGCCGCTGCTTCCGCATCCGCTCAACAAACCGACCGTCAAAAGCAAACTGCCGGATAACGCCATCATCTTCTTTAACATGGATACTCCCCCATTTATTCGTGATCAACGTCCATGCGCTCATTCTAAAAAATATAGTCCGATTTAAAAAGGCAGATTAGTGAAGCATTAAGGGTAAAAAAGTGGTTTATTGCAAGCTCACACGATACTCCGACGGTGACACCTGATAATAATTACGAAAAGCCTTACTGAAATAATTCTTGTCCTTGTAGCCAAGCATATCGGAAATCTCCTGAATTTTCAGGCTGGAATCGCCTAACAGCTCCTTCGCCTTGTCCATTCGGACCTTCTGCACATATTCGTGAATCCCGTAACCAAACTGCTGCTTGAACAGCTTCATCAAGTACTCCCGACTTAAAAAATACGTTTCGGCAAAAAATGAAATTTTGATATCTTCAAAGTAATATCGGTCAATATGCCGTTTGATCTCCGTAATATCAAAGGGCTGACTCCCCCCTTGAGCATGCTGAACCCCGGCAATGTAAAGCTCCAGCATCCGATGCAGCCGCTGTCCATACTGGGCAAAGTCCGTAAAGTCCGCAGCAATATCGCCCTCAGCCACGCTTTTTCTCTGTTCCCCCGATGCCCACTCCGGCTCAGACACAGATGCAGATACAGATAGGAAAGCACCCGGCTCCATAGCCGCTTCTTTCAGTAAAAAATGAAGCTCGCCCATCATCCGATCTGCATCCTGCAAACGAAAAGCAGGGCCGGATGCCAACTGCTTCAGCAGGTCGTTTAGCAGTACCTTTGCCCGATTTGCCTGGCCTGTCTGGGCATCCTTCTGGATCAACAGCAGCCGATCCGTCCACGACACTTCTTCTGGCATCATTCCCTGCCGGGGCGCGACATGCATGACCGATGTTCCTGTCAGCTTCAATACGTCCGTGCTGTGGATATGCGCCTTGGCATCCGTATAAGCAGCTGCCAGTTCCAGTATGTCCGTACAAGGCTTACCCACCCCGGCAGCTACCACCATGCCGAACAATCCATGCAGATTCGTCACCGCCTTCTGTGTCACTTGTGCCAGCAGAAGAGGCATATGTTGTTCCTGCCCCGGAGACAATGTGCAAATCGAAACGACCTCGCGCTCCCGTCTCGGATGAGGAAAACTAAAACAGCTCAATCGTTCATCCGAAGTCTGAGCCAACACGTTCGTCACGGCAAAATCCATCAGATCCGTCTCCCCGTGAAAACGTGTCATGCGAACCTCATCCCTGTTCAGCAACCGCAGCACGATCACCCCAAAGCGGTTCCCCGGTTGATCTGCACCGATCATGGGGAGTAACGCCGCATTCGCCTGCCTTTTAAAGCTACCGTCCAGAATAGATAAATACAGCTTCTCCTTTAGCTTCGGCAGTGACATGTTCAGCGTAATGTTCTGACTAATGAATTTGCTTTCGCTCTGCTTGCGACTCTCCAATATGTCTACCGCCTTGCGCAGCGCCTGATTCAATTCCAGCCGATTGATCGGCTTGAGCAAATAATCCACCACCCGGGATTGAATCGCTTGCCGTGTAAATTCAAAATCGTCATAGCCGCTAATGACAATCGTCAGCAGATTAGGATACACCTTCTCGATGGCACGAAGAAATTCGATACCGTTCAGCTCCGGCATTTTCATATCCACCATGACCACATCTATTGGGTGCCGTTCCAGCAGCTCCAGTCCAAGTCTGCCATTCGTCGCCTCAAACACCTGCCCGATGCCGAGGTTGTTCCAGTCTCCGACAATACGAATAGCTTCGCGCAGCGGCTCCTCATCGTCAATGATCAATACGTTATACATGACTACTTCCTCCCTGGGGGATGCGCATTTGGATTTCTGTTCCCGTTTCATCCGTATGTATGGATAGTCCCGCCTGATCTCCATACAGCAGCTTCAATCGTGTATTCAGATTTTTTAAGCCGATATGCTCACTCTCCCGTTCCTCCCACCTCTCTTCGAACGAATCCAGCACCTGTCTCAGCTTATCCTCCGAGATCCCCGGGCCGTTGTCCCGTACAGTAATCGTGGCATCTGTAGAGCTGGATTCGGCTGAAATGACAATCAGAATATCGCTTGATACCTTTTCCAGCGCATGCTTGATCGAATTTTCCACCAACGTCTGCACGGACAACCTCGGGATTCGCAGCTCCAGCAGCGTGTCCTCCCACTCCAGTTCTATTCGCAGTCTCGTCCCGAACCTTGCCTTTTGCAACCCCATATACCGTTCAATATGCTGGAGTTCTTCGCGGGCAACTACGATATCCTTGCCGTTGATGGAATACCGCAGGGTTTGGGCCAACGCATCGACCATATCCGCCATATCGAACATCTCACGCTTTAATGCCTGTGTGGATATGGCTTGCAGCGCATTGTACAGAAAATGGGGATTAATTTCAGCCTCCAGCGCCTTGAGTATGGCGTTTTTCTCGACCAGCTTCATTCGATAACGCTCATTAATTAATTCTTCGGTTCTTTGAACCATTTCGTTAAAATGCAGCGACAAATACGCAATCTCGTCATGGCCCTTCACAAGGGCCGTTGCCCCGAAGTCCCCGGTACTAAACCGCTTCATCTGGGTGGACAGCTTGTGTAAGGGGCTGGTAATGGCACTCGAGGTCAGCGTTACCAAAATAATAGACACCCCTAAAAACAAAATCCCGATCACGTAGCTCCAATTTCGTGTCGTCGTAGCCGCTTCGTAAATTTGACGGTATGGGATCGGCTTGACGAGCCGCCAGCCTTCTTTTTTCCCGGCATCATACACGACCAGATACTCCTGGCTGCCGCTACTGTCCGACCATGTTACTCGTCCGCTCCCTCCCTGTCCAATCTGTTCCAGCACCCCCGAGTCCCTCATTCGCTCGTATAACGGAAGGCTGTCCACGTAAAAGGGAATACGTTCAGGACTTAGTAGCATGAGATGATCCCCTTTGCCGAGTGGAATGTTCTTCATGATATCGTCCACAGCGCTCGTATTGTAATAAAAGGACAACACCGCCTGCGGGTGACGAGATGCAATCGACCTCAGCACCCGATGGTACGCCATAAAGCTGGCCTGTGGTGCCACATACCCCATATCCGAGCGGGAACCCACAAAGGATTGAAACGATTCATTGGCCGTGCTCGCCAGCGCCTCCTTATACCAGGGCAGCTTGGGAATATCCGTGTTCATCCCTTGGCGCACCGTAATATTGTACGTCTCCCGGGTCACCACATAATATTGATGGCGATCTGCCACGTACAGATAAATAGCTTCCAGATCACTGCGGGAATAAAACATGCTGCGCAAATAGTTTTCAATGACCATTCGAGAGGCATAGTCCCGATTTTCATTCGCAATCGCGTTCATAATATCGTTATAACGAAGCTGCGGCAGGGCTAGCTGCTGCATCCCCTCCAGATAGTCCTCCAGGTTCTGATTGACCAACAGCAGATTATTCGTTGTGCTGGCAATGCTATGATTCACCGACTCTCTTTCAATCATCTGATAGGAGATAATCGTCAGCGAGCCTACCACCAGAATGATCACCGAGGTAAAAAGCAAAATAAGCTTGTTCACCAATTTTTGCGTTATTCGTCTCCACATGGATCTGAGAACTGCACCTGCTCGTTCTGGTATCACGATAAAATCGCCCCTTTTGAAAGCGTACACATTTTTACCCTCAACTGTTTTCTTAAATCCATTGGTCCGGCCCCAGGGGCTATCCTATACTTTCATTATATCTCAAACGGCTTGGAACGAAAGATCGGAAAATGTTGAGAAAAGAGGTGCGTTATGCTGAAAAAAAGGGGAAGCCGGGGCGATAAGGGCAGTAAATTAGAGTTTGGCTTGTTCACACTGCCTGTAATTCTGTGCATTACGATTGCATTTTATATTCCGTTTTTGATGACGATACGCTATTCCCTGACCAAGTGGAATGGAATATCCAAGCATCCGAAATTTGTAGGCCTGGATAATTTCAAACAAATCCTGCTCGGAGATGCCAACTTTGCACATGCGGCCTGGTTTACGGTCAAATATGCCATTCTGTACATTGTGCTGGTGAACGTGCTGGCCATTTTGCTGGCACTTGTCCTCGACATGAAGCTGAAAAGCTCGGCTTGGCTGCGGGCGGCTTTCTTTATCCCTTATATCCTCAGTCTCGTGATTGTTGGATTTATCTGGAAGTTCATCTTTATGCAGGGCTTTGAGTCACTGGGAAACAGCACAGGCTGGGGCATCTTCCAGCTCAGTTGGCTGGGGCAAGAAGGGCTCGCGTTTATTTCTATTTTGGCGGTATCTATCTGGCAATCCATTGGCTTTTATATGGTCATTTACATTGCAGGCTTGCAGTCCGTACCGGAGGATCTGAAGGAAGCCGCTATTGTGGACGGAGCGGGGCCGATTCGGAGATTTTTCAGTATTACGTTACCCTTGCTGGCCCCTTCCATCACGATCTCGGTTTTCATGGCTCTGACCAACTCGATCAAGGTGTTCGACGTCATTCTATCCCTGACTGGCGGCGGGCCGGGAGGTACAACATACAGTATTGCGTATGATATTTATCGGGACACGTTCCAGAACAATCTGTACGGCTATGGAACAGCCAAAGCGTTGTTGTTATTCGTCGCAGTGCTGATCATTACGATCATCCAATTGTCTATTTTCAAACGCAGGGAGGTTGAAGCCTGATGCAACGCAGACGTATGGGACGTATTTTGCTGGAAGCGGGCATGATTGTATTATCGCTGTTATTTTTGTATCCGCTGTTTCTTGCCATTAACAATTCGTTCAAAAGCTTCGCTGAGGTCATGACCGACGTCATTGCGCTGCCCAAGCAGCTTTCGCTGGATAACTACGTATATGTATGGAAATTCATTAACTATCCACGCTTATTTCTGAATAACACGATCATTACCGTGGTCGGGCTGGCAGGTATCGTGCTAGTATCCTCCATTGCCGCCTATAAGCTGGCACGGACGAAGAGCAAATGGAGTTCCGCCATCTACATGCTGTGCATTATGCCAATGTTGATCCCGTTTCAGTCCATTATGCTGACTGTCTTGCGACTCGCGAAAGACCTGCATCTGGCGGACAGTACCTGGGGACTTGGCCTGCTGTATTGGGGCTTCGGCGCACCGCTGGCGGTGTTTATCTATCACGGGTTTGTCAAAGGGATTCCCAACGAGATTGACGAAAGCGCCAAGATCGACGGAGCCTCAGGCTTCCGGCTTTTCTTTTCGGTGATTTTCCCCTTGCTGAAATCGGTCACCGCCACCATTGTGATCATCGACGTGATGTGGATTTGGAACGATTTTCTGCTGCCCCTGCTCATGGTTAACGGCTCACCCAGCACCAAAACGCTTACGCTGGCGGCCTATACCTTCGTCGGACAGTATACGTCAGACTGGCAGTATGCCATGACAGCAATGGTGATGGCTGTGCTGCCTTCCATCGTCGTATTTATTTTCCTGCAAAAATACATCGTCAAAGGTGTTGTCGCGGGAGCAGTCAAAGGCTGAGTACAAAGTAGCAATACCCGGCGAATGTAAAAAGTCAGCGTATATGAGTATACGAAGCCAGATAGCAAAAAAGAGGACTTGCGTGTTGTTTGCGCAAGTCCTCTTGGTTTCAGCCTGGATGCCCGGAAGACTCTGTTATCTAACACTTCCCGCTCAGGAAGCGGGATGAATCGGTGTATCCGAAATTGAAATTCTATCCATAGACGTACGTCTGGTGGACGTGCCGCGCCCGCCATTCGTATCCTTTGGATGAGTCGAAGCCGAGGTCTTGTTCTCGTCTGCATCGTTTGTAATGCGGAAATGCTGTATTTCCGACATTAGCTCGGCAGCCATATGACGCAGCGAATCGGCAGAATCTGCGATGACCTCCATAGAAGCGAGCTGCTCCTCGCACACAGCCGCAGCCGACTCCGATTCCTCTGCAATCTCACGGGACAAGCCTACTAGCTTTTGCTCCGAGTCCAGCAGTTGCCCGGTAATGGCAGACAATTCTTCGGTCGCAGCCGACACCTCCTGCGTATGCTCAGCGACCGTTTGTACTGCTTCATGTACTTTGCTAAACGTCTGCCCAGTGCGATGAATCAGATCTGTTCCAGCCTCAACCTCGCTGGAGCCTTTCTGGATCGAGTCTACGGCCTGGTTCACTGTATCCGCCAAGGCATCCATAAAGACAGCAATCTGTTGGGATGCTTGACCTGTCTGTTCCGCCAGCTTCTTCACTTCACCCGCCACGACAGCAAAGCCCTTACCCGATTCCCCGGCTCTGGCCGCTTCAATGGAGGCGTTCAATGACAGCAAATTGGTTTGCTTGGCGATATCGCGAATGAACTGCGTTACACTTTGGATTCTCTTCGATTGCTCGCCCAAGTCCTGAATGACCTTGACCGAGTCCTTCATCGTATCCTGAATATGGCGCATTTGCATAACCGTTTCCTCCAGGTCTGCATTGCCGCGCTCTGTCTCGTGAATCGCCCGCTCGGACAGCTCTGCGGTAATGGATGCGGATTGGGCAATCTTTTGAACGCCTTCTGCGCTTTCCTTGACCGCCTGCTGGTTTTCACGATTTCGCTCAACCTGATTGCCTGCCGAATCGTGGATTCCCTGTACCGTCTCCGCCATCTGCCGCGTACCTTCCGCCACTTGCCCGGAGCCATTGGACAGCTCACCCGAAGCCAGTGTAACTCCTTGCGCATTCTGATAAATCACTTGCAGCAGCGAACGAAGCTGGCGTTTCATATCGTTAAAGCTCTGTGCCAATTCACCAATTTCATCTTTCTGCCGAATTTGAATATCCTCCTGTGTCAGATCCCCTTCTGCAATACGCCGCGCGGCTTGAGCCACCTGAACCACCGGACGGGCAATCATACGGGTGATTACATACGCCAATACGATCCCGATTACCAGCGCAAGCGCCATCGCAATGATAATCATCGTCTGTACATATTGAAGCTTCTCACCCTGCTCGACTTGGGATTGATTCAGTAGTTCCATCTGGTATTGCTCCATGACCTGTGACTGCTGCTCCAGTGCAAGTGCCATCGGCTTACATTTTCCCTCCACTAATCTCGTGTAGGTCGCGACATCCCCCTGCTGCTTATATGAGGTAATTTCCTTCACGATATCTGCATATTCAGCCTCCATCTGCTGGAGCTTTGCTGCCATTTGCTTGGGCTTGTCCAGTGCTGGCGTTGATTGCAGCTTCTTCATGGTCGCTGCAAAGGTTTCGCGTGCTTTCAGATAACTGTTCATTTCATCCTGATCGCCAGTCACCAGATACCCGCGAAAATACTTGGTCTGGCTCGCAGCATCATACTGCAATTCTTTAATAATCAAAATTTTATCGACTCTGTCATCAATCATGCTTTGATAAGATGTATGTAAAGACGAAGTAGCATACTCACCAATAACGCCCACAACCAATGTAAGCAATAATACGGCTGCAAAACTAATGGATAGTTTTTTACCAATCTTCATTCTAAAATATCTCCTTTGTATGGGACAATTTTCTTAGGTCTAATGGGGTTATTATACGCCTATTTGTCATTTGAAACAGTTAAATATAATTCGTAAGTTTCAATTATTGAAATACAACTTTTCAGGTATGATACGGCAAATGATTTACTGATTTTACTATTAGTAATTATTACGATTAAAAGAAACCGACAAGGGGAGCATTGCAGCTTCCCTATCTGACATTGTAGCCACTACAACACATTCAGCATTTCATGAACACTTTCGAAGGGATGAGTGATTACGTTGGCAAACACTATGGAATTGGAGAAGAAAATACCGGTGACTGTACTTAGCGGGTATCTCGGTTCAGGCAAAACCACGTTGCTCAATCATGTGCTGAATAACCGGGAAGGCTTGCGGGTAGCTGTCATTGTCAATGACATGAGCGAGGTAAACATTGATGCGGATCTCGTTCGGGACGGCGGAGGATTATCCCGCGTTAATGAGAAGCTGGTGGAAATGTCCAACGGCTGCATCTGCTGCACCCTGCGAGAAGACCTCTTAAAAGAGGTAGAGCGGCTGGCGCTGGATAAAAAGTTCGACTATATCCTTATTGAGTCCACAGGCATCGGCGAACCCATCCCGGTAGCCCAAACGTTCAGTTATGTAGATGAGGAAAACGACATCGATCTGACCAAGCTGACCCGGCTGGATACGATGGTTACTGTTGTGAATGCGCCGGAATTTTGGAAGGACTTCTACTCCGGAGATTCCCCCAAGGATCACGGGCAGGAGGTTGCGGACGAAGATGCGCGCGGCATTGTTGATCTGCTGGTAGAGCAGGTGGAATTTTGTGATGTGCTGATTATTAACAAATGCGATCTGGTATCCCCCGAGGAGCTGGAGCGACTGGAAAAAGCGCTGCGCGGTATTCAACCGAACGCCAAAATCATTCGTTCCAAGTACGGTAAAGTGGACCCGAAGGAGATTTTGAACACGCATCGCTTCGACTTTGAAACAGCCAGCCAAGCGGCAGGCTGGATCCAAGAGATGAACAAGGAAGAACACGTACCGGAGACAGAGGAATAAAGCTGCCTGACCCTTTTACCCAAAAAATATAACAGCTTCAGAGACACGCAAAGCGCCTAAAACGGGGAACAGCATTCCGTCTTAGGCGCTCTTCTATTCTTCATGCTTTACCCACTGCGCGCTGCCCAGCGGCCAGAAAATCACATCCGCACGTCCAACAATATCTTTAATCGAAACAAAGCCAATCGCACGACTGTCTCTACTATTATTACGATGATCGCCCATGACAAAAATAGTACCTTCGGGAACCTTGGACTCGGTTATTGTTGCATTCGGAAAGTCCACATTGTTGTACAGCTCGCCCTTGGCATGTGCTTCTTGGACAGCTCCCTGAATGTATGACTCTTCCACCTTCTTACCATTCACGTAAAGATTGTCGCCTTGATATTTAATCGTGTCTCCCGCAACCCCAATAACACGCTTAATAAAGTCTCTTCCTTCCTTTCTTACATGGAATACAACGACCTCACTGGGCTTGGGATCACGAAAATCGTAAATCAGTTTATTCAAGACAACCCGTTCATTTGTTTTGAAATTCGGCTCCATGGATGCTCCCTCAACGACAGATGGCGCAAACAGCAACCCGTGCATAATGAACACGAGAACAACACCCACCGTAATCGCTTTAAGCCAATCCACGATCTCATTTTTAACTTGCGGCTGCTTGTCCGAAACTTTCCGTGTAGCTGGACTCGTCGAATGATTCCCGTTATCCATGCGTCAAAACCGCCTTTTCTCATAGATTCTATTCCTAATATGTGTATATTGTATAAGTGTAATCAATTTTTCCCAGCTTGGCAAAACCGTGTTTAAAGTTGAAACAAAAGTGTGAACTTTTTTTCACAATCTTAAATTATCATCAAAAAACAGTTGATGCAAACGTTAACATAGATTAAACTGAGCTTATACTTCTTAGAGCGTTTTAGACATATGCCAGTTAATCCGTCACCCGGGGAGGTGTCCTCGTTTCACATGAAAGACAGCATAAGTCGCTTTTATAGTGCTATCTTCTTTAAAATAAAAGATGAAATAAGGAGGAATTTACATGTTTAAACGCAATGAACGTCCAAAAAACGGGTTTAACGCTCTGAGACTCGGTGTTTCTTTTGTTTTCGCTTCTTCTTTTCTTATTGGAACCACTTACGCAGATACGTCATCCAATGCTCCTTCTTCTTCCCTTTCAGAAGAGGCTGCCAGTGCAACGGATTCATCTGCTATCTCCACCACGCTGGCGGCAGGCGACTTGTATGTAGCGCCAAATGGTAACGTGTCCAATCCAGGCACCATTTCCAGCCCTACTACTCTTGAAGCCGCACTTACACAAATTGCTCCTGGTAAAACCATTTATCTGCGCGGAGGCAACTACGCCTATTCCTCAACGATTACCGTTCAGCGTGGAAATAATGGCAGCAACGGCTCCCTCAAAGGGTTGGTTGCTTACGGCAGTGAAAAGCCGGTGCTTGATTTTTCAGGTCAAGCCCTTGGCTCCGCTAACCGGGGACTCCAGCTTTTCGGAGACTATTGGCTGGTAAAAGGTCTTGAAGTAAAGGGTGCCGGGGATAACGGTATCTATATCGGCGGCAGCAACAACCGGATTGAAAACGTGGAAACTCACCATAATCGGGACACCGGTCTTCAGCTCGGACGCTATTCCACTACAGCCGCTAACAGTGAATGGCCTTCGAACAACCTTATCTTGAACTCTTACTCTCATGATAATGCTGATCCTGACAATGGTGAGGATGCTGACGGTTTTGCCGCCAAGCTGACCGTAGGACCGGGCAATGTGTTCGATAACTGCCTGGCTGCGTACAACGTTGACGACGGTTGGGATTTGTTTACCAAAGCAGCAACCGGACCTATCGGAGCAGTAACAATCTTGAACAGTGTCGCCCACCACAACGGACAGACTTCTGACGGAACGTCCACCGCTAGCAGTGACGGCAATGGTTTTAAGCTGGGCGGGGACAAAATCAAGGTCGACCATATCGTCAAAAACAGTATTGCCTTTCAGAACAAAAAGCATGGCTTTACCTACAATAGCAACCCCGGCTCCATTACCCTGACTAATAATACCTCATGGAGCAATGGCGAAAGCAATTTTGCTTTTGACAAGGGTGAACACGTATTTATTAACAATCTTTCCTTTGAAGGAACAGCCAGTGATAAGACCAGTGGAACCGATCAAGATAATTCTAACGTCTGGTGGAAAAGCAAAAAAAGCACCAATGCCAAAGGTCTTCTCGCCAGTGCTGATGACTTTGTCAGTCTCGTTCCTTCCATTACTAGAAACACAGACGGTTCCATCCAGCTAGGTAACTTCCTCAAGCTGGCTTCAGGAAGCGATCTGATCGGCTCGGGCACTCCGAGCGGCAACAATATAGGGGCACGTTAAAAGCCCAACCCAATCAGGACGCCCTGGCCCATCTACCAACATAGACATTCAGCATAATATAGCGACCGGTGATTGTCCTCATAACCAGACAAAATATGAGGTGAACAGATCATGGAACAAAAAATCACAATGAAACATACACTCGCCTATGGAAGCGGCAACATGCTGGGAAGCGGTGCACTTGCTATTAGTGGCGCATGGTTAATGTACTTTTATACAACCTTTTGCGGACTGTCTCCCGTTCAGGCCGCAGCCATTTTCTCCGTTGCCAGCATCATCGATGCAGTCAGCAATCCGATCATGGGCTTTATTAGCGACAACTTTCATCGAACCCGCCTGGGCCGTAAATTCGGCAGACGCCGTTTTTTCATTATGATGGGTATTCCACTGATGCTCGTATATCCGTTGCTTTGGGTAGATGGGTTGGGTTTCTGGTATTACCTAAGTACGTACGTGCTGTTTGAACTGGTGTATACCTCTGTCATGGTGCCCTATGAAGCACTTGCCGCAGAGATGACTCGCGATTTCGGCGCGCGCTCCAGACTGACCGGATGGAAGGCCATGTTCGGTAAAATTGCCAATTTTGCCGCCGCTTTTATCCCTGGTCGCTTTATCGCTGAGTATGGCAAAGACTCTCCATTGCCCTTCTTTTATACCGGACTCGTGTTTGCAGGTATCTTGCTCATTGCAATGGCATTTTTGTACAAAAACTCTTGGGAACGCCCTACGGAGGAACTGCAAAAGGAACTGGAAGGTGAAGCTCCGCTTTCCTTTATAGATTCCATGAAAAAGCTGTTTATTGATATTTCCTCGACCTTCCGGGTGAAGACGTTCCGTCATCATCTGGGCATGTATCTGGGCGGCTTTTCAGCCGAATGGCTGTTCACTTCTGCCTTTACGTACTTTATTGTGTTTTCCCTGTTCCAAAGCTCGGAGTTGGTATCTAATCTGAATAGCTTTAACTCTGTCATTCAATTAATTTCCACCTATTTCTTCATCCAGTTCTGTGTGCGCAAAGGGTTCCGTATGCCTTTTATCGCCGCACTCGTCGTCGTTTGCTTTAGCGTAGCGGGTTACGGCCTGCTCTATATAACGGGAGCCTCCAATACGATGGTATGGCTATATGTCATCACACTGTTTATGGGTCTGGGTACAGGCGGGGTCTACTATATTCCTTGGAATCAATATACGTTCCTTGCTGATGTAGATGAGGCACTGACTGGCCGGCGCCGGGAAGGAATTTATGCAGGTATGATGACTTTCGCAGGTAAAATGGTGCGAGCCGTCGTCGTCTTCATACTTGGCTGGGTGTTACAGCATTTCGGATTCGTATCCGGGGCTGATAGTCAGCCGGTCGCAGCTCAGCATGCTATATTTTACGTACTCGTCGTTGGAACCATCGTTTTGGCGATCATCGGTATGATTGCGTCTCTCGTGATGAAGCTGGATATCGACAGCCACAAGAAGCTGATTACCGAAATTGATCGTCTCAAAAACGGCGGCTCCATGAAGTCAGCCAAACCGGAAGCTCGAAAAGTATTCGAGGATCTGACAGGTTTTACTTACGACCGGTGCTGGGGCAACAATAATGTAGGTTTCAAGAACAAACCTGCTGACCCCAAATCACATACGCCTTCCATGTAAGCACAAACAACGATTACAAATCAAATATTTTCCATAGAGGTGACTGTATCATGGCAAATCCAACATCACAACCGACAACCAATCCTACAAAAACAGATTCTTGGGCTGTACGTATGAGCGATTCTGTTCTACAGCGGAGTCCGGAGTTTTACGAAAAATGGGAATATGACCACGGCGTTATTTACAGAGGTCTGGAATGGGTTGGCGAACTGACAGGCGATCCCAAGTATATGGAATTTGTAAAAAAACATATGGATCATTTTGTTGACGAAAATGGCGTGATTCAGGGCTATAAAGCAGATGAGTACAATATTGACCACGTGAATAACGGAAAGCTGCTCTTCTCTCTGTATCGTGCCACAGGAGACGAACGATATAAAAAGGCAGCTTACCAATTACGCAGTCAGTTGGAAAAACACCCTCGCACAAGCGAGGGCGCATTCTGGCATAAGCAAATTTATCCGTATCAAATTTGGCTGGACGGCTTGTACATGGGTGCCCCATTCTACGCTGAATTTATCCGCGAATTTGGAGATCCGTCAGAGTTTGACGATGTTACCTTACAATTCAAGCTCTGCTATGAACATACGCGTGATCCTCAAACAGGCCTGCTCTACCACGCTTGGGATGAGAAGCTTGAACAGCCATGGTGCAACCCGCAAACAGGCTGCTCCAAGAACTTTTGGGGACGCTCTATCGGCTGGTTCGTTATGGCACTCGTTGACGTGCTGGACTATATTCCAGAAGATCACGCAGATCGCCCTGCCTTGCTCGATATGCTGACGGAAACACTGGAAGCTCTGCTGAAAGTACGTGATAAAGAAAGTGGAGTCTTTTATCAGGTGCTCAACCTGGGCCATGTGAAAGGCAACTATTTGGAAGCCTCCGCTTCCTGCATGATTCTCTATGCTATCGCCAAAGGCGTTCGCAAAGGTTATCTGCCAGAGCATTATCGTCAAGAGGCAGAAATCATCCGTAAAGGCATTATTGATGAATTTATCACGATTACCGAAGAAGGACTCGTGAATCTGAACAAAACGGTGCAAGTAAGCGGTTTGGGCGGTAAAGATCGTCGGGACGGTACCTTCGCTTACTATATCAGCGAGCCGATTGTGACGAACGATCCCAAAGGTATCGGAGCCTTCATTCAGGCGATGGCTGAAGCGGAACAGCTCTAAAGCGGACGATTTGTATACCTTCTATAACAGAAAAGGACGGGGCCAATGGCCCTCGTCCTTTTCTTGTTATCTATCATTTTTTCTTTGAAATCTAAAGTTTTCAGCTTTTCAAGTAACGCTTGAGTTCTTCATAGAAATTTTCTCTGGAACCGGCCAATATGACTACAATGAGTTCGCCTTCCTCATTTTCTTCTAGCCGATACGCAATTTCATAATTGGTACCTTTATAAAATACATTGTAGCCAAGAGTTCCGCTTAGATCACCTGTTTTGTGCTCTCCAATGGAGGGATCAAGTCGTATGGCTGTAATAGCATCCAGGTAGGCTGACTTTAACGGTCTTTCAGAAAGCTTTTTAAAATATCGTTTTGCAGGACCTAAGTATGTGACTGGAAGCATTTAATCCTCCACCACATCGCCAAATAGTTCATCCGTATCATCATCGCCAGATTTAAAATTACGGGCAGCCTCTCCGGATTCAGCAATTAATGACTTTACAGCCCCGTGAAGCTCAGCCTGTCTTTCACGGAATTTTTGAAGCAGTTCCTGATCCTTGTACCCTTCCTTAATGAGATCAGCTAAGATAAGATCTGAAAAATTGTCATTCGCAGTATTTTCACGTACAGGACGAATAATGATGTTATTTCCTTTGATCCCGAATTCCACTTCATCCTTAATTCCAGCCTGTTCATACAGTTTTTGAGGTATTGTGACTTGGCGTTTTTGCGAGACACGCGCACGTTTCCATTCCACTCGTTCCACCGCCTCATTAGCTATTACCATAGTATACTCCCCCTTTTCCACCCATTCTATTCCGAGAAACAAATTTTCTTTGTTTCTTTACTTCTCTACTTATAGTATAGGTAGTTTTCGAAAAGGAAGCAACCTAAACATATATTCACTTCATAATCTTAAATTCATATCCCTGCTTTTTTAAATATTCTATGATTGTCGGCAAGGCTTTTGCTGTTTCTTCCTTACCATAGGTATCATGCATTAATATCACGGCTTTTTCTCGACCCTTAACAGTCTTTATGAATTGGTTTATGAGTCCGTTCGCTTTCTTGGATCGTCCCTCTGCATCTTTAGTTAATACATTCCAATCCACTTGGTGGTAATCCTTTTTTAGTAAAGCTGCATCTAATGCGCCCATACCCTTGGGATCGTTTTTCTTCCACGTCATATGACCTCCGGGGAATCGGATCGCTCTTGTCGAAAAATCCGGACCCAGAATACTTCTTAAGGTTTGGTTGTTCTTTTCAATATCCTGCATAACGTTGTTCGTACTTACAGCCTTGTGAGGATATAAATACTTATAGTTGTGTGAATACGTATGGTTCCCTATAGCGTGACCTTCTGCAACAATTCTTTTGATGATGTTCTTCGTATGTTCATTCTCATCTGCTTCCTTGCCTACGACAAAAAAGGTTGCCTTAACCTTCTGTTTTTTAAGAATATCCAATATTTGAGGTGTCACAGTCACGGATGGCCCATCATCAAAAGATAAATAAGCTACTTTTTTACCATCGGCTCCATCAGGCATCTGCCCCAGCATTTGTTGGTTTAAATATTTTTCGACAAAGGCTACGTCTTCCACTCCGGCCTCGTCTTTATGTGAAGCTGCTTTACCATTCGATTCGGCAGTCGGTTTACCTGTTGGTTTGGCATTGGATACGGTATCTGTTTTTTTAGCTTGCTCCAGTGTTTGGGCTGGTGGTTTGCTATCTGACACCTTTAGCACAATGAGCGTAATACAACCGATCACGAATAATAAAATAGCAACGAATAGCAATCTTCTTTTGTTTCTCTTCAAGCGATGCTCTCTTGTCCTGCTATGTGTGTAACTCTTTTCCATTAGCTTATGTACCCCCACCACAATTAATATTTCCCGAAATCAGGCATGTTCGTCTAGGTAACCTTACCATAAATAAGTAGAATGAAAATTTAAAAATTGTAGCCAAATAGCAAAGAGTTGTTACCCTTTAGGCTTCAAAAATCACAAGTGGAATTCCCTGAAAATTGTCATATTCCGTCGATCCTTGTCACACCAACAAAAACCCGCTTCACTACCCGATTTCTAAAATTAGGATAGTTATGACGAAAATATAAATAACAATTCATATTTAAGATAGAGGGAACCAACTGAAATAGCTCAATAGAATAAAAAGGAGCCGTGATATTTGCGCATCACAGCTACCTGACAACGATTGCTATTTAAGATTGCTTCGTCAAAGCCTGAGCCAACAAAGATGCATAGGCTTTGGCGCCTTTGGGCTTCAAATGAACTCCGTCATGTTCAAAATACGAGTTTTTGCCCGAGCTGGCTCCGTACCAGTCGATCATCGTAATCCGTGTATCCTGGGACGCAGCTTCTGCAAGATGCCTGTTCACGATGCTCTCCCACGGACGCGGGACACGGGTATTCACGAGGATAATACGCTTCGCATCCTTCAGACTGGCGAGCAAATCGGTCAATTGATCCTTGGTAAAAGCGCCGTTTGTGCCCAGCTCAATAATGACTGTCTTCCCCAGCTGTCCATTCTGTCTCAACTGCTCCAGCACAGCAGGCGCTTCCGCCATCTGTCGTCCGATGCGCCCGTCTACAACAGCGCCTGGAAAAGCTTGCTGAATGTACGCCTGCACATCCAGCATAACAGAATCCCCAATCGCGGTCACACCTGAGCCATCATCTGCTTTGGGCGTAGCTTGTTGAGTCGAAGTATCCGACTGAACCTTAGCCCCATCCGTAGTGCCAGCTTTAGTCTCCGTATTCTTTGGCGTTTGGGCTAGAGCCTGGGCCTTAGTTTCGTCCTGCACGTTGTTGCCCCCGGATAATTGCGGCTTGGCTTTCGGCTCCTTCGAAGCCACAGATACGGTTCCGTGAAGCGGCGGCATCGCCTTCGTCTTCCCGCTTGGATTCTCTTCATTCGCCGCTGCTGCCTGCGTGGTTGCGTCAGTAGACGCCACGTATAGGTGAATGGTGCCTATAAGAACTCCTATAAAAAGCATAGATGCCGCGGTTGCAGGCAACCACCTCCACCGTGCCTGTCTGCGAACCGCTGTACGGATTCCTGCAACCCAGCGACGGAATCCTCCGTGACGGATCGGTTCCTCGATATATTTAAAGGAGAGGGAAGCCAGCAGTACCGTTGCTAATAGTTGTAAAATGATTCGCAGCACATGCACACCCTCGGTATCCACCTGCGGTGTCGTCAGGGTGATAACCGGAACATGCCACAGGTATAGCCCGTAGGAACGGGCACCGATCCAGCGCAGCGGCTTGAGTCCAAGCAGCTTCCCCAGATGGCTCACCGGATGCGCTAACACTGCGACCACAATAGCAGTGACCAAAGCTATGCCCAATAAGCCACCCCGATACAAAGAAGGGTCATATTCATTTGAGGCCCATGCCCAGTGACACAGCAGTAGCAGGCTTACAGCCCCGATGCCGTCCAACAGCAACCGTGCCTTGGCAGATGCTTGCCCTTTCAGCTTGCTACTAGGCCATACCAAGGCAAGCGCGGCACCGATCAGCAGGGCGAATCCACGCGTATCCGTGCCATAATACACCCGGCTGGGATCAGTTCCGGGCACGTAAATTACTGCCATCAGCAACGCAGAGATCAACGCCAGGCAAGTTACCCAGCCTGCGAGCACAATACGCTTGGGCATATATTTCAGCCCAAGCGCCAGCATTAACGGCCACAGGATATAGAATTGTTCCTCCACCGCCAGCGACCACAGATGTCCAAGCGGCGAAGGTGGACCAAAGCTTTCAAAATACGATACCTGATGAAAAATAAACCACCAGTTACTCATATATACCAATGCAGCAGGTACATCTCCGCGCAAGGCCGTAAGCCGTGACGGATCGAAAAGCAACGAGCACAGGACAATGACGGCTACAACCGTCAACATGGCAGGCAGCAGCCTTCTGGCCCGACGCAACCAGAAATCTTTCATTTTAAAACTATGATATGTATCCCACTGACTGACCAGAATATCTGTGATTAAATACCCCGATAACGTAAAAAAAACGCCTACACCCAACAAGCCTCCCGGCAACCAATCCGGATTCAGATGATACACAATGACTGCGATGACCGCCAGCGCTCTTAACCCGTCCAATCCCGGCATATAACGACGTTGTGATGGCAACGGATTAGACTTCATTTCAGCCGCCATCCTTCATGCAAATTCAAGCTCCCTGTCTGTTTCAATGCTCTTCTGCCCTTTCCCTCTCCTGCACATCGTTTTGTGCGATGCTCTGTAGCCTTTTCGTTCATTATATAGAACTTCATATTCGTAATGATTTCATTGAAGTTAAAATTAATGACAATGTTTTTATTATATCACTCCTTTCCACAGTTAGGTAACCACTGATAGGTATACAAAAAAAGGCATCCCTTCCCTTCGGAAGAAAATGCCTTTTTATTGATTTGAGCTTAAAATTTAATGATGCCTGAGGTATGCAGGAATACCAATAACATCAGGACTGGTGCAACATACCGAAGACCAAACAGCCATATGCGGAACCAGAAGGGTTTAAGATTCGCCTGCTCACCCGCAGTCTTCCAGTAGTAGCCTGTGAATATAACAATCAACAAGCCGCCTAATGGCAAGAAGATGTTGGAAGCTGTGAAGTCAACGAAATCGAAGAATGATTTACCGCCAACTTTTAATTCCGGAACCAGTCCCATGGACAATGCAGAAGGGATACCCAGCAACAGGCACAGGACAGATACGACGATAACCGAGCGAACCCGGCTCCAACGGAACCGCTCCATAACATAGGCTACGGGTACTTCCAGCAAGGATACCATAGAACCTAATGCAGCAACCGCCAGCAGTACGAAGAACAAACCGCCGAAGAAAGCGCCGAAAGGCATGGCAGAGAACGCAGCCGGTAAAGCAATAAAGACCAGAGACGGCCCTTGAGCCGGGTTAATACCAAAGGAGAAGGTTGTAGGGAAAATAATCATACCTGCGATAAACGCATAAATTAAATCCCCGCCACCAACTGCCAGCATGGCTCCACCCAGCGATTGGCGACGATCCACATAAGCACCGTACGTGACCATAATCCCCATCCCCAGTGAGAGCGAGAAGAAGGCATGTCCCAAAGCAACCAATGCAGACTCTATACTAAGCTTAGAAAAGTCAGGATTCAGAAAGAAGGATACACCCGCACCAGAGCCTGGCAGCATAAGAGCATTTATCATTAACACGAGCAACAGAATAACCTTGGCAGGAATCAAAATTTTATTGAACTTTTCAATCCCGTTCGATACCCCAAGGGTAACCACGACTGCCGTAAATGCAAAAACGACTAACAGCCAAACCAACGGAGCGTAGCCGGAAGAAAAGGAAGCAAACTGTCCAGCAAAATCCTTATTTGAAAACAAATTTCCGCTAAATGCCTCTACAGCATAATGCAGTGTCCAGCCTCCTACAATGGCATAGAACGATAAAATAACAAACGGCACGATAACAAACATGATGCTCATCTTGCCCCAAATCGGATGACCGCCTACTTTTACCATTGCAGAAGCAGCACTTCCTCGGCCCGCTCGACCAAGCGCCAGCTCAGCCAGCAATACAGGCAAACCAACCAGCAACAGGCAGACAATAAACAACAAGAAAAATGCAGCTCCGCCATACTGTCCAGTAATATATGGGAATTTCCAAATGTTACCTAGTCCTGCCGCACTCCCGATCGCTGCCAATATGAACCCGGCTGACGAGAAGCGTTCATTTTTATCGTTCAGGCTATTCTGCCCCTTGCTCAAATTCATTATATCCCCCTCATTCTCTCTACTTCCGCAAACATTAGCATGCGTACATGAATAATTTTTACTCATTATAGCGTAAGTAGGATGTAAGGTCATACAATATTTTTCACTATTATCAAATTTATTTTCATATTGTCGGATATCTACATAATCCTACAAAAAACTACGTTTCTCCTTCAACATCCTTCTTTATAATGGCCTCTCCCATGCGATTCGATACTTTTTGATAAATATACGAAATCGCCAATAATACCACACCAAAAGAGAAGTAAGCTACGATGGTGCTTCCTGTCGTTAACAGATGCAGGTCATACAGCAGCAGCTTACCTGTCGACAGCAGGGTCAATCCCAGGCCGAATCTGCGAATATAGACTACCCGCTTGAGGAAGCCGTATACGATATACAGAATCGCCAGCAATAGATACACCAGACTGAATGCGAGACCTGCATCCCCCAGACGGAACTGAACTCCGAGGAAGGCAGTAATAATGCCCAGCAAATATACACCCATAATGACCGGATACAACTCTGTGCTTCTATAATGGCGTGTCATCAAAGCGTTCAGGAAATCCCTGCTGCTGAAGAAGACCAATACATTGAAGGCGACAAGCACCACCAACGCTACATAATCAGCAACCGTATTTTGCGCGTAATTTTCATGCAAGGTCGGCACCGCTACGGTAACCAACAATCCCAACGCATAGCCTATGATGTATAGAACCAGGCTGTAGTATTTAATCACCCGATCGTACAGCAGCTTCACCTTAGGCAGGAAATAAGCCAAAATCAGCGATACGCAGGTGTACAGCAATACCTTGTACAAGGTATAGTGTGAAAATCCGTCCGATACGACGATGTCATACCAATGCCCGGCTTCATACAAGAGATAGCAGTACACGTTCACCAAAGCTACATATTTAAACCCTTGCATAATACGCATTTCGTACAAACGATTGGTTTTGAAAGCATCCGGGCGGCTGAATTGAATCGCATAAAAGACGGTAACGATCAGCATACCCAGCGTAATGAGCGTATATTTAAGACCAAAATAGTCCGTCTCAAATCCGGACAGCAGATATATAGGAAAATCGACGAAAAAGAAGGCGCCCAGACACAGTAATAAAATGCCCCAGCCCGCCCGCTCCAATTCCTTCAATCGATAACGGTTTCCATACAACGTCAGGAGAACGGACTCGATTAGCCAGCCCATCGACAGCCATTTCACTCCAAACTGGAACGGAATCATCAGAATGGCGAAGGTCAAGGAGGTGGCATAAAACAATACCTTTGTCTGTTTCTCTTCCGGAATAAATCTGCTGACCCATTGCGCCAAGCCCCCATACACCAGGCAAAAGACGAGTGCCAGCAAGCCTTTGTAATCATCCAGGCCCGCATCGTCGAACAGAGAGTACAGCACGGTACAGCTTACGACTGTGTTCAGAGCCAGCAGGGAGAAATCCAGCCAGGATAGCTTTTCTTTTAATCGGAACGGCACCCAGAGCGTCATCCCGAGGTACATTGCAAATGTAATAACTGCATACAACATGCTTGCAGTCGTGCTATCCGACAACCATACCAGTACAATCATCAGGGGTGTATTCAGCAGAAAGCTGATATATTGCACGACGACCCAGCGTTTGCGGAAGGATACAAGCAGAATCAGCAGGTTCAGCAGGAACAGGTAGCCCATGGCGATGTAAACCGAGTTCCCTTCCAGCCCGTTCGCCGCCATATAGGAAAACAACGGGAGATACCCCCCTACCAATCCAAAAGAACAAATCGTTCGGGATTCATACCTTAACGACAGCAGCACAGCGGTCACCGTCACCAGCACGGATAGACCAATGCCCGTATACATCCCTATAATTTCCAGTAAGAAGTAGCTGTAAAAAATCGACCCGTACAGCACCGAAATACCGCCGCCCAATATTCCGAGCGCAAAGGTCTGCTTCTGTTTGCGGTACAACCACTCGCCGCCGCCCAGCATCAGCGCTCCTAACAGAAAGAAGGCTACGCCCTTCATATTTCCTGTAAACCAGTTGGAATATGAATATTTAAAGGCAGCTCCTACACCTAAAATAATGAGCAAAATCCCCAGCTTGTTGATCCAGTTCAAGCCCAGCTTCATTTCGAACTGATTCTGCTTCATGCGCTTTTGCATCGTTTCTTCGCTGATCTCTTCTTCTTGAAGCTGGTCCAGCCCGTTCGCCGTATGATGAAGCAGATTTTGCTCAGCCTCTTGGAAACGTCGGCGCTGCTCCATGATCCGCTCACGGATCTCCTCCGAGAACTGCCGCAATCTGGCGACGATCTCGTCCTGATCCTCTTTAAGCTCATGAGTGCTTTGCTGAATAAGCTGGTCTACACGATTTTTAGCCCCGTACTCAAAGGCAGTCAATCGGTTCGTCCCTTCTGCTGTTCTGGAAGCAAAATAGGTTTCCAGCTTTTCACGCGAGATGCGGATCATATTGGCCTTCTCGCTCAGCATTTGCTCCGTCAGTGCCGTGCGCAGCTTTCCATTTTCCTGCTCGATATGTTGTACCCGCTCTTCCAGACGAAGGCAGCGGGCCTGAACATCCTCAAATTTCTTCCGTAACACCTCATTCTCCAGAATGACATCCGAGGCTTCATAGTCCGCAATTAACGTCTGATATTCCTTAAGCAGCTTGTTCTGCTCTTGGCGGATCGTATGTAAACGATCTTTAAAATCCTTCATGTTTCCCTCCATCACTGTCCATTTTGGTAATCATTACATTTTACATCAAATTAAAAAAGCATTATAGAGACTATAGCCCATTTTGGACGCTGAATTGAGGCTATTCTTCCAGTTTCATCATCGCAAATGAAGTAGAATGGATATACATAAGAAATAAAGCCTACCTCTTCTCTTCGTAAACATGAAATCGGAATTGAAAGGAGAAATATACATGTATTCAATAAGTGGCACTATAGCCTTGATCGCAAGCATGTCCATGTTTTGGCTTTTATACGATTTGAGAGTCACCCATTCCACAGGATTTAATGATGCTTTTTACTTATTCCCACTGATCTTAATTTTTCTTTGTATTTATTTTTATTGGAAGGATCATGATGAAAAAAGTAAGTCATCCAAAGAAATAAAGTAGAGTGTATAGTTCAGATTTATCTAAGCGTTCTAGATTTCCACAAAAAAAGGAAGAACCCCGTAGGATTCTTCCTTACACAGTAGCAAAGTTCCATCTTTTTTCTTGTAGATGATCCTCTCTTGCGTCTCCTCGTTTGTTGGTTGACCATCCAGGGTTAGCATAGATCTAGTGCCAAATGACCATTCTTTATCAAAAGCAACGATATTGTTTCCCTTCGTGTTCTCCAGGAAATTAAATGGTGCTGGTTGGAGTTCTTGAGACATATCACTGAACAAATCACGGTATTGTTTATAGCTAAGCGATGAACTTTTCTTGGTATCATCCACTTGTACAGTTGGAGAAGGAACATTGGGTTTGCTGCTATCTTGTTGTGCAGAATCGTTACAGCCCGTGACTATGAGTATACACAGGAGAGCAGATGTGAGAAAAATAATTTTTACTTTTTTCATCTTAATAACCTCCTGAATTTAAAACAGACCCTTAAATTGGTATAGTGATTTCGCCACCTTGAACCTGGGTCTGTTTATTCTCCCGATTTAATATTCCTCTGTGAATCACGAAATTTCTAAAGAAAAATCCTACACCTGTTGAACAAATCGCACTAACTTAATATTAAAAAGGCGGCCCCAATGAGGCCGCCTCCTGAATACAATTTACTTGTTATTCTTCCTTAACATAAGTAGCGTCATATGCAATAATTACTTTGGTTTTATCTGTAGCCTCTGGAACATCGTAAACTACTTCATTTTGACTGAAGTGTTTTTACAAACAATCCATCCTTCGTTTTGGTCCTGTCAGGATGATTAAGTTGTTCTACAAAGTAGCCGTTAAGCTATCTGATATCCGCAGGCCGTGAACCGGCAATTCCATTGAATTCCGCATTAACGTTATAATCGCCACCACGCCATTGAAGAGTGTAGCTTCCTGAACGCAAACCGTCTGTGTAACCTTCATCAGTACTTCTCCAAGTAATTGAACTGCCAGGCGAGATTCTTGTTCCAGAGATGTACTCTTTACCTGAATCATTGTGCAATAAACTTACTCTAACTGGATAACTAGAGTTATTTTTCAGAGTAAGTTTAACATGGCCATATCCTCTAGGAACATCAAAGGAACTTTGGACAGTTGCACCTCCTTGTACTCTACTGCCGAAAGTATTTCCGACGTTTTGAGGAGTTACTACATGGTCACCAGTAGTTGTTGTACCAACATCTTGGGTCGCCGTAGTGGATATATTCGCAGAATCAGTTACTTCTGAATCCGCAAAAATTGCACTTGATATGGCAGCAGCCCCCAGCAAACTAACAGATAAGGCTGATGCAATCAATAATTTGTTCTTTTTCATAGATTATTTCTCCAAATAATATTATTTTATAGAAACTTTTATTGCATAGAAACTCACAAAAAAAGCGACTAACAACGCTAATAAACATGTAAGTATGTAATCTTATGTAATCGAGCAAAAAGTAGAGTGAAGAAAATTGCATGTGAAATCACATTATAAATATATTGCATTATTATTATATTTTTTTATCAATGGTAATTATTTCAATAATAATAATATCACACGATTTCTGTTTTTCTACGCAAATGTTCAACAATCCACTATAAATGAATCCCCTCTCCTAGATAGCTAACCTTACAATGCTTTTAACAAGCTTGCATTGCCATTTCCTTTAGGTCAAAGGATAGATTTTATTGGTCATTGGTTGGTTTTTGAAATTAATATGTGCATTAACTCTTACCTTATCACTCCAAATTAATTACATTTTATGACATGTTATTGTATTTTTCTTTTAAAAAAGCCATTATATAGAATGATTATACTAGTTAGATGAGAGGAGGAATAGTTTTGCATAAACGGCATCTGTTTTATTTACTTGAACGAAACCAGGCGTCATGCTAAGGCAAGAAAAACAATGTAGGTGATGTGGCTCTGAAAGCATGAGGATGTTGGGTTATATCAGTTGGGTCAGCTTCTTGGTCTGAAACATACGGTTGTACTGATTAATCAGTTCATCCAAAAACATAGACTGTTCAAGCACACAGGCATGTCCGAAACCATATTGTTTGTACAGATCATGCAATCGTTGCCGGGCATCTTCCAACTGTTGATTTAACGTTTCATCTGTATTCATAGCGCATTCCCTCCTAATGTATCTCATTTTAGGATGGAATGTGGAAATATGAATGGCTATTTTAGCAATCAAAAATCAGCATAATATAACAAAAAAAGACCAGCGGCTAGGCTGGTCAATGGTAATGAAATAGTGCTCGGATCAAGCTGTACCAACGTGGTCTTGCGGTTTGAATGTACCCAGGGTAGGATCTTTAGGCTGAACTGGTAGCACGAGTACCAGTACAAAGCTAATTGCTGCCAAGAGCAAAGCCATCTTTTTGATCATTTTCTTTCCACACCTCCTGGTAAGTAGAATGAAACTGAGCCAATATTTCAGGAGCGGCGTATGCCCTGAAGCAGTCAAATAAACCTGCACAATTGGCAATAAGTAGTACATGATTAATTGTACCAGCTTTTTCTAAAGCGTCTATTAAACATTTGAAACCATATGAATATCTTCCTTTATTAAGGCTGTACTTAGCCATCTTGTACCAAAACCGTGCACGCTGTTGCAGTAAAAATGGATCAACAGAAGATGGTTCCTGATATGCTGCAATTTTAGATTCAAAGCGCTGGAAAATATGATCCACATCTATGTTATAACGATTGGCTGCTTCAATGACGTTTAAGAGTTCGTTAAAAATATGTTTCTCACCAGCTATATATTCAACGTAATCCGGCAGGATACTCACATCTCCCGACATCAGCTTATTTACGTACGTATTAATTTTCACCCATCGCTGAAATTGCCCCATCCAATGGAGTGTGTCCGGGTCAGTTTCCTTAACCCAGCTTAGATCAGCATAGCCTTGAAGATGTACTAATGCCTGCTCATGATCTCCTTTTGCATCACAAGCATGAGCACACATCAATTCGGCGTAAGCTATGTATACAAAAAGCGGCCTACTTAGCTTCTTTTGTGGTTCTTTTTCCTTGCGCTCAGAGTTATGAACCATGCCATAGTATATTATCCCTAGCTGTCCCATCTGCTTTGCATACTTATATACCTTGTCCCACTGGCTCAATGCTCTGTACACATTCGCTAAATCTTTCAGCGCATCTAGCTGATCCATCTCATGCAAGCGATGAACAAACGATTCAAATTTGGCGGCGGCGTCCATATTGCGATTCTGATCCTTTCCTATCGCAATGGTGAACAAGCGATAGTGGCAGATCGCAAGTCGTTCCGAATGCTGCTGTTTTTCGCCCTCGGCGATGTTCTCGTATAGGTAAGCCGCTGCTTCCCGATAATCTTGTTCATAACAATCCTCTGCTAATGCAAAGAGATAAGGAAGATAGCCCAGATTATCCAGCAGCACACTTACTACTTTTTGCAAACAGTCTACGCGCTGAAACTGCACACAGCGGTACAAGAACGGGCTAATTCTTTTCCAGTTCAGCGGTGCATCTATCACACTTTCTTCAATATATCTTTCATAGAAATGGTCTGCTGGTAAATTCATTCCTAACGTAATGCGATCCAATTGGTGCACCGAAATGGTACGATTACCCGTTATAATACCGCTCACCGTACCCGGATTCATGCCAGCAATGTGTCCAAACCCGGTCATGCTCAAGCCTGCTTGTTTTAGGTATCTTTCTAATTCTGCTCTAATCTTAGGTGTGATTTCCATAAATAAACCACCCTTTCAGCGTGAACTTTAATATGATACACATTTTTTTTAAAAATATATTTTGGAAACTTATAATATGATAAAAGTTTTACCTACTCCTGATGGTACCACATTTTGGAATAACAATAAATACTTCTATTTTATTGCTTTTTATCTTGGTAATAGGAGGTCTTTTGGCAATGCCTCATGTAAAAATGACAAAAAACTTAGACCCTACAGGGCGCTTGGTCATTCCCAAGGAAATCCTGTATACATGCGATATTTTTCACGGTCATTCTATTGAATTTTTTGCAGATGAAAAGACGGGTACGCTATTACTACAAAGATACTACGGGCAGTCTTGTCATTTTTGTCTCTCTACTGAAGAATTAAGTGGTTTCAAAGGCTTTCTCATATGTAAAAATTGCAACTATATGCTCAAGACCGTATCTATGCGTGTACAAGCCTTTCAGCCCAAAGAGATCATGGCCCAGCTTCTTTTAGATCTATATGAAAGCCATCCACATGCTACACAACAGCAATATGCTGGCATGTTGGGTATCCCAGAAGCTCGCATAAGCCAGCTCATACAACAAGTGTTCGATCAGGCAAGTGTCCAACTGGAGGAATGAGCTTTGCCAAGACAGATGAAGAAGGAGGACATCATATGAAGAATACAGGTATGACTCGATCTTTAGATCAGTTAGGCCGAATCGTTATTCCTAAAGAAATGCGGATGTCTATGGGTATCGATGTTGGCGATCCTTTAGAATTTTATATGGATATTGAAACGGGTTTTTTAAGTATGCGAAAGTATATCGGGGTCGCCTGTAACCTATGTAATGCTGACGAAGATCTGACCTATTTTAGAAATTCACTTTTATGTAAAAAATGTATACAAGAGATAAAAGGAAATATAGGCGTTAGTCGCACTCCTGCTCCAATGGTTAAGAAACCTGCGTACTAAGGAAAGAGAGTCAACCAATCATCACAACGATTAGTCGAGCGTCTAAGAAAAATGGTACATGAACATCCCCATGCCAAGCAGGGCGAATATGCACAATGGCTTGGCGTGTCGCAAGGCCGTATATCGCAGCTTAAAAAGTTGTTGTAGCTTGATTAACCTGCCAAAAATCCGTATACTAACAAAAAAGCAAACGACATTACGCCCGTGAAGAGCATCCAACTCGGAGGCGTTTACGCCAAGGAACATACATGAGTGTACAAGATGAACATGTATTCCTAAGTAAACCGGACACCCGCCCGTTACAGCGGAGCAAAGTGGATTGGATAGTCATGACATCTGTCATGCTGTCCGGTCAATTTGGGTGGCACCGCGAGATCAAAGCGCTCCTCGTCCCATGTGGATGAGGGCGCTTTTTGTATTTTTATCCGAAAAGGAGTGCGGTGTCATGTTGGATATCAAGTGGATCAGAGAACATCAGGAACGGGTTCAGGCAGTAGCAAATGGAAAAGGAATACAGGTCTCGGTTGCAGAGCTGCTCACCCTGGATAACCGGAGAAAGCAGTTGCTTCAGGAAGTGGAGCAACTCCGTCAGACGCGGAATCAGTGTAGTCAGGATATTGGCGCGCTGATTCATGCCGGGAAGAGCGATCAGGTGGAAGAAACCAAGCGGCGGGTCAAAGAAATTAACGGACAGTTAGACCGTCTGGAAGCCCCGCAGCGGGAAGTGGAGGAGCAGTTTCAACAGCTCATGCTTCTGGTTCCTAATATCGTTTCGCCTGATACACCACGGGGCAGATCGGATGAGGATAATGTAGAACTGGAGCGGGTCGGTACGGTTCCCGATTTGGGATTTGAGCCACGCGATCATATGGCGCTCGGTCAGCTTCACAGCCTGATCGACGTTCCCCGCGGCGTCAAAACAGCCGGAACCCGGAACTACTACCTGACAGGAGCCGGAGTCACGTTGCACCGGGCAGTACAGCAACTTGCTGTGGACCTGCTGACCGAACGGGGCTTTCAACTGCTGGACGTTCCGCTGATGGTACGCGCCGAGGCGATGCACAGCACTGGCTTCTTCCCGCTCGGGGTGGATCAGACGTACCGTATCGCAGGAGAGGATCAATGGCTCGTCGGTACCTCGGAGGTTCCGCTTGTCTCGTATTACAGCGGTGAAATCGTGGACGTTACGGACCCCATCCGGTTGGCAGCCGTGTCGGTATGCTTCCGTAATGAGGTCGGCTCGGCCGGTAGAGATGTACACGGACTGTATCGTGTTCACCAGTTCGCCAAGGTCGAGCAGGTGGTGATCTGCGAAGCCAGTCTGGACGCTTCGGAGCAGATGTTTCAGGAAATTACGCGCAATGCGGAAGACCTGCTTCAACTGCTGGAGCTGCCTTACCGCAAAATGGCCGTCTGTACAGGCGATATGGCGCAAAAAACTTACAAGCAGGTGGATATTGAGACATGGATGCCTAGCCGACAGGCTTACGGCGAGACGCATTCGTCGTCCCAATTGCTTAATTTTCAGGCGCGGCGTTCCAACATCCGCTACCGGGATGTGAACGGCAAGCTGCAATATGCCTACACGCTCAACAATACGGCAGTCGCTTCACCCCGTATTTTGATCCCGCTGCTGGAGAATCATCAGCAAGAGGACGGATCGATCCGTATTCCGGAGGCTTTACGCCAGTATATGCCACATCGTGCAGCATTTCTGCGACCTCCCGGTCAGGACGGAACAATCTGAGGATTACCGACATTTATGTAACACGAGCAGCATTAATATAAACTCCAAACGTGATGATCAACAAAGGCGAAGGAAACTATCCTTCGCCTTTTTAAACTTCTCACTGCGCTTCGGCTTCCCACGCTCTGGCAGGGCCAAAAAATTCATAGTGGATATCCGAAGCAGGGATATTCCACTCCTTCAAAAGAGCATACACCGATTGCATGAATCCCTCAGGGCCGCAAAAGTAATACTGCGCATTACGTTCCGGTATCACGGATTGCAACCAGGCCAGATCCAAACGGCCTTCCTTGTGAAAAGCCTGTGCCAGCCGATCCTGCTCGGTTGGTCTGCTATAACACCACCGAACTGCGGCCTGTGCATGTGTGGCGACCAGCTTTTCCACCTCATTACGCAGAGCATGGTTATCCCCGTTGACTGCTGCATGGACAAAGGTGACAGAGCGATCCGGGGCAGACTTCACCAAGGAAGCCAGCATACTGACCATCGGTGTTAGCCCGACCCCACCGCTGATCAGTACGACAGGTCTGCGATCTGCCCGATCCAGCGTAAAATCACCCGCCGGTGCAGATACCTGAAGCACATCACCCTCTTGCACCTGCTCATGCAGATACACGGATACTTTACCTGCCGGACGGGACCCTACTTCATCCTCGCGCTTTACGGAGATCCGGTAGTGAGGTTGGCCCGGTGCATCCGAAAGACTGTATTGACGAATGTGGGTATTGTGTTCGCCCAGAATTTCCATCTTTAAGCTGATATATTGCCCAGGCTCGAATTCAGGCAGCACCTGTCCATCCTGCGGCACCAGATAAAAGGACGTAATTTGGTCGCTTTCCTTGACCTTTTTCTGCACAACAAAGCTCTTAAAGTCTGACCAGCCTCCCTGCTGCTGTCCAGCCTCCTTGTACATTTCAGCTTCCACGTCTATAAATACATTAGCGATCACACCATAGGCCTCGGCCCATGCGGCGATGATCTCGTCTGTAGCCGCATCCCCCAACACGTCCTTGATCGCAGCGAGCAGATATTTTCCGACGATAGGATAATGCTCAGGCTTAATTCCCAAACTGCGATGCTTGTGTGCAATCTGCCGCACCACCGGAAGGATTTCCTCCAGACGATCAATGTGCTGTGCAGCCGCATATACAGCATTGGCCAGCGCCCCTTGCTGACGTCCTTGCTTCTGGTTAGCGTGATTGAATATATTCAGCAGCTCGGGATGAGCCTCGAACATCATTTGGTAAAAGCGCTTGGTGATCGTAGTTCCATGAACCTCCAAAACAGGTACAGTCGATTTTATCGTTGCAATGGTTTGCTCACTCAGCATCTTTGTATCCCTCTTCTCTCCAAAATAAGATGAACAAAGGGTGTTTCAACATATGCACCCCATTGTTAACCCTCCATTTACAGCCCAGTATACCCACATAAAGTAACCATTTATGTGATTGCAGTCACTTTAAATTTGAAATAATTTGCGAACGTGTCAATGACAAAGCGCACAATCATAAACATTTCAGAATATAATCAATGACCTTCCCCCTTTACGGTTTCACCATTCTAAAAACTTCAATTTATTCCACTTGTAAACGCTTCCAATTAAGGTAAAATTGAAGATGAGGTGCCGGACAAGCCCTTCTGGCCCATCCTATCCGCATTAAGGGAGGCAGATGATATCGTGGAGTTAATCAATAGAAAATGGCTGGGCGCATGGATATGCATCATACTTGCAGTGGTCGGTACAGGGCTTCAACCGAATGCAGCACATGCCAATACGACAGGTGTGACCCATGCAACCTATGGAGTCGAAGCGCTGAATGGTTTGGATACCATTCATGCTGATGCAGCACTATCGCTGAACGCAGCAGCAAGCACTGCCATTACAAATGGAACGGATTGGAAGGATACCGCAGGTAATCCGATTCAGGCGAACAGCGGCAATATTCTAAAAGTAGGCTCTACTTATTATTGGTACGGCGAGCATGCCGAGAACTGGAAATTTGAAAAAGTGAACGTATATACCTCAACCGATCTGAAAAATTGGTCCTTCCGCAGCAGTATTCTCACCAAGGATTCCGCCCCTGAGCTGAATTCCAGCAAAATTGAGCGTCCCAAGGTCATTTATAACAAAGCAACCGGAAAATACGTGCTATGGGCTCATTATGAAAATGGCACCGATTATTCGCTAGGTCGCGTAGCTGTTGCTACCAGCGATACACCAGACGGAACTTTTGCCTATCAAGGCAGCTTCCGCCCGCTGAATTATGAATCCCGCGATATGACCGTATTCACGGATACGGACGGCAGTGGCTACCTCGTTACCGCTTCTCGCAAAAATGGCGGCGCCAACGATACGATGGCGATCTTCAAGCTGACCGACGATTATATGGGCGTGCAATCGTTTGTTGGTTGGATTTTCGAGAATGGTTACCGTGAAGCCCCTGCTGTTGTAAAAAAGAACAACACCTACTATCTGTTTACCTCACAGGCATCCGGCTGGTATCCGAATCAGGGTGCTTATGCAACCGCCAGCTCCATGACGGGAAGCTGGTCTGCTCTTTCACCCTTCGGTGACCCGGCAGCCTACGGCTCGCAGATTCACTCCATCGCCACCATTACAGGCAGTGCAGGAACCAGCTACATCTATATGGGCGATCGTTGGAATCCGCTCAATCTGAGCGACCACAAGTTTATATGGCTACCGCTGACCCTGAATGACTCCAGCAAAACGGCAACGCTGAACTGGTACAGCAGTTGGGATCTGGATGCCGCGACAGGCAACGTGATTCTGCCTTCGCTTGTGAATCACGCGCAAGGCAAAACGGCGACTGCTAACTCAGTCGCATCCGGCTCTCCGGCTTCGCTGGCGAATGACGGCAACGCCCAAACCTCATGGAAGGCCGCATCTGCATCCTGGCCCGCCTGGTGGCAGGTTGATCTGGGCAGCACGAAGACAATCAGCGAAGTGGATATTTCCTGGTTTATGTACAAAGGATCTGAGGCGTATTATAAATATAAAATTGAATACAGCGTGGATGGAACTAACTATTCCACCATTGACCGCACTGGTAATACTTCGTATGGTTTTACCAGCGACAAGGTTAACTTCCAGGCACGCTATGTACGAATTAATCTCGTCAATGCGGTGTTATTTAATAACCCGAACAACTGGTATACCCCGACTGTGCATGAAGTAAGGTTGCTTGGTAACTAACTTTCGCGTCTGGAATATTGCCTTAAACCCTTGAGATCGTAAGACCTTACGGGCAAATTCACCAAAGGCTATGCCATGCTGACCATCCATACAATCTGTAATCTTAAAAAAATATCGCACAACTCTTGCGCAATGTTGTACCCATTGCAGGAGTTGTGCGATTTGTGTTGAACCGCTATGTTCGAGTGCCTCTCTTAAACTTCCAGAAGCGTCCCAGGCCAGGTGGTGACAGTGAGTCGCAGGTCATTAGATATCAAGCGCTGCATGATATCCTTGATAGATTGCAGTCGTGATCGTAGATGCCTTCACACAATCTCCGATTTGTGAAACATAAGGTGCACAATCCATTAACTCATCTACTACGTTTCTTCTTGCTCGTTGTCCAAGCGCACAAATGACTGAAGTACCTGGAACAAGATGTTCTTCACCATTTGAATCAGCGCAAACAACACCTTCTTTTGTAACACATAGCCCTTTAAATCCTAAATGAACTTGAATGTTATTCTTTTCGATTTCTTTTAGCATAATGGGACGATGTCTAATATTAGCATCTGGAGCCAGCTCTGCTCTCATCTCTACCAGATGAACAGTCTTACCTTCCTGGGCAAAGTGAATGGCTGCTTCACAGCCTGCCAGACCGCCTCCCAATACGACTACGCTATCGCTGACTTTGTCCTTCTCCAGGTAGTAGTTATTCACAATAACTACGTTATCACCATTCAATCCAGGAATCGGAGGAACAAGCGGTGCGGAACCAACCGCTATAATTAACGCATCCACATTTTCTTTCTCCGCATACTCTTTAGTAACAGGTGTATTCAAGCGAATCTCAACGCCAGCGTCTTTGGCCAGTTTTCCGAGAGTAACACCTAACTCATACATCTCATATTTAAAAGGAATCGCCTGTTCTCCCCTCAAGATACCACCTATCTCGTCAGACTTCTCACATAGAATGACTTTATGTCCCCGTTTAGCTGCAGTAAGAGCTGCATAAAGTCCGCCTGGGCCTCCGCCGGCTACTAGAACCTTACGTGGATTAGGGGAAGGATATATTTCTGTTCCATCCATTTCACGACCAATTAATGGGTTAACCGTACAGCGTCTTGTGGATGTTTCTGCACGTTCAGCCATACAGGTGAAGCATCTCAGACATTTAATAATGTCCTCGTCGCGGTTACTCATCACCTTTTTTGGAAGCTCTGGATCAGCCAGCAGTGCGCGAGCCATTTCAACAACATCCGCCTGGCCGCTGGCAATGATTTCTTCCATTTGAGCTGGGTCATTTAATCCGCCGACCGTTGCAACCGGAACACTTACATGCTTCTTAATCTCTGCTGCAAGATAAACGTTACTTCCATGAGGCAAGAACATCGAAGGATGTGTGATACCAAAGCCTGTCTGATAAGTTCCAGCAGATACATGGAGCAAATCGACTCTTGATTCGATTAATTTAGCAATTTCTATACCTTCTGTCAGGTCATAGCCGCCTTCAAATAACTCCGAACCACTCATTCTAAACTCGATTGGGAAGCCAGAACCCACCGCTTCACGGACACTGTCCAGAACCTCCTGTGCAAAACGCACCCTGTTTTCCAAAGATCCGCCATACTTGTCTGTTCTGCGGTTGAAATAAGGAGAAAAAAACTGATTAATCAACCATCCATGTCCGCCATGAACCATAATCATTTCATAACCTGCTCTCTTGGCAAGTCCAGCACATCTACCATAAGCTGCTACGATATCATCAATTAGTTCTTGCGAAAGTTCCTTTACTTCTCTGCCGTCCGGGCGTACTCCGGGGCTGGGTCCCCACTGAGCAAGTCCTTGTTTCTTATTTTTGTCAGTCAGATAAGTTCCCGCATACTGTCCAGAATGAGACAATTCCACACTGGCAATTGCCCCGTGACGGCGAATAGCGTCTGCAGTATAGGTAAAACTAGCAAGAGAATCTACTGTCCCCAGATCCAGATGGTACATATGGGAAGCTTCCGTTTCGGGATGAACTACAACTTCACTGACCGTGACTGACGCAGCACCGCCTTTGGCTCTTAATTCATAAAAAGCTGTAGATTTCGGTCCAATAGTGCAGTCAGCTGTAATATCTGTACCTCCCATAGGAGAGCCAAACATTCTATTTCTGAAAGTCACATTTCCAATCGTGATTGGTTTACATAGGTTTGGATATTTTCTTTGCATGATTTCATTCTCCTTATCTGTATTTATTTGCTTTCTTACGTTTAATGGATAGCTTTCTAATTCTTATCCACAGCCATCTTCTGATTTTTTCGGGCAGCCAACTTATATACAAATGTTAGAACAAGTCCTGTTATGCCAAGTACGGCCGCAATGACAAAAGCTCTCTGATAGCTACTGTCTGTGCTGTAAACATGACTCATAATGGATGGGCCAAAGTATCCTGCTGTTGCAAATCCAATAAACATAATTCCATAATTCACACTATTATTTCTCACACCAAACTGATCGGCAGTAAATCCAGGAAATACCCCCATCAGTGCACCAAAGCATAAACCAATAACTGAAATACCAATATAGAATGTCAACACACTACCTTCGCCTGAAAAATAAAGCAATGTGAGTCCTATGACCGAAAAGACAGAAGAAAATGCCAGGGTATTGATTCGACCGATTTTGTCCGAAATATAGCCTGCAACGATTCGTCCGCCCGTGTTAAACAATGCCAATACGGAAACAACTGTCGTAGCGGCTGCCGCAGACATACCAATCATTTTCTGAGCTATAGGAGAAGCTTGTGATGTACACATGAGTCCGGCAAAAGCACCACACATTAATAACAAGATCATGATATAAAACAGAGGGCTTGAGAGCATGCCTTTCCAGTCTTTGTCGTTCTGAATAGAACGGCCAACATTTACAGTCTTGGGTGTCCATCCTGCAGGGACAAAATCAGATGGACATTTCTCAATGAAGAAAGAAGCAGCACATACAATAATAAGAAATGCTATACCGATGATAATGAATGCTGATGTCACACCAGACCTACTGATTAAACTATTGGCAATAGGAGGTATAATAACTGAGCTTATTCCATAAGCAGCCGTTGTTATACCGCCAACTAATCCTCTTTTGTCAGGGAAAAACTTAATAGAGTTGCTAATTGTACATCCGTAAACCATTCCCGTTCCTAGGCCGAGTACGATACCGTAAGCCAATACCAGGTAACCTACAGATGTTGCAAATCCTGATAAAATCATACCGCCTCCAAACAGCAAGCCCCCTACAAAGATCACTTTCTTGGGCCCGAACCGATCATTAATCCAGCCACCTGAAATCATCGTGATAGGACCTACCGAATTTGTAATCGTAAATGCTATAGCCAAATTCCCCGGTGTTAAACTAAGTCCTGTTACGCTACTCAAATATTCTGCCATTGGGGCAGAAAATACACTCCACGCGTAAATTGATCCAATACACAGATTAATAAAGCAGCTTGCAATCAGAATAATCCATCTCTTTTTTGTAAGTTCCACTAAGATCTTCTTCTCCCTCGTTGTTGTATTGTGAAATCATTCACATATTTCGAATTAATATTAACACGCACTTTCGAATATATCAACAGAAACATGTATGTATTTATATGATTTGTAGAACGTGTTTTTGAATATATGTATCAATTTTATTGTGGACTCGCTAAATATGTTATACTTAACCAATAAACGACGAATATGTATAAGGAAGAGAGCCTTATGAGAACTTTAAAATATGCCATCCTAGGCTTGTTAAATAAAGAACCTATGACTGGTTATGATATCGGTAAAGAATTCAGTAGAGATTTAGGCGAGTTTTGGACTGCAAAGCACAGTCAGATCTATCCAGAATTAAAAAAGCTGCTTAATGAGGGACTTATCGTCTACGAAATCCAAATTAGCGGAGAGATTTTAGAAAAAAAATTGTATTCGATTACGGAGGAAGGCAAAGAAGATTTTTTACAATGGTTAAAAAAAGCAGAGCCTATTGAACCGACTCCCAAAGATGTGTTTAGGCTGAGAATGTATTTTTCTAATCATCTGGATGTAACAACCCGATTAGATCTGTTGGAACATCAGCTGCTTCAACATCAAGATAGGCTGGAACATTTACGCAAAAATAAAGAACGCTATGAAACTATTCCTCCTCTTGATAGTGATAACTTTGGCGATTATCTTGTATTAGATGGTGCTATTTTACGCGAGACTGGAATCATACAATGGTTAGAAAATTTTATTTCTTATTGTAAAAAATAGAACGTCTCCTTTTCCCCTAAATGGTTAACCAAAAGAAAGCATAAGGATCCGAGATCTGTAGCTCGAATCCTTATGCTTATTCTTTTATTCTTTACTTATCAACGCATCCGGTTCACTGTGGTAAACACAAATTTGTCGTACCGATGTCGTGAGAAAGAGTATTCAAACGGAATACCCGTATCCAGATATCCCACCTGCTCAATTTCCAAGATTGGATCATCCGCTGCACAGTCCAAATGCTCCCGATCCAGTTCTGTCGACTTGGACGCACGGATTGTACGATGTGAACCGACAATATTAAGGCCCAGCTCCTCCTTAATATGTTTGTACACCGAGCCATACAGCACCTGCTCGGTAATACCGCTTATCAGCTTCGTGGGCATGTACGTGCGCTCGATAACATAGGGCTCGCCCTCTACAACACGCAGACGGATGAGGTGATATACAGGAGAATTGGCATCAATAAATAGATGAGCCGCTACTTCCTCGGATGGAAATTGAACGTCAAAGGCTACGATTTTATTTTTGATTTCTTTTCCGCGCAGGACGTTGGTTAAGCCCAGCATTTCATTCACGACGACGTTAACAGGACCATTGTGAACCGATTTGACGATAAAGGTCCCGTGCCCTCTTTTACGATTCAACAGTCCTTCCATCACCAATGTATCCAATGCCCTCTTAATCGTCATCCGACTCACCTGAAACTCATTTGCCAGCGAGATTTCATCGGGGATCGGATCATCACCGCTATAGGTTTTATCCATAATCCGCTGTTTGACTTCTTGCGCAATCCGCTCGTATTTATTCATCAGTCTACCACCTGTACTAAAAATTGTTTTATGTCAGCATTTTACCAAAACATCGGTATCGCTGGTTCATTTTGTTCTGCAGGCGGGACGTTAAGGTATTACGGTATAAGTAAGTATACCGAACATTACACTTTCTCACCAGCGGCATACGGCATAGTCCATTTTCGGTGATGAAGAAAAAAAGGCGGTCCAGAGGACCACCTTAAAATCCGTTATTTTCGATCACCTGCTTGAACCAGTGCCCACTTTGTTTAACGGATCGTTTACCTCCGTCCTGCAGGTCGACAGATACAAAGCCATAGCGGTTTTTATAGGCGTTCGACCAGGACCAGTTGTCCATAAACGTCCACAGGTGATAGCCTTTCACATTGGAGCCCTCCGAGATCGCTCGTTGAACCCATTTTAGATGCTCACGGATAAAATCAATGCGATAGTCATCGCGGATCATACCCTGTTCATCCCTGAATTTTTCCTCACCCTGAACGCCCATTCCATTTTCTGAAATGAAGCATTCGATGTTACCATAATTTTTTCTGACATTAGTCAAAATGTCGTATATTCCCTTTTCGTAGATTTCCCAGCCCCGCATCTCATTCATCTTGCGACCAGGCATAACGTAATAATCGAAGTAACGTTCGGGCACAAAAGGCGCGTCCGGGTTCGGCAGACTTTCGCGGGCCTTGACTCTGCGCGGCTGATAATAGTTAATGCCCAGCAGGTCAACCTTACCCTGACGTATAATCTCCCGGTCCCCTTCTTCCGTTACTGGTAAAAAATCCTCTTGGCGTAACAGCTCCACGAGCAAAGGATTAAATTCTCCCGTCACAGATGGGTCTAAAAAGGAACGGTTAAAGAACGCATCGCATATTTCAGCAGCCTGCACGTCTGCCGGATGCTGACTACGCGGATAGGTTGGCGTCAGGTTCAAAATAATGCCAATTTTGCCCTTATAGCCTCCCTTTCTGTATGCCTGAATGGCACTGGCGCTCGATAACAGGGTATGATACCCCACCTGTACAGCTTTACGGAAATCCACTTCATTCGGGTAGTGGAAATCGTACAGATAGCCGCCTTCCACCGGGACAATTGGCTCATTATGCGTAAACCATTTGGCTACACGATCCCCGAACAGCTCGAAGCAGGTATTGGCGTAATCCACATAAGCTTCGACCGTATCCCGATTTACCCAGCCTCCCTTTTCCTGCAAGGCCATCGGCAAGTCAAAGTGATACAAATTCACGAACGGCTCAATATCGGCCTGACGCAATTCTTCTATCACTGCATTATAGAATTGAACCGCCTGCTGGTTTATAGCACCTCTTCCCGCCGGAAACAGGCGCGACCAGGAGATGGAAAACCGAAATGAATTATGGCCCAGCTCCTTCATCAGTGCAATATCTTCTTTGTAGCGTGTATAAAAACGGGACGTATCCGCAGGACCGACCCCGTCATAGAAACGGTTCGGCTCCTGCTCAAACCAATAATCCCATATGTTCGGTCCTTTGCCGTCTCCCTCCACGGTTCCTTCTGTCTGGGTAGCCGAAGCTGAGGAACCCCACCAGAAGTCGGATGGAAAAAGGTATGAAACGGTTTGCTTCTCTGTATCTTTCATTTCGGTATGATTCACAGCTCTACTCCTCTCTCTTTTCCAATGAACAAGCTGCTAATCCAGCAGCTCATTCACGTTACATTCCAACAGTTTGATCCTTGCCTGCAATGGCCGCCTGGCTTAGCTCCTCTTCCTGTTCTTTACGAACATTTACCCGGTCGATAATTTTCAGGAAAGGGAACCAGATGATAAAGACGACAACCATATTAAACAGTTGCAGCACTCCGCCCATCAGGGAACCCGTCCCCATCATTCCGCTAAAGAACAATGGCATCGTCCAAGGAACCTGTATCCCATTAGGTGGAGGCACAATTCCGGTAGACATGGCAAAGTAAGTAATCAGCGTAACGATCATGGGTGAAATCACCCAAGGAACAAAAATCAGCGGATTCATCACAATCGGTAGACCGAATATGACGGGTTCGTTAACATTGAACAAGCCCGGTCCAAGGGCCAGCTTACTGACCTGCTTCATTTGCTTGCTCTTAAGGAAGAACAGAATCGAAAGTACCACGGCCAGGGTCATACCTGTACCACCGATACCTACTGTATAAATATCCACAAACTGCTTAGTGATAATATGCGGCAGCTCCAAACCTTTGGAGTACGCTTCATAGTTTTCCAGTGCCAGCGTATTCCAGATCGGGTCCATGACCGAGTTGATAATAATTTGACCATGTAGCCCGAAGAACCATAAAAGCTGAACAAAGAAAACGGCAATCAATGTAGGGATAATGCCACTGCCCAAATGCACCAGCGGTGCCTGAACGGCATGATAAATCAAGTCATGCAGATTATTGTGAAGCGTCAAAGTGACCACTACGTTGATGATTAAAAATATTCCTAGCGTAATACACGCAGGCAGCAATGCGGCAAAAGACTTGGCAACCGCTGGCGGAACCCCTGGTGGCATTTTAATAACAATCTTCTTCTGCGTCACCTTTCGGTAAATCTCAGCCGCGATAAAAGCGACGATCATCCCGAGGAACATGCCCTTGGCCCCGATCCGGTCGACAGGAATGACCCCAGCAATCGTGGCACCGCTTTCTTGAGTCAGTACGAACGGAGTCAGCATCAGGAAGCTGGCCAAAGCGATCATGCCGCCAAATATCGGCTCTACCTTATAACTTCGGGATAGATAATACCCGATCCCGACGACCACAAACATGGTCATGATATTCAGTGTTGCATTAGGCGCAATATTCAGCAGATTCTGAAAAGTCGTCAGATTGCCCTCGCCCATCCACCCTTTTAGAAACGGCAGATTAATAATAACGACGATAATAGAGCCGAAAACCGTTAATGGAAATGACAACATAAATGCATCACGCAATACAGTAAGATAGCGGTTATTGTTCAGTTTACCGGCAATAGGTATTAAAATTTGGCTTAATTTTTCAAACAAAGCCTATTCCTCCCCGCAAAGTAACTTGCATTAGGTTTGTTGTGAAATTCTCATGTCCCTAATTTCACAAATTCTTGTGTACAGATTATAAATTTCTGGATTTGAAAAGCTCTAGCAGCTCTTGAACCAGATCCTTCATAGTGACCGTGGACATGAGATGATCTTCCGCATGCATCAGAAGGAGCGACAAAGGAGTTGGGGTTCCTCCGGCTTCATTCTTCACCATTTGAAAATGGATATCATGCGCAGCCCGCAAATCCTGCTTCGCCTGCTTAATGAGATCGTCTGCACCTTCCGTGTTCTCATTCCGGTATTCGCTCAGTGCTTGAATCACTTTACTGCGAGCGCTTCCACTATGAAGAATGAGTTGGAAACTAATTTGCTCTTCCGTCAGATCGGCTATATTGACTTTATCCATTTTTACGCTCCACCAGCTTCAAAGCCTGTTCATAGACTTTCTTGCCGTCGACCAGTCCGTACGCCATCATGTCGATCACTTCTACATGGATGCCGTATTGAGCAGCTTCCTTTTGCAGCTGTCCTTTAAGAAAGCTCATTTGCGGTCCGATCAATACCGCGTCCGCCTTAGCCATTTCTTCTGCTGCCTGATCCTGACCTACTGCCCAAATTTCAGCCTCGTCTCCAATAGACTTGGCATAATCCTGCATTTTGGTAACCAGCAAACTTGTAGACATACCCGAGCTGCACGCCAGTAAAATATTTTTCATGATTGTTCCTTCCTCTCAAGGTCTAATTGGATGCTAACTACTAGAAACCGCTTACAGCGTAATTATAAATCCGTTTTTTTAATTTGTCTATACATTTAAATTATATGTATAGACTTTTTTTAAAATGACAATTCGCCCAACTTTATTTTCGTAAAATTAACGCGTTGATCTCTTTTCTTTGCATAACCCAGAGACGTACACGGATGACGAAATTACAGGATTATTTTTAAGTACTTGCAAGATATAACTGCAAATTTAGATAGGAGCGGGAGCAAGCGTTGGCTTGCTCCCTTTCTGTTTTTTTGGATAAGTTAGGAAGCGTCATACTTGGAAGCAAATCTTTTTCGATCTTTAACAATTTCGTTCTGATATGCATCTTGATACTCTTTATACTCATCTGTTTTGGTTAGTGCATTGACAATGCTTTCTTCACTAAGCGCTTGGATACTGTTTTTCGAAAAGAAATCAGTATTTACCTCTATGTTAGAATTTGGCCCTGATACTAACAACGAACCATCGGGCTGAGTCGCAGCAGTAAATACGTATGCCTTTCCTTTTTGTGGGAGAGAGTCATCTTCATATAAAAGATATGTGCTCTTATCTTCACTCAGTCCCCCAGATTTTTGAATAGGTATGGAAACATCTTTCTGTAGATTACCTTTTATATTATCAAGCACTTTAATGGAATAATTCGTATAGGGACTTGTCATTCTTCCAGTCTCCTTCCATCACCTGAACATGATTATCATGAGAGATGATGTTCCCGCCAAAATGCCCAAAAACACCGACAAACGGAGGATATCACGGGAACTATACAATCAGCGGAAGTGAGATTCTTTGTGCTTATCGTTTGCCTGCACTGTTTCATGCCTTTCGCACTCAATACCTTGGTATTCGATTCAATTTCTGTCCGATCTCCAATATTTTTATTAACGGAAAAAGGCTACACCTATCGAACTTTATTTGATCGATCCATCGGGAGACGCGGGATAGATGGAATCACAAGCTTGGAGTTTTGTAGTGCAGAAGCGATTAAACACTGTGCCATGACAGGTATGGGCATTGCTTTCCTACGGGACATGGCTGTAAAAGCGGAGCTGGAGCGGGGCGAACTGGTCTCTCTGCCTTGGGAAATGCCGATCTTCAGATCGTTACCCAGATGGGGCTGAAATGATGTGCTTCCAAGGCTTCTTTCTTTTTAACTGATATGTATGAAATACATAGAGCAAACTTGGCAAGTACTAAATCCATAACAATAATTCAATTGAAATAAAACCGTCTGGACGGTATAATAAAAATAGGTGATGATAAAAATGAATACAATCAAAAAAGAATTAAAAAAAGAATTAATTCTTAAAGCTGCTTCAATGATTGTGCATGAACAAGGAGTAGAGAAATTAACTTTAGAAGCCGTTGCTAAGAAGGCGGGAATAAGCAAAGGAGGATTGCTTTACCATTTTCCCAATAAAGATGAACTGATTTTGGGTATGGTAGAGCAACTGTCGAACAGCTTTGTAACAGAATTTCATATGAGAGCAGAAAGTGACATTCATTCCAAGGGAAAATGGACTCGTTCTTATATGGATACGTCGACATTTGGGGATAAGGATGTAAGTGGCCTGTATACTGCTCTCTCTGCAGCACAATTTACTAACCCTCAGATGTTAAAACTGCTTCAGGATGAGTATGCCAATATCCAAAATAAAATCGAAAACGATGAATTGGATCCGGTTCGTTCTACGATGGTCCGATTAGTTATCGATGGTTTGTGGTTTGCGGAAATGTTCGGGTTAGCTCCTCCAAATGAAGAATTTAAGCAAAAGATTATTGAAGAACTAAAGACATATGTAAAGGAGAATGAATAATGGCTTATCTTTTTCTGGTAATTTCCATCGTTGGTGAGCTTGTTGGAACTTCAATGCTTAAGGCTTCAGAAGGTTTTACCAGACTGTATCCAACTCTATTGACTATTGTTGCGTTTGGTATCTCTTTCTTTTTTATCTCTTTAACCCTCAAAACGCTTCCTTTGAATATGACTTACGCAATTTGGTCAGGCGTCGGAGCCGTTGCTACAGTGCTTATCTCTGTACTCATTTGGAAAGAAAAAATCAATACAGGAAGCATTATAGGCATTGCTTTAATTGTTATTGGCGTGGTGGTACTGAACTTATTTGGTGCGGGACACGGAGAGGCAAAAGATACAACAGAAACAACTAGTCCAATCGTTCAAAAATGAGATAAACAGGGGTTCGAAGGAACCTTCAATCAACTCGCCGATTACTTGGCAGAAATTTGATCGGTACAACGTAGTTTGGAAACTTCTTTACTGTGAACGACCCTGTGTGTCTTGATTATCTCAAGATATACAGGGTTTTTTGTACTTAGGACTTTGTTCTCTCTCCGGCTTTGCAACCATGCAGTGACTCCTTTAGGACTAAAGCCTCTAAAGCTATTACAAATATAGTAGTACATAAAAGGCAAATTTAGGATAATTGAAGGATACTCCCACTCCCCTCTTCTGATAATATTATTCCCATCTTATTCTAAAAGAGCGGAGAAACGTATGAGTAGAATCAGGGTTTCACCTGATCAATTACTGCATATATCCAAACAAATTGATCAGGGCAGACAACAATTAGAGAGTATGCGCACCCAGCTTACCCTACAGATCCAGTTTATTCAGTCCTTTTGGGCGGGGGCAACCAAGGAGAAATTCTTCCATGATTTTTATCTGTCACAGCCTATCCTGGATTCAGCTCTAGGAAGTATGACCAAAGCATCCCAAGATCTTATGGCTAGTGCTGAAAAATTCCGACAAGCAGACGCTGAACAAGGGAATACGTCCGGGGCTATTACGGGTATTCCTCCACTTGCGGCTTCCATGGCGATGATGACTACAAAGGGGACAGGACAAAGTAAAGCAGCCTACAACTTTGATGAGTATGAAAAAAAATTAGTAGGGAATATGTGGGTTCTCAGCAAAAATGGACTTACCGACCAGAAAGCAGCCCAAGCCACTCTCGCTTACAATGAAGCGCTCAAAAATGGAGACATCAAAATCGACAACGGATCAGATGATGTGGACATTATTCAGGAGCAGACGAAAGCGGCAATGGAAGGTTATAATCTTTGGACGGGAGAAAAAATACCCAAATGGCAAGCGGCTTTTATTATTATTGGAGGTATAGCGTACAACTTTCAAGGCATTAGAGGTTCCCATGGTGTTAAGCTAAATAGGAATCTAAAGCTACCCTCGCGATCGTTTAGATTGCCAAAAGAGCCGTTTAAAAACTCGGGTAAAGGTATACCAGAAACTCACCCTTCAAAACCAATTATGCCACAGGAAAATGGGGCAGCGGGGGCCAGTAATGGTGCTGACTTCTATAAGCTAAATGGTGGACTGGAAAAAAAAGATTTCATGACAATTCACTCAGAAAAGCATTTATATAATCCTGATGAAATATCGACGAAGAAAAAAACACAGTTCGGAAAAGATATAGATGTCATCAAGTTAAGAGAGGATACTGTTAAGAACCCTGATAATATAAAATACAATGATGAACAAAATACAATTTTGTATAAAAAAGAGTATGGTTTTAATATAAGCACACCAGAAACACCAACAGGAAGTCATCGAGTGTACATTAATCTCAATCCTAAACCTAATAAAACGAATAGAAATTCACAGTTCCCATTTTTTAAAGGAGAATGATATATGCGTAATACTGAAGAACTAGAGAAATACTTAAATATAAAAATTCCTGAATCATATATTAAGTGGTTCTCTGACACAAAAGAATATAGGGATGAACATAATATTATACTAAAAAGCGATCATGGAAAATTTATAATTAAGCAGTGGCTTGATATGAAATATTCAGGCTCAGACAGCATTGGAGAAGTATATATGGACAGCAGGGAACAACTTTTAGATGGTGTTGTTCCCATTGCTTTCACTGAGTTAGATGATTATGTTTGCTTATTTTATAATAAAGGTAGACAGCATGAACCAAGTATAATTTTGTGGGATTATGAATTGGCACTTGAAGAATTAGAAGAAGGATTATTTCACTTAGCAGATGATTTTCATGAGTTTACTAAAATGTTAATTTGCAAGTAATGTTTATTGCGATTTTTCTATTCACGTACGATTAACCTTCAAAAGCCTATTCCAACCTGAATCATGAGTTAGGAATAGGCTTTTGAAGAGAAACTACCCTCACTGCTCATAAATCACATTCCCCTGCTTATCCCGAATTTCTAATCTGATCGCTCCAGTATCACCGTTCGAATGGTTGCTTACCAAAATGTACGATGTTTTGCCAGGATGCATGGTTTGAGTCTGGGTATGCTGATTCGGGAAAATGGCAGTAATCGTTTGGCCTTCTGTACGAATATGCTCATCGTGCAAAAACAAAGCCACATAGGAGTAGCCGTTCCTTCTACCAATCGTCTGCGTGGGTCTATCTACGTCATGGACTAGCGTGTAATCTAATGATTGAGTGTTTTCTGCATTCGCCACTTTCGGAATGATTGTTTCAGGAATAGCTGTATACCTATCCTCAGTAAAATAGTCTGATATCCATACCATTATAGCGATGCCGATGAACAGGATGATCCAATTACGATTCTTTTTAATCATGGTTACCCCTCAAGCCTCGCTCCGCCCGTTCAGCCACTTGAACCAGTGCAACAGATGGCTGAATCGGTATTCATGCTGCGAAGCGTAGGTCCATACTTCTGGCTCTTCACCGGGTTCCTTCCAAACCAGCATGGAAAAGTGGCCTTCCTCCTCATTGGCGACAGACAGGAGTGAAAGGCGATCATCCCCAAATCGGTATGGGGCCGATTCCACCCAATAGTTCCGCATGTCGCTGATCCAACTGCGAAACCGCTCTGTACCTGCGATCCGTAGCACGTCATCCGGCAAGAGCATATGCTCCCCCATGTCCTTCCAGTACCCGGCATAACGGTAGCGTGCTTCCAGCATCGGACTGAGCGGCCGGGCTTTGCCGGGAGCCAGTGTGGGCATACATGTGACGGGAACGACCGGACCGATGCTCTGGATAGCATAAGAGCGGGCCTCCCCCTCACCCAAGCCGAGATACATAGCCTCCGCGAGAAAAGCGTTCCGTCTTCCAACAAACTGATGCTGATACTGTGACATTTCATTTTGTAGCTCCAACACCATACCCTGCACTGCATCTGTTCCGATCATTCCCAAGCACCTCTCATTCCAAAATATAGTCGTGCAGCTTGCGCTGTGCCCGATATTCAGCCCAATTGAACGCAGGCCATGCCGTTTCTTCCCTCGTCATGCTCGTCAGGCGAGCTTGTAAAAATCCATCCATCGCTCCGTGTTCCTTACGGCTAAATTCAATCAGCAGCGGAATAGCATCCGCCGATAGCCCACTCAAATATTCCTTATCGATCACCGAGGTAGTGCGATACCGTTCGAGATTATTTTCAGCAATCCGTACATCAATGCCCACATAATTCACGACGACATAGGCCACCAGAGCGAGCACAATATAATATTTCGCCAGCGGAAGCTGACGGACATGAATACGCACCGCTGCAATGAGCAGCAACAAGCCCAGAAAAATCATAAACGCGTGTACCAGATAACGGGTATACGTATATCCGTAGGCCTCTTCGTACATAACCAGCCGGGTATAGCCCGAATACAGCATTACACCCGAGCAGCCCACGAGTACATACAGCAGGCCGTTGTTCATTTTTAGCAATAGATTTGAGCCGAATTCAGTCCACTTTAACACACTGATCATCAGGACAAAGTTGATACCTGTCACCATAACCAGCTCCCCGAAGCCCCTTCTCGCATATTCTGCATACGAGGTTCCTTCGGGCAGAGCGCCTTCCCATGCACCAAACAGATATCCAAACTGCAACACGACGAACACAACATACACCAGATTCATAACGATCAGCACCGTAGCGGTAATCACAGGATCAAACTTGATCGCGACCGGCTCGTGGTAAGGCACTGCTGATTTGTTAATCATCACTGAAGAGTGACCATCATACTCGGCGGTTTGACCATTCGTGCGCTCGTCTAACCCATGCCATGACTGAACTTCTCTCTCCGTATTACGCGGAGCAGGCTGTACAAATCCCCACAAATAGCAGAAAAAACAGAAGGTAAAAAAACAGGTCCAGATTAGCCGCAGCATTCCGCTACCAAATGACAGCGTGCCGATCCATGAAGGTATACCCGATAACAGTTCCTCGAACATCCCATCCGCTGATGCCAGCAGAGATATAATGATGAACAGCAGCGGCAGGGCGATCAGCAAACCGACTATCACTTTCCCCAATACGCGCTTGCGCTCATCTTTTACATTCCTAAAGGCTGCTGTCTTGAACATCCGAAACGGAGTCACAATATGCCGCAGATTTTGATAAAACAAATGGCTTAACGCCTGCCCGATGATACCGGGTTCCGACCAGCTATGTCTCTTCTCCCCGAGCAGCATCACCATATGTACACTAATCAGAGCAGGTAAAGCCAATGCATTTAGCACATATAGAACTGGATTATCGAACAACACATATGTCAGTGACAGCAGCACAACCACGGCAAACAGCAATCGCCCCATCCACGAGTCAAGCTGGATACGATCCCGGTTATAGACATACATATAGGTATAGAACAGAATGACAAAAATCGGCAGAGACACGCCCAGTGCATGCCCGTAAAACAGATATTGATGAACCAGTGCCAACACAATCGCGGCAGCAAAGGCGGACAGAAACGACGGTTTCGGCAAAGACGTTCCACTCAACTTGTCATGCATGGTAAATACCTCCACAAATATGCTTTATAACCCTTATTGTAGATGATAAAATAAGAAGATAAAGAGAAATTAATCGACGTTAAATTTCCTATTTTATATATACGACTGCACTTTAATCATCCACAGGGGAAACGGAGCAACCATTTATGAAACTTCATGCCCAATTTTTACGGCTTCACTCGCACACTGCTGACGACAGGGACGAGAACCTTACGATAGAGACTACACTGGATGAGCTGGCGGCTATTTTTGACTGTACCCACCGCAACGCCTTGATGATCATCCAGAAAATGGAGCAACATGACTGGATACAGTGGACTCCCCGCCGAGGCAGGGGCCGCCGCTCCAGCCTGCGTTTCCTGATTCAGCCGGAGGACATTGCGGTGCAGTCCATGATGCAGGCTATCGACCGCCACGACATCAAACGCGCGCTAGATGAAATCCGGACCCATTCGCGTTCATCCACGATGCAGGAGCATTTGCAAGGCTGGCTGCTGAACTACTTCGGGCATCATGCAGAGGTTCGCAGCGATCAGCAGCAGATCGACACACTGCGTCTGCCCATTCGCCAGCAGTTGTATACGCTGGACCCACTGTACATGAACTGGCTCGCGGAGTCCTTCGTATCCAGCCATGTCTTTGACGGGCTGGCCCGCCGGGCAAACGAGAGCGGTGAGATTTTACCGGGACTGGCGCACGCTTGGGAAGTAGATGCTACCCGTACGCAATGGACCTTTTTCTTACGTAAGGAAGTGCTGTTCCATAACGGCAAAATACTGACTGCCGAGGATGTCGTCTATACCTTTGAGCGGCTGATTCGCGCGCCAGGACGGAGGCTGTACCATTTTATCGTTCGGCAGATCAAGCAAGTACAGGCGCTAAGTCCGACAATGGTACGTTTCGAACTGAAGGAACCGAACGAGCTGTTTCTCTCCTTCCTGTGTACCAGTCGTGCCGCCATCGTACCCCGTGAGCTGAATCAGGCGGGTGAAGCGGCCTTTGGTATCCGCCCTGTTGGCACAGGGGCTTTCAAGGTCACGGAGATGAACGAGAGCTTATGCATACTGGAGGCATTCGCTCCTTATTTTCAAGGCCGCGCTCATCTCGACCGGGTGGAAATTGTTCAGCTCCCGTGGGCGGCCAAGCCAGAATCGGCGGCAGATACCACAGATACGGCTTCGCCTTTTCATATCATCCACAATCCCATATTGGCCGGGAACACGGATACTGCATGGAGTCAGATTCACTCAGCGGCTTCAGTGCGTAAATTTATCACATGCAATACGCATAAGGATGGGCCGTTACGTAACCCGAAAGTGCGCGCCCGAATTGTCGCGTGCCTGGATCATCGCAGCCTCCCTCCGATGGTGAATGTTGCCGACGATTCGTATGAACCCCCGGCAACATTGCAAATTGCGACCATTCCCGAGTATAGAGCTGATGCAGACCGGGTCGCGGCCCAACTGGAATCGTGCGGGTATACCTGTAACATCGTGGCCGCATCCATGAATGAATTTAAAAGCTCCTCTATCCGTATGGAGTCGGACCTGATCATCTTTTCTCTGTTTCGTGACCGTGATGAGCAATTGCGCCTGTTCGATCTGTATCTCAATGTATCCGGGCATGTCGAGCCGCATAGCCGCGTTGATATCGAAAGACTGCTGCGAGATATTGCACGAGAAGCGGATCATACGGTCAGAGCGCGTCAATTCGAGCATATCGAAACCCGACTTATTCATGAGCACCAGCTCCATATCTTATATGAAAAGCCAGTTCAGACAGCATATCTTCCTTCCGTGCGCGGCGTTTCCTTCAACAGTCAGGGGTGGGTGGATCTGCGTCATGTCTGGTTCCCGCCTGCTCAACCGCAAATATCCAAGCCTTAATGGAAAAGACTTCATTCGCGAGTGTTCCGCCACAATAAAAAAGGTATCCTCTTTTACAAGAGAATACCTTTCATGTGCTACCCAGCCTAATTTAAGCAGAAGTATCCCGGGATGAAAATGACCAGCCACCCATCCCGTGACTGTGAGCTCCGCTAGGATCCTCTACAGGGGGAGCAATGGGTGAAGAATTCAGTATGATAAAAAAATTAAACGCGAGCAGAATAAAAATGATCTTTTTTATCATTAAAGTGATCTACCTCTCTAAGTAAATTTTTATATTCCTCCGTCTCCTCAGGCGAGGCAGTATGCCGGAATTTCTCAAATAAACCTACACATTTAATCGTTACAGGATTACCATTCAGCACCACGGAATAGGACAGGCTTTCCAACAGAAATTTCATACCTTTCGCATAGCGCTTATTATCGAGATCGTAGCAAGCCAGCTCCGCCAGAAAACGCGCATAGAGATCGACTGATACCTGCTCCGTATAGGTGCCCACCTTGGTATGGTGATCCGCAAATGCGGCAATTTGTTTCTCGAAACGTTGCAATACATCGTCCACATTAAATTCATAACGGTTTGCGGCCAGCATGATTTTGAACAATCCCATCAGAATCTCGCCTTCGTTTCTTTCCAGATAGGCCACATACTGTGGAATGACGTCCAGTTTACCGGACATAAGCCGATACAGATATCCGTTAGCCTCAGCCCAGTTGCTACACTGTTCCTTCAAGCGGCGTGCTTCTTCCGTATCCTCCTGCACCCAGCTTAGATCAGCGTATAGGGAGACATATTCCAAAGCCTTTTCGTAATCCCCTCGTTCGTCACAAATACCGGCACGCAGCACGTAAGAATATACAATATACATAAACAAAGGACCCTTTGTTTGCTTGTCACGCTCTTTTTTTCTGTTTTTTCCATATTTTTGTTCATACTGCACTTTAGCCCTGCGACACATTTTATCAGCTAATGCTTCTACTTTATCCCAACGCCGCAGCGAAACATAAGTATTAGCCAAATCTTTTAATGCATCCAGTTGATCCACTTCACCCAATCGATCTACAAAGCTTTCAAAGTGTGTGGCGGCCCATAAATTTTCGTCCTGATCATCACCGACAGCGATGGTAAATAACCGATACTGGCAGAGGGCCAGACGCTCGGAATGTTGATACTTCTCGCTTTCCGAGACATTTTTATAGATGATAGCCGCTGCCGCAAACTTGCCTTCTCTGAACAATTCTTCTGCCGTCTCAAACAAGGCCGGAGCGTAAATCAGATAGTCCATCATGAACTCCACAACTTGTTCCATACAATCCAGCTTGTTCAGCTCTGCACAGCGGTACAAAAATGGGCGAACCCGCCGCCAATTCGGTGCCGTATTCCGTATAAATTCTTCAATGTACAGCTCATAGAGACTTCCCTCTTCAAGCCCCATGCCTGCCGCGATCCGATCCAATAGCAACATCGCAATCGGCCGATTGCCGTTGATAATGGCACTAATCGTTCCTGCGTTAATACCCGTGTTCTCCCCAAACTTACTAATCGTGATTCCTTCACGTCTGATATACTGTTCCAGCTCTGCACGAATCGTGGTTGTTTCCTTCAAATCAGGCACCCCCAGGGATTACTTGTATGTTTACAATTCAAAAAAAGAAAATTCCCGTGAATATTCCCTTAATTATACAAAATAAAACCTACTTCGCCAACTGTATAATTCATTTACTTAAAATATATCTGGACAGAGTCAACCGTTTCCTGAAATCACACGAATCACAAGCTTAACGATATGGATTGGTCAGGTAGTTCTTAGAGTAAGGTCCCTTGTCCTTGAACAAAGCATCGACGAATGATACCGGATCTGTAAGGATGGTACCGCGTCCTAAATCACGATAGCCTTTAAAGCTCCAGCCCCATGGCGCACTCGCTGCGTCTTCTTTGCCGTTATCTCCCTTAAAGGTGCCATAGCTTGACCACAATTGAATAGAAAAATCATTTCTGAGCGGCCACAGCGTATGCTGTAATGCCTTCAAGCCATAATTTATGCGTTTGGACTCGTCAAAATCAGATAAATAATTTTTCCAATAATTTTGATCCTTGCTGTTTAAATTTTGTGGTTGCACACCAGCTCCGCCCCATTCAAAAATGTAGCCACTATTCCCTTTGGCACCCTTGCCGTCATATGCCCGCAGCGCATGTCCCACATCTCCCTGAGGCTCAGTAATCGGTGCGTTATTTTGTGCGCTATAGACACGTACATGCTCACCGCGTTGATCCTTAATCGTCGTAAATCCATAGTCATAGTAGACGGAATCCTGTCCCGGCGAGTAACGGATAGCCTGATTAGAAGGTGAATACATACCCAGCTTGCCGTGGCGCTCTGCCAACAGCAGCTCCAGCTCGCCATTCGGAAACTGTGAGCGATCCACAACGGAGCCGTCTTTTCTGGTCACCCCCGGTTTACGGACGACCAGCAGCATCCCTTCCATGTCATTCTCGTGGTCTCCCAGTCCATCCCCAATCGGTCCGGCGACACCCTCCGGATCATTACGGGCGTAAAACACATCATATCCGATAAAATAATGGGTTTCCGTCTCTGCCAGAGACCAGTATAACCATGGATACAAAGGATTCTTTCCACTGGCGTAATTGTCGATATTCTCCCAGTTGTTTGTTCCGTTCCAGTCACCGTCAAAATCTACCGCTGTCGGAATATCCGTATGAGGCCCGTTGCCGACATCCTGATACAAAACAGGCGACCAGTAACCGGCGATATTCCCTTGCTCTCTGTCACTCATGGCAGCTTCAGCTTCGGGAATTGCCACCGTAGAGATCAGCAGAGTGCTCACCGCTGCAATTATCATTTTGCGGCCCAAGTTTTTTACGGACAAGCCGACAGTTCTTCTCTCCATCTTACACACCCCTTATAACATATAATTCCAATACAGCCTAACAATGATTACTATTCTAAAATATAAAAAACTAAAAACATATAGTTCATAGTATTTATTTCATAGATGTATATTTATGAATGGGGCTACTGCCGACAGATTTGGTAATTTCGTAATTTGCGTATACTATATGGAGAGTGAATGGAAAAACATTTATCTTACCATAGGTCAATATAACTATAATATGGATTATTATGGAACAAGGGAAAGGATACGACACATGGACAAAACAGACAATACCCCTACAACAGAACAGCAAATTGCAGCATGGATGGTCGCACAAATCCGTGAAGTGGGAATCTTGAAACAAGAGGACGCGATTGCATATGTACGCTCTGAGTATGGAGAGCAGTATGTGTTTATAAGTGAGCACGGTCATGTATCTCTCGAAAAGGAAATCAAAAAAGCGTTTCGTAAGCTTCATGGCGGCAAAATCGCCTGGGATCGTGACGGATTCCTCTGGGCCTGGACGTAACAAGCAAAAGCATCTGCCATAGGCAGGTGTTTTTTTGATGATTTATACATATATCTTCTGGAGTTGACTGATTTGCCCTTTCACAAAATGCCGGAGGGTTGCAGGCTCTACGATTTCAACCCGGCCAATCCAATCCATTGCTTCACGACAGGCCGCTTCATAGCTGTACATGTTTACGGTCAGAAGCAAATGGCTTCCTTCCTGTGCGGACTGGAGAATTTCCAGCCTTTTCGCTACGACTCCAGCTTGCGCCTCATTCGTCCGGAGCACAACCGGATAGTATTCTTTCTCTCTGCAAAGCTGCTTAAATGCTGCTTCTTGCTTCATCCAGTGATTTTCCAGCGAAAAATCCACAGGAACCTCAAAGAACTCCGCAGACGGCTTAACCTTAACCGCCATGATTCGCTCGCACTTAAAGGTTCGAATCTCCTGCCCTGCTTCACAAAAGGCAATGAGATACCAATTCCCCTTTTTCACCACAAGTCCATAGGGATGTACATGCCGGGAAGAACGGGTTCCGTCCGCTTTACGGTACTGAATGGTTATTTTATAAGACCCCCACACCGCAGCTCTCACGACCTCAAGGCAGGGAATCGCTACGCGCTCCGTCCACCAGGGCGTATCATCAAAATAAAACCGCGCTTTGGCCTTCCGAATATCCGACTGATAAGAGTGCGGCATGGTCTGTTCCAATTTGAGCAGCGCATTTTTTAGCTTCAAGCCCGATTCCGTTGGCCCGCCCGTATAAATGCCCATACCTGTTAAATACAGCTGAATGACATCACCGCCATTCAACTGTTTAAGGTTCGCCGTATAGCCCTCCATCAAGTAAATTCCGCCCTTCGGGCCAGTTGCGGTAACAATCGGAACCCCGGCTTCAGCCAAAAGGTCGATATCCCTGTAAATTGAGCGTACAGAGGTTTCCAGTGCGGATGCCAATTCCTTGGCCTTCATTCTTCCTCTGGATTCGATACATAATAAAATCGCGATCAAACGATGCAGTCTCACAATCATACCTCCACCATAGATGGTTAATCTGAATTGAACAGATAGTACAAAGATTGTTGACACCCTGTTGGCAATAATAGAAGCGTATCATAAGAAGTAAAGGGGTGTAATGGATGATGAATATTGGAATATTGGAATATTGGGGACGGGATTCGGTACGTATCATGCGTCACTTTTAAACAACCATGCCCAGGTGAACAGAATCGTCGTATACGGAAGAAATGAAACCAAACTGCACAAGCTGAAAAAGGAGCTAAACGTAGAGGTTACACAAAATATAGAGGATATTCTGCTTGATCCATTCGTAGACATCGTTGATATATGCCTGCCCTCTCATGCACACAGGTCACATGCCGTTGATGCGTTGAAGCACGGAAAGCATGTATTTTGTGAAACACCGGTTTGCCTTAATCTCGAAGACGCTCTCCTTATACAACAGGCTGAGCAGCAATATGGTAAAAAGGTTCTCGTCAACCAGTTCATTAAGTTTGATCCTGCCTATACCTTTCTATATGATGCTCACTGTCAACAAAAATACGGGAAACTCATTTCCTTGTCCTTGAAAAGAGAAACGCCTCCCCTATGGGGGGATCTTGGGCTAAGCGCTATCCCTACCCAGTTCATGATTCATGAACTCGATTTACTCACATGGCTGTTGGGACCCTGTGACCCGTGCGCGGTCTGGGGTACAGAGGTTGCTAATCCTGAACAGGCACAGGTTCAGGCCTATTTTCAGCATCAGGATACGTTCACAGAAGTCATCGCTTCTTCCCATATGCCGGGAGGCTACCCGTTCACGGTGGCCTATGAAGCCTATTTTGAGAAAGCCAAGCTCGTATTTCATGAAAGTGACGAAAATGACCTCATACCCACCGCATTATACGAGTACACCGCATCCGGTCAACAAAAGATCAATCTCGAACCCACCAATCCATACGAAAAAAGTCTGGATCACGCACTTGAATGTTTTGGCGGACATTCGGAATGTATGATTCCACTGGAGCAAGCCATACACTCATTAGAAATGGCTATTCAGATTCAAAATAGACTGGGGCAGGCTCAGCGTTAGCCGAGCGCCCCTGTCACCTGTCCTGATTACCTGTTCCTGTTGCGGAAATCAGCCTTCCTTCCTTACAGGGAGGCTGTATCCGTAGGCAAAGAAACCTCATCCGCATAGTTTGTGGCCATAATTTTTGCTACCCCGGCAGGGTCAGTGGTGTGGCCTAACGCCCACATCATTTTAGTTACAAGTGCCTCCGTCGTCATGTCATAACCCGGAATAACACCCTTTTCCAGCACTTTCTGCCCCACCTCGTAAATCGTCAGATCGCCGCCTTCATAAGGACATTGGGTGGTCACGACGATACTCATGCCATCCTTCATTAATTCCTCAATTTTACTAATCAGGCTTCTTTCCTTGAAGGGCACGCCACCCATGCCAAAGCCCTCAATCACGATCCCTTTATAGCCCAAGCCCTGAATGGCATCAAAAATCGCCGGATTCGTCCCCGGAATCAGCCTGAGCAGAAATACTTCTGAAGCATACCCGTCATTGTACGGATGGCGAACGGTACCGCGATTCGCAAATACGCCCTCTGTATAGATCACCTTCCCATCTTCCACGAGGCCGATGTACGGATAGTTAATACTCTCAAAAGCGTTATAGCTGCGCGTTCTGATTTTGGAGCTGCGGCTGCCATTGATGATTTTGCCGTTAAATACGACAAATACCCCCGCTACCTCGCCACAGGCGGTCAAAAACGAGTCGATTACATTTTTTTTGGAATCGCTGTGCTCGGCCAGAATGGACACCTGTGACCCCGTCACCACGACCGGCTTGTCTACGGTTCCCAACATGAAGCTCAAAGCCGAAGCTGTATAAGCCATCGTATCCGTGCCATGGGCAATGACGATGCCATCGTACTGATCGAGAGAACGATGTACCATTCGGGCGATGGAAGCCCAGTCCTCCGGTTGTGTATTCGTGCTATCAATGCTCATCAGATTATGGGCATCAATTTCACAGATTTCCTTCAACTCCGGAATTTCCGCCAAAATATTTTCAGCCGATTGGGTTGGCGTCAGGCCATTTTCCTGATAAGAGGAAGAGATCGTCCCCCCGGTATTAATGAATAGAACCTTTTTCATGTGCCCATGTTCCTTCCCGATTACATCTTCACTTTATTGTTCTTAGAATTTATCATGAATAAGTGTGATAAGCTACTTTGCAATGGTAAAGAAAAGAATTGTTCCACGTGGAATTAACCTCTAGCCTTACCTTTGCCATCTAAAATGAATAAAAGCACGGCAGGCAAGCGCAGGTTTTACTTTCTTCCTGCGACTTGCCTGCCGTGCTTTTTGCTATGGGGGGCACTCTTACAGAGATACGGGTTGCTCCTGTGGTGCTCTCTGTACCAACGCTTTGCCCAGGAACTGCCGTGTCCGTTCTTCCTTCGGATTGGTGAAAAACTGCTCCACCGGGCCTTGCTCCACGATCACACCATGCTCCATCAGCACGACCCGATCCGCGACATCCCTCGCAAAGCCAAGCTCATGCGTGACGATAATCATCGTATTGCCTTCACTCGCTACCTTTTGAATGACCGACAGCACTTCATCCACCAGCTCGGGGTCAAGCGAGGACGTCGGTTCGTCGAACAGCAGCACTTGCGGATTCAGCGCCAAGGCGCGGGCAATTGCCACACGCTGCTGCTGTCCACCCGAAAGCTGGGCAGGGTAGTAGGTCATGCGATCCTTCAACCCGACCTTTTCCAGAATGCCTTCACTGATCTCCCTCGCCTGCTTGCGGTCCAGCTTTTTGACACTGGTCAGGCCGATCATGACATTGTGGAGGGCATTCAGGTTTTTGAACAATTGATATTGTTGGAATACCATCGCCGTTGCCGTACGCAGTCCGAGAATGTCCTTTTTCCCCGCCTTGGCTGCATCCACCTTCACACCGTCGATCTCAATGACACCGCTGGTCGGCTGCTCCAAAAAGTTGATGCTGCGCAGCAATGTGGACTTGCCCGATCCGCTTGGCCCCAGAATAACCACGACTTCTCCCTTGCCTACGGTCAGGTCTATACCCTTCAACACATGATGCTGTCCAAAATGCTTATGAATTTGATGAAGTTGAATCATGCCCTTACTCACTTCTTTCGTAAATTCGAATACGCTTCTCCAGCACGACAAGCCCGCGCTCAATAATGATGCATACCAGCCAGTAGATCAGAGACACCGCAACGTATACCTCAAAAAAGGCCAGCGCACGTGCGCCCATAATTTTGGCCTGTCCCATCATATCGACAACACCAATCATAAAGATAAAAGACGTATCCTTCACCGTACTGATCAGCGTGTTCCCCAAATTGGGCAAAGCCACCGTCAACGCCTGTGGCAGCACAATTTTAAGCATAATCTGTGTTTGGCTCATACCGATGGAATTGGCAGCCTCAAATTGCCCCCGATCCACCGAATTAATCGCCGCTCGGAACGTCTCCGACAGATAACCCCCGAGATTTAGTGAAAATGACAACAATGCGAAAACCTCGGGTGGAATCACGTAGATATTTAATTGCTGTAAGAAACCATATTCGCTCTGAAAATAATATAAAAACTTGGGTATTCCATAATATACGAGAAATAACTGCACAATGAGCGGCGTTCCCCGAATGTACGAGACATACAGCGTAGACAGTTGCGCCAATACAGGCACCTTGTATATCCGAATTAACGCCGTTGCCAACCCGATAATCGTACCCAGCAGCATGGACAAAAATGCAATCCATAGCGTAACGGGGAGATACTCCACGATCCGGGGAAGGCTTTTCAGCATATAATCAAGGTCAAACAGCTTTTCCATATGAACCCCACTTTACCCTTTGCATTGTTGTTACTGAGGGATATATTCCCCGCCTGTCCATTGTTCGGACAGTTTTTTCAACGTTCCGTCCGCTTTCAGTTCTTTAATAATCGGGTCAATTTTCGCTTTCAGCTCTTCGCCCTGCTTATCCTTTTTGAACACCAGATTGATATCATCCGTTTGCACAGGATCACCTGCCGCTTCGACCTGCAAGCCTTCCTTCTTGATCGTTGCTGCCGCCATAACCGGATCATTCACATAAGCATCCACCCGGCCATTTTGCACGTCCTGAAGGTTGTCAGATGAAGTGCCCGTGTCATTGTATTTCAGAATAATTTTGTTGCCGTTCTTCGCATTATACTGCTCCAGTAATTGAGTGTAGGAATCCCCTACGGAAGCAGCTACCTTCTTGCCTTCCAAATCCTTGAGAGAGTGGATATCCGTTCTGCCTTTTTTCACAACAATGACAGATTGAGCCTGGAAATAAGATTCATCCGAGAACAAATACTTTTGCTCACGCTCAGGATTTTTGGCGACTTCATCCGCTACGACCTGAATTTTGTTCGATTCCAGCGCCAGGAAAATTCCGTCCCAGCCGGAAGGCACAAACTCAAACTTATAGCCGTCCAGCTTCTTGTCAATCTCCTTGACCACTTCCACATCGTACCCGGTCAGCTCATTTTTATCATTCGTAAAAGCGAACGGCGGGTAGTCATTTTGTGTGCCAACATAGATCACCTTATCCCCAGACGCCACTTCCTTTGAGGAGCACCCACTCAAGGCTCCGGTCAATAACACGAGAGATAGGCCAATCGCTGCAACAAAAGCAGATTTCTTCATATGTGATATCCCTTCTTAATCCAAGTAATTTAGTATGATTTTATATTATAACGGGTTATTCAAATAATACAACAGCTAAATTTAATTTCAATTACTTATCCATATGTTGCACACAAAAAAGGACCCTTGCGGGTCCGCTGTCATCCATGAAGCGGAAGACGGTCTGCTGGATGTTCAGGCAAAATGGACGAGATCAGCCGTTGCACAGCCGGATGAGTGGATTCAAAAATCCGGTCCTTCTCGTCACAGCGCTCGATCAATCTTCCCTGCTCCATCACAGCAATCCCATCACAGACAGCATAAGCCGCCCGAATATCATGCGTGATGAACAGATACGACAATCCAAACGAAGATTTCAGCTCTCCCAGCAGGGATAAAATGTGCATCTGGTGAACCATATCCAGGCTGCTGACGGACTCATCCAGAACGATGAGCTTCGGTTTGAGCGCAATCGCCCGTGCAATGTTGATCCGCTGTAATTGTCCGCCGCTGAATTGATGCGGATATTTATTCCGATCCTCCGGCTTGAGACCGACCCGTTCCAGCAGGTTTTCGACCGTTCTCTTTTGCTCCTGCACCGATAACCGTTCGTAATTGTCCAGAGGCTCTCCGATAATCTGCCCGGCGGTCATCCGGGGATTTACGGCCGAATAGCAGTCCTGAAATACGACCTGCATATCCCGTCGCAGTCCCCTGCGAACTTGTTGGCTTCCATTATAAATGTCCTGCCCCTGGAACAGCACCTGACCCTCCTGCGGCTTCTCCAGCCCCAGAATGACCTTGCCCAGCGTGCTTTTTCCCGCTCCGCTGGTTCCAAGCAACCCCAGGCAAAATCCGCTCTCTATGGTAAGCGACACGTCCGCCAGCACAGGGGGGCGTGGTTCGGAGCGACCCAGCCATTTGCGCCTTCCATAGCTATGAGTTACTTCCTTCACTTGTAGCACGCGCATTCGCTCCCCTTTTGAAAGTGTAACCGTCCAACAGGCGACTAACCGCCTGCCTGATTTATGCCCCGAAGGGACAACTTGGGTCTGGCATGCAGCAGCATTTTCGTATATTCATGCTGCGGGTGGTCGAACAACTGATGAACCTCCGCCTGCTCAACGATACGTCCCCGCTGCATGACGGCCACTTCATCCGCCATTTGGGAAATGACGCCCAGATCATGCGAAATCAGCAAAATGGAAGTGTCGTATTCCGTACGCAAGCGATCCAACTCTCTAAGCACCTGTAGCTGATTTACCACATCGAGCGCCGTCGTTGGTTCATCCGCAATAACCACTGCTGGTCGCAGGCACATGGAAATAGCGATCATGACCCGTTGCAGCATTCCCCCGCTCAACTGAAACGAATAACACTTCATCAGCTTGGTCGGATCAGGCAGATTCATGTTTTCCAAAGCCGTTATGGCAAGATCACAGGCCTGTCGTTTGGTTAATCCGGTGTGCGTACGGATCGTTTCCATAAACTGAGCTCCGATCGTATACACTGGCGTAAAAGCGCTCATCGGATTTTGCATAATAAACGCGATTTCCTTGCCGCGAATACGCCGCATCTCCTCGGCTGCCATGCCGTTCAGCTCGCGCCCGTTCAGGCGGACACTGCCTTCCACGTCCATCGTCTGGCGATCCAGCAACTGGAGCAGCGCGTTACAGGTCACCGTTTTGCCGCTTCCACTCTCGCCGACAAGACCCAGAACCTGTCCCTTTTTCAGCTCAAAATGGATCGGCTCCAGCAGAGATACCGTCCCTGCATCGGTTTTGAGCTTCACCTGCAAGCGGCTGACCTCCAGCACCTTCGACTTCGCCCCGTCATCCATCGTTGTTCTCACTCCTGTTTTACTGACGTTTGGCAATTCCGTATCGGTCGGACAGCGCTTCTCCCAATAGATTGAAGGCCATCACCACCACCAGAATCATGACGCCCGGATAGATCATTAATTCCGGATGACTGCGGATGTATCCCGTTCCCTCATGAATCATCGCTCCCCATTCAGGAGTCGGCGGTTGGATGCCCAGACCGAGGAATGACAACGCGGAAATATCCATGATCGCCCAGCCCATCTCCAGCGTACCCATGACCACAATCGGCCGCAGCACATTCGGAATGATATGCCGCCGGATAATGGCCCCTGAGGAGGACCCGCTAATCCTTGCAGCAGCTATAAAATTCCGTTCTTTCAGACTGACGACCATGTTGCGGCACATTCTGGCATAATACACCCACTGCACCATCATCAAGGCAAGCAGCACCTGCATGAGGCCCGGCCCAAAAATACCAACAATCCCCAGCACCAGCACCAGATTCGGAAACGCCATAATTCCTTCGCAAAACCGCATCAGCACACTATCGACCCAGCCGCCCAAATAACCTGCAACCGATCCAATCACGACACCAATGCTAAGCGAGGACAGGAAAATTAATGTCGCAAAGCCAAGCGAAATCCGTGCTCCATACAGCAGCCGGGACAGATTACACCGACCCAAATGATCGGTTCCCAGCCAATATTCTTTTGAAGGTCCTTCCAGCTTGTGCAGTAAATTGACTTTAACCGGATCATGGGGAGCCAGCCACGGGGCCAGCACCATAATGATAAAAAGAACCACTAGCACTATAGAGCAGACCACGATCACCTTTTGACCCTTGAACATTGTACGCAACCTTATCATCACTGCTCTGCTCGTCCCTTCGATGAAATTCGGGGGTCCATATACAAATGCACCAGATCAACGAGCAAATTGCATACGATGAACAGGCATGCCGCCAAAAACACATAGCATTGTATGACGGGAATATCCCGGTTAAATATCGCTTCCACAAAGTAACGGCCAAACCCGGGCCATGAAAATACCTGCTCGACAATAATCGTTCCGGTCAGCAGCTTGCCCAGATTCATGCCCATACCCGTAATCAGCGGGGCAATGGCAATTTTGAGCACATGCTTGAGCATAATCACCCGCTCACGAATTCCTCTGGTTCTCGCATACTGGACATATGTTTCCTGAAGCTGCTCCAATACACTGGAGCGCAGCAGGCGCGTATATAGAGCAATCAGAACCAGCGACAGGGTCAACGTAGGCAGCACCAGATGCTGCCAGGTTCCCCTGCCCTCTACAGGCAGCCAGTCCAGCCGAACGGAGAAAAAGAAGATCAACAGATATCCCAGCCAGAATTGGGGAATAGACGCTCCAAAATATGAAATCCCTCGACTGAGCATGTCGATCCAGCCATTTTTACACATCGCCGCCAGCACGCCCAGCGGGATACTCACCACGATAGATAGCACCATACTGCTCAGCGCCAGCTCGACGGTGGCAGGCAGCCGAACCTTCACCTCATCCCACACCGGCTTGTTCGTCAGATATGAAGTACCAAAGTCCAGCCGACTGATTCTTTGCAGCGTCTGTATATACTGCGTCAGCAAAGGCTGATCCAGCCCAAACTCATGTCTTTTCTGCTCCAAAATTTCCGGAGTTGGATAAATATGAGCAGCCGTCAAATAGGCCTCGGCCGGATCAACCGGTGAAATATGAATGAGTGCAAAGGTAACGAGGGTGGCAAAGAGAACAATAGGAATGACCGCTACCATTCGCTTCCCGATATAGCTGATCATGAGTTGTCCTCCTATCCTGTAAACTATCGTTACCCTTCGGTTTCAACTACTTCCCGATTTCAATTCCCTCAAACGGATTTTCATCCCGATTGGCCGGGAATACAAAATTCGTAATCTTTTTCTGATATACTGCGGTTTTCTTAATATACGAAATAGGCACAATGGCAGATTGCTCCTGAAGGGTTTTCAGAATCGAAGCATACAGCTCCTGACGCTTGGTTTCGTCTGTCGATGAGAGGGCTTCGTGTACTTGCTGATCCAGATCCTTCTTCATCGGAAGAGCGCTCAGTACCTCGGAAATCCCAAAGCTCTTCTTGGCAATGACATTAATAAAGGAATGCGGATCATAAGGCGCACCATAGTTGTACCAGAAGTACAGATCAAACTGATTGGATCTAAGGCGTTTGATTTGAACCGTAAGCTCCAGTCCGGTCAGGTTCACTTTGACACCCAGTTCTCCCCATTCCGCCTGAATGGTTTCGGCCATCGCCTTTTGGACCGGATCGGTCTTATCAAAAATCAGCTCAAAATCCAGCTGTTGTCCGTCCTTCTCCCGTACCGTGCCGCCTGCGGGCAGCTTCCAGCCAGCCTCATCCAGCAGCGCTTTGGATTTTTCCACATCATAGTCAACGGGCTGTAAGTCCACATTTGTATACGGATAGTTTTTGGATAAGACAGTATCCGCTTTTTCCTCCAGCCCCGAGGTCACGCCTTCCACCATCGCCTGCTTGTTAAAGCCATGCTGGAGCGCCAGACGTACCCGAAGGTCTGCCAGCTTAGGATTGGACGAATTGAGCAACAAGCTTCTTGTGCCGACAGGCTCAGACAGCTTGGTCACATAATTATTCGTGTCGCGAAGCTGCTTGAAAGCATCCAGACTGATGACGCCCTCTCCGTAAATCAGGTCCAGATCGCCTTTCTCAAAGGCCATTACACGCGTTTCGCCATCGGGAATGATTTTTACGATAATTTTATCCACCTTCGGTGCGGTTCCCCAATAATTCGGGTTACGCTTGAAGGTAGCATATTCGTCTTGTTTGTATTCATCCAGCATCCAAGGTCCGGTACCTACCGGTTTCTTGATGCCTTTGGACGTATCTCCATCATCCGGGAACCCGGCTTCACCCAGAAAACGGAACGGGCGAACGACAGACAAGTCCTGAAGCAACGGATAGTATGGCTCTTTGAGCGTCATGCGGAAGGTGCTGTCATCTACGGCTTCGGTTTTGTCGAGAACACCAACCACCCCAAGCCAACTGTGCGTTTTCTCATTTTTCATAACAGCGTCAAAGTTCTTTTTGACAATAGCTGCATTAAATGGCGTTCCATCCGAAAATTTCACACCTTGGCGCAGCTTGAACGTATATATTTTGCCGTCCTTGGAAATGGTCCAGGATTCAGCCAAAGCAGGCTCCAGCTTGCCTCCTTGCTTGTAGCTGACCAACGGCTCATAAACCATGGATTGTGCAAAAAGTTGGGAAGGATTGTATACGTGAGGATTCATCGTACCAATGTCACGCGGCCACGATAGCGTGATCGACTTTTCATTGGCAGCTCCGTCAGTAGAGGTGGATGCAGGTGTGTTCTCCTGCTTCGCGCAGCCCAAAATAACGGATAATAAGAGGAGTGCCACCAACATAAGGGTGGCAGTCTTGCGGTGTCGAACGGACATCAATGTATTTCCCCTTTTCTATATATGTGATAATGATTATCATAATCATATTTAGAATAGGTACCACATCCTATTTTGTCAACAATATTCGGCAAAGGAAGCCTATATTTATTTTAAATTTGTAGAATATGAAAGACATGGATCATTCCGCCAACGTCTGAAACAGAGTACGCGTGTACTCATGCTGTAACAAGTCTTCATCCCATTCCTTGAGTACTTCCACGATCTCCCCTTGAACCATGACGGCAATCCGATCACAAAACTGACGCGTGGATTGAAGATCATGGGTGATAAAAAGATAGGATAGCTGGCGCTCCACCTGCGCTCTCTTGAGCATGTCCAGCACAGAAGATTGCGTTGTCGTATCCAGATTGGCGACCGATTCGTCGAACAAGATGATATCCGGTTCCACTGCCAGTGCTCTGGCAATACACACCCGCTGCTTTTGCCCGCCGCTTAGCTGCGATGGGTATTTCTCCAGACAGTCCGCAGTCAGCCCCACCGATTCCAGCAAGGATAGGCAAATATTCAGTGCTTGCGCTTTTCGTTCAGGAAAATAGTTGCAGATCGGCTCCTCCAAAATATCTCGGATCGTCATGCGGGGATGCAGCGAGGAAGACGAGTCCTGCGCGACCAGCTGGATTCGTTTGTACAGATGGATATCCTTTATCCTCCCGATGTGAATCGGCTGGTCATCCAGCCAAATCTCACCCGAAGTCAGCGGTTCCAATCTCAGAATACATTTTGCCAGCGTACTCTTGCCGCTTCCGCTTTCACCGACCAATCCCAGACACTCTCCACGTTGCAGTTCCAGACTCACCTGCTTCACAGCCTGTTCGGTATCCTGCGTTTTGGACCAGCCCTTTCTCCGTTTGCGGACAGGATAGGCTTTGGTCACTTGCTTTAATTCCAGTATCATTCGCGTATCCTTCCTTCCGGGCTCATCTCCAGCACACGATCCGCCACACGGCTCACACCCTGACGATCATGAGAAATTAGCAAAATGGTGAGATCGAAGTCCTCTCTCAACTGCTGAAACAATGCCAGAACCTTATCCCGGTTGATAACATCCAGCGCCGTGGTAGGCTCGTCGGCAATAAAAAGGCGCGGACCGGAGCTTAGCATCGCAGCCAGCAGTACCCTTTGACACATCCCTCCGCTTAATTCAAAAGGGTATGAGGACAAAATATGCTCGGGGTCTGCAAACCCGACCTTCCTCAATAAAGAGCACAGATAAGCCTCCTGCGCTTGAGTAACGCGGCCTCTGGCCATCTGTGCAATCCAGCTCAGCATTTGCCGCACCTGGGGCAACAAGCCCTGAGGGGGGGCTTGCTGCGGTGCAGCAAGGGAGGGAGCGGCATCCGCATGCCCCTTCTGGTCGGGTGGCATCCAGCGCCGCCCGTGCAGTCTGAGCGTGTCCGTCAGTTGTGTGCGGACGGTACGGATTGGATTCAACCCGCTCAGCGATTGTTGAATGAGCAGGGCAATGTCCTCGCGACGCAGCCTTTGCCAGCACCGTTCATCGAACGGGACGATATCCTCCCCGTTGTAGTGTATATGCCCCTGCGTAACGCTGATTCCCGGCTCCAACATGCCCGCGATCGCATGCGCGATCAGACTCTTGCCGCATCCGCTCGGCCCGGTTAGAGCCACAATTTCCCCCGGATATACGGAAAAGCTGACATTTCGGAGCAGCGGTTGATTACCGCTTATCGGCATTATTTTCCCATTCGCGCCCGGTTTTCTACCCGCGCCCACACCTGTTGCTGCGCCAATATGTGTACAAGATCTTGCCCCTATCCCTGTTCCCTCGCCTGCTTCTGCACTAGTTTCTGTCCTAACGGATGTTCCTGTGCCTATGCGGCATATCTCCAGATGTTCCACGTGCAACAGTGGCTTGCACCCTGCCATATCCCATTTCATATGCCCTGTCCCATCCTTCATTTCGCCGCCCCCTTTTCCGAAAAACGGTCTCCGAGAAGCTGGCACGCAAGCACAAACAGCATAATCGCCAAACCCGGAAAAATCATGACATGCGGTGCCACCTGAAAATACGACGTCGCATCATGCAGCATCACGCCCCACTCCGGCTTAGGCGGCTGTACACCCAGCCCAAGAAAGGAAAGTCCGGCAACCATAAGCACGACTCGTCCAATGTCCCAGACCGCGTACACAAGCAGCTGTGGCAGTACCTGCGGCAACACATAACGTCTCAGCACGCGCACATGTGAATTACCGGATAAACGGGCATATCGGACATAGTCCTCCTGACAGGCTTTTTGAACAAGGGTGCGAATATACCGAACATATCCCGCCCACCGTACCGCAATAATCGCTAAGGTCATGTTTACAAAGCCCGGACCCAAGATACCCACAATCGCCACCGTCAAAATGATATCGGGAAAAGCCAGCACGCCGTCAATGGCCCGCATGACTAACTGGTCCACACGCCCGCGTACATAGCCAATGAGCAAGCCTATCGGCAAACTGATACACAAGGTGGTCACTGTAATCGCACAAGCAATCAGTACGCTGGTCCGAATCCCGTAAATCAGGCGCGACAGCACATCTCGCCCCAAATGGTCTGTACCCAAAGGATATTCCCGGCTGGGCGGCTCCAAGCGCTTCAGGAGATCGACATTGAGAGGATCATGAGGGGCAACCCATGGAGCAAGTAGCCCGAGCAATACGATCAGGCCCAGCATTACGCCTCCCGTCAGCAAGCTCCCTTTGAAGGACAGCCGCATGTTTTTCATTTTCAACTTCCTCCCCTAACGCAAACGCAACCTCGGATCTACAGCCGCTTGAACCACATCCACCAAACACTGAACACCTACGATTAAAAATGCAGCAAAAATGACATACCCCTGGATCACCGGATAATCCCGCTGCGTAATCGCATCTATAAAATACTTGCCCAAACCCGGCCATGAAAAAATCGTCTCTACAATGACATTACCCGCCAGCATAAATGACAAATTTGTGCCTAACAGCGTAATGATCGGCAAAATCGCATGCCTGAATATCTCAAAAAACAGAATATGCTTGCGGGAAAAGCCTCGGGCCTTCGCCGCCTTCACAAAATTCCGGTCACCCAGCTCCAGCATTTGGGCACGCAGCACACGGGCTTGCACAGCCCCCAAACCTGCCCCAAGGGTCAGCGCTGGCAGTACCAAATGAGTCCAATCCTCACGACCCATGGATGGGAGCCAGCCCAAACGAACGGAAAACAGGTAAATCAGCAGAAAGCCAAGCCAAAAAGAGGGAATGGACGATCCCAGCAGTGCAAACAGCCTTCCCAGACGATCGAGCCAACCACTGGATTTTACTGAGGCGGCCAGTCCCATTCCAAGAGTCAGGACCGTCATGACGGCAAAGCCCGCCGAAGCCAGCTCCACAGTAGCGGGCAGTCTGTTCCACAGTTCGGTTAGCACCGACTCCTTGGATACATAGGAGGTGCCCCAGTGCCCTGTGAACACATCCCGCAGCCAGTTCACATACTGAATATGGAGCGGCTCGCTCAAGCCCAGCTCCTTACGCAGCGCCGTCAACGCCTCCTCAGAGGCAGGCACATTATGCGCGGTGAGCAGAATGGTAGCAGGGTCGCCGGGAGCCAGCCTCATCAGCACAAACGTCAGCGTGGATACAACAAACACAATGATGACCAGTTGCGCCACACGTTCCAGAATAAAACGAATCATAGGGTATGCAGCCCGTTATTCCGCAATATCGGATTGCGCCGTAATGTAGTAATACTCAATCGGATGCGGTGTAAAGCCCTCTACCCCTTTTTTCACTCCAAATACATTATCAGGGTGAACAATAAACGACTGCGGCAAATCGGTATTAATGATATCCAGCGCTTGCAGTGTCACAGCATTACGTTGCGCTGTATCCTTCGCCAGCTTCAAGCTGCCAAGAAGGTTCTCCAGCGGTTTGGAACTATAACGGCTTACATTGGCTTCGCTTTTAGAGGAATAAAACATGTCCATAAAATATTGCGGCTCCCCCGTATGGGCAGTCAGCATGCTGTACATGGCAAAATCCCAATCGTTTTTGGTCAGTGCCTCGTCGATATTTTCCACCTTGCGAATCTTCACCTGGATGCCCTCCTTCAGCAGTTGGCTCTGAATCACCTCAGCCATCACCGAAAGCTCTGGACGTTGAGGAAAGGTCAGCAACGTAACTTCGAACGGCTTGCCTTGCTTGGTCCATGTGCCTTGGGCATCCTTCTTCCAGCCATCCTTAGTCAATAGCTGCTCGGGCGTTCCGTCCAGCGCTTTACGCTCGACCTTACCGAAGGGGAGAATGCTCGGGAATGGGCTGCTTGCCTCCGTACCATAGCCTCTCATGATCGCACTCACAATGGATGCACGTGGTATCAAGCTGTCCACTACTTTGCGGTTCGCGGCATCCTTGAACAGAGACGACTCCATGTTATACACGATCATATGGGTGCGCAAAGAGGGAGCCGACAGCACTTGCAGCTTATCGTTCTTTTTCAATACCTCCGCGTTATCCACCGGAATATCGGTCGCTACATCTACTTCGCCGGATTGCAGCGCCAGCAGGCGCGAATTGCCGTCCGTAATGAACTTCATCGTTGCTTCAGCCAGCCGGGCCTTCTCGCCCCAATATCCGTCATAACGCTCTACGACCAAGGATTGATCCTTGTTGAACGCTTTAATTTTAAAAGCACCTGTCATCGCAGGGTAGCTCTGCTCATCCTTTATAGACGCTACATCCAGCACAATCGTCGATGGATCCGCCAGATTGGACACCAGCGCCGCATTCGGCTGGTTTGTCGTAATTTTCAACACCAGCGGCTCGGTTACGTCAATTGACTTTACATCTAGCAAATCCTTTGCCAGATGGCTTTTCTCAATGGAGCGCAGCAGGGAAGCTTTTACACTTTCCGCGTCCATACTCTTTCCGTTATGAAAAGTGACCTTATCCTGCAAGCTGAACGTCCAGACTGTGGGGCTATCCTGCTTCCATTCCTTGGCCAGCCAAGCCTCAGGCTCCAGCTTTTCATTCAAACGGACAAGTGTCTCGCCTGCGCCAGAACGCATAACATCCCAGCTATTATCGCCATGCGGGTCAACGCCTGACGGCTTCCACGTATACGCCATCACCAGCTTTTTGTCCGTTGTGGACTGTTGTGCGAATGTGTTTTCGCCCTTGTCGGAGCTGTCCGCCGTCTTATTAGTTGTGGAGCATCCCGCAAGAGCCATAACTGCCAGTAGCAGCATCACCCCTGTGCATATGGACCATGAACGCTTTTTACGATTGCTTATCATCCTATTTATCCCCCTCTATCTTGTCATTCACAAATACCTAACGCAAAAAAAGCATCCCGGACCGCCTGATCAGCAGTCAGAAATGCTTTCATTATAAAATGCCAAAGCTCACCTCAAAGCACCTCTAATCATAGAAGGGATCGGATCGGTTTCAGACATTCCGTAAGCAGCACGCCCAACCACCTCCCCAGCATCCCGTGGGTCTGACAGTGATGTTAAAACAGGCAGGTCTCCTGACTTCAGGCGTATCTTTCAGGCCTTCCCGGTTCTTCACAGTTCCAGTGGCTATTCCGAAAGCTACAGCAATTCCCTGCTGATGCCTGTATACAGTGGCGGGTCCGTGTCGGAATCTACCGAACTTCCCTTTTAAGTGAGCACGTACAACAGCCATCTACATGATCTCAACGAAACCCTGTAGATAGAAAGTCCGGCTCACACCTGTTTTCTTCCTTTATTCTTTTTCATTACGATTTAGGACTATCTTATTTTGTTGTTACAGGCTTGTCAACAAATGTCGCATAATAATTTAAATTTGAACGATACGGCGAGAATCAAGGCTATGACTTTGCGTTGCATGCACGCAATGGACGTGATAAAATTAGGTATAGAGATACCCATCGTGTCCGTATACTAAAAAGAGTCTTCGCCGCTACCAACGGCAAAGACTCTTAGGACTTGAAAGGCTGTGGATCACCACGGCGCGCTAAATGCTTAGCTAAACCCACCGTTAGGCGCCTAACCTAATTACGCGGTGGGTTTTCGCTTGTTCCGAAATTTCCGACGTAGCCAGCGATAAAGTTTACGAATACTAAACACCAGGCTTAGTAACGTAACCATCCAACGCAACACATCGTAGCACGACACAAGGTTGACCATCGGCTTCACCCCCTTTCGGGAAGCTGCGCCGTGGTCCGAAAACATCCACCACTATTCAAAATCCATAAGATGGATTATACCACGCCTCTGCCTACCACTCTAGCAAATTCTTCTAATAGAATCTCAAATCCCCATCTTCATACAGGAAGAGGGCTTTATCAATAACTCTATGCCAAAAAGCCGGAAAAAGAGGCTTACGACCTCTCTCCGGCTGTCTTTCTAATCCTAATTATCAAACCTTCTGCGGAACCTCCGACACTGTCACACCTTTGACCGATTCGGCTTGTTTTTTCGTTAAAACGATGTTCAAGACAATCGCCGTGATCGAGCCGGATACGATGCCGTTTTGCAGCAGCATTTTGGCAAAGCTCGGCAGTTGGTCGAACATTTGGGGCAGCACGGCAGAGCCGAGGCCCACCGCAATGCTGCATGCCGCAATCAGCAGATTGCTTTCCTTCCTCAAGTCCACTTCTGACAAAATAGACATGCCCGACGCAGCAACCGAACCGAACATAACGATCATCGCCCCGCCCAGCACAGCATTAGGAATCACTGTCGTCAAGGCAGCCAGCTTAGGCAGCAAACCAAGAACAACCATAATACCACCCGCAGCAAAAATAACGTTCCGCGACTTGACGCGTGTCAGCGAAATCAGACCTACATTTTGCGAGAAAGCCGTGTAAGGAAACGCATTAAAAATACCACCAAGCATAATCGCAAGTCCTTCGGAACGCAGACCATTGACGATTTGCTTCTGCTCCACCTTTTGATCAATCGCCTTGCCTACTGCCAAATAAACGCCCGTAGACTCGACCATGCTGACAATGTTAACGATAATCATCGTACATACTGCCATAATGCTAAACTCAGGCTTACCAAAATAAAACGGCTGCGCAACACTCACCCAAGACGCTTGCGCCACTGGAGCAAAATGCACCATCCCCATCGCATAAGCAACCACCGTACCCGCAAACAGACCGATGAGCACGGAAATCGAGCGTAAAAAGCCTTTTGCCAACCGATTCACAAGCAAAATAACCAGCAAAGTAACTAACGCCAGCAACAAATTACGCGGCTGTCCAAAATCCGCGCTACCCTGACCCCCTGCTACGTTATTCATCGCCACCGGAATGAGGGACAGGCCGATAATCGTAACAACCGAGCCCGTAACCACCGTCGGGAAAAAGCGTAGCAGCTTGCCATACAACGGTGCCGCGAGCACCACGAATATACCTGATAAAATAATGGCTCCGTACGCGGTTGCCAAATTCGAGGTCGACGCAATCGCGATAATCGGACCCACCGCCGTAAACGTACAGCCCAGGATGACAGGCAATCTACTGCCGAAAAACCGCGTGCCCATAATCTGTAATAACGTAGCAATCCCGCAAGTGAACAAATCGGCAGCCACCAGATAGGCCATCTGGGCTGGCGTCAGGTGCAATGCTCCCCCTACAATGAGAGGTACGGCAATCGCTCCAGCGTACATCGCCATCACATGCTGGAAGCCCAGCGCAAATAACTTTTGTTTGCTTAACATCCCACATTCTCCTTAACGGAAGGAATTACCGCACCCGCTTCTTCTATAAAATGAACCTCGCCCGGTGCCATGGAAACGATACGCGCAAGAGAGCGTACGGCGATGCCTCTTTGTTCCAGCAGTCCACGGCCTTCCTGAAAGCTCTTTTCGATCACGCAGCCAACCCCGGCCAGCTCCGCTCCTGCTTCCTTCACAATATCTGTAAGTCCGACCAATGCTGCACCGGTCGCCAGAAAGTCATCCACGATCAGCACATGGTCGCTGGCATCGAGATATTTTTGGGAAATACTTACCTGATAGGTTTCCTGCCGTGTAAACGAGTGAACCTCAGCGAAGTATACCTGCTCGTTCAGCGTGATTGCCTTCTTTTTCTTCGCGTAGATGAACGGAACACCCAATGCAATGGCTGTTGCCATAGCAAACTGAATACCGCTTGCTTCAATCGTAAGCACCTTCGTAATGGGGGCACTGCTAAAAAGACGTGCGAACTCCTTACCAATCTCCAGCGCCAATGCTGTATCCACCTGATGATTCAAAAATGAATCTACCTTTAATACCGTGTCGGATAAAATCTGTCCCTCTTGACGAATACGTTCCTCCAAAACTTTCATGATGCGGGTATCGCTCCTTCTTTACTTTAAAATAGAATAAACCTGCCAAAACCAAAAAAAGGACAGGCTCCCTTGAGTTGTTTCTCAAGTGAAGCCTGTCCCTGGGGTTGTAATCCCTGACGGATGAGCGCACAAATAAATGCCCGCATTTCATCCGAAGCCGATGCGCTATCACTCATAGTCAGACGATTACAGTGGTCGTCCGGTAGAAACTTTTGGGCCATATCCCCAATATTATACGAGTCATATGAAATTGATATCTTGTATACTACACCCTCTGGCGGGCGGTTTCAAGACTATTTTTCATACAGACAGCGGCACTTGAAGAACATTCCATAATTCTAACATCGCAAAACAATTTCCTCCTCCAATTAAAGTACATATATTGTAGAAAACAGATACCGAAACACGTAAAACCATACAAAACAACATTATATTTTATTTATAATTTGAAAAACAAAAATAAAACCATAAATTATATTTCCGTTTGTGTTGACTACAAAGATAAACGGAAGTAGTATTGAATTAGTTAAGAAATAAAAGGAGATTGGTTATGGATAACTATCTTGCTGTTGATATTGGAGCTTCAAGCGGAAGGCTCGTGCACGCAACTCTGCAAGACGGTCTGCTTCACTTGCAAGAGCTTCATCGGTTCAACAACTCCTTTACCGAAAGAGACGGACATGATTACTGGAATGTCGACGATCTGTTGGATGAGATTATTAAAGGACTGCAAAAAGCCAAACAAAAAGGGATTCATGCCTGTATGATCGGCATCGATACATGGGCTGTAGATTATGTACTGCTTAATAAGGAAGGCCATCGCATTCATGAGATATACGCTTACCGGGATGCACGCACCCTTCATGCACCCGACAAGCTGCACCAGCTCATTAGCCGGGAAGATGTATATGAGAAAACAGGCATTCAGGAACTGAACTTTAATACGCTGTATCAACTGTTCGTCCATGACCGGAAACAGCTTGCCCAGGCGAATAAAATATTGATGGTACCCGATTATTTGTACTATCGCCTTACAGGCATCATGGTCAATGAAACGACGAACGCATCTACCATGCAGCTTCTAAATGTGAACACCCGAGAGTTTGATGAGGAGCTGCTGTCCCTGCTCCAGCTTCGGCGTGATCAATTTTTGGAGCTTGCTGAGCCTGGTCAGGTGCTGGGTACTATTTTGCCGGAGCTTGTTCAGAAGCACGATCTTCCAGACTGCCAATTCATCCTCGTGCCTACGCATGATACAGCTTCGGCGGTTGCGGGTGTTCCATCACGACGGGAAGAATCGTGGGCTTATATTAGCAGTGGAACGTGGTCGCTACTGGGTATGGAACGATCTCAAGCCTTGAATACCAAGGCAGCCATGCAGGCGAACTACACCAATGAGTGGGGCGCTTACGGCACATACCGTTTTCTGAAAAACATTATGGGCCTATGGATGATTCAGGAGGTAAGAAAAGAGGGCGATTCCGCTCATAGCTTTGCCGAATTGGCCCAACTGGCTTCGGCAGAAACGCCGTTTGCCAGTCTCGTTCTCTGCAACCTGCCCGCATTTTTAAACCCGGATAGCATGACCCTTGAAATTCAACGGTTTTGCGAGGAAACGGGGCAGCCCATTCCCCGAACTCCGGGTTCGCTCGCCCGCTGTATTTTCGACAGCCTGGCCCTAAGCTACCGGGATGCCTTGTATGAACTACAGCGTTTAACAGACGAAACCATTACCCGACTGCACATTGTCGGCGGAGGCGCTAATAACGAATTGCTGTGTCAGCTAACAGCCGATCTTTTGGGGATTGAGGTTCACGCAGGCCCTTCGGAGTCTACGGCCATCGGTAATATTGTCGTGCAGCTCATCAGCATCGGCGCTCTTGACGATCTCCAAGCTGCTGGCAGCGTCATTGCCCAATCCTTCCCGACCCAGTTATATCAACCGAGGACGGTGGATGGGATTGAAGGGCTTCTGGATCGCTGGGAGAGTCTCAAGAAGTAGACAGCGTCCTCTATTCAGATATCTCGATAAAGGAGTAAACCCATGAATCAAGCCATTGAAGCCAGTTATAACGAAGCAAAAAAGCTGTATGCCCGCCACGGTATTCAGGTGGATGACGTTTTACAGAAACTTTCAGAGATCAAAATATCATTACACTGCTGGCAGGGAGATGATGTTCAGGGCTTCCTATTCAAAGACAAACAGCTTAGCGGGGGCATTGCTGTAACGGGCAGCTACCCGGGTAGAGCAGGTACACCGGATGAATTACGCCAGGATTTAGAGAAAGCCCTGTCGCTCATTCCGGGCCAACACAAGGTCAATCTGCACGCCATCTATGCGGATACTACAGAACAAGTGGATCTGGATCAATTGGAGCCGCGCCATTTTCAGAACTGGGTAGACTGGGCCAAACAGCAGGGATTGGGGCTTGATTTTAACCCCACCTTGTTCTCCCATCCCAAAGCGGAAGACGGCTTCACCCTGAGCCACAAGGACCCGGAAATTCGTAACTTCTGGATCACACACTGCAAAAAATCGCGCAGGATTGCAGAGCATTTTGGAAAAGAACTCGGTCAGCCATGTGTTACCAACCACTGGATGCCGGATGGTTACAAGGATACCCCGATTGACCGCTTGGCTCCAAGAGAGCGGCTGCGGGATTCTCTGGACGAGATTTTCAGCGAAAAAATCAGTGAAGAATACAACATAGACGCAGTTGAAAGCAAGCTGTTCGGCATCGGTTCGGAAAGCTATGTCGTCGGCTCGCATGAGTTCTATATGGGCTACGCGCTGACGCGGGGCAAATCCATTTGTCTCGATTCCGGTCACTTTCATCCGACCGAAGTCATTTCGAATAAACTGTCTTCCGTGCTGATGTTCACCGATCAATTATTGCTCCATGTCAGCAGACCCGTCCGTTGGGACAGCGATCATGTGGTGACCATGGACGACGAATTACTCGACATTGCCCGTGAGCTGGTTCGCGGAGATTTGCTTTCCCGAACACATATCGGCCTTGATTTCTTTGACGGCAGCATTAATCATGTGGCTGCATGGGTCATCGGAACACGCAACACGATCAAAGCGCTGCTTCGCGCTATGCTGGAACCGATTGAAGCATTAAAGCAGGCAGAAGAGGAACGGGACTTTACCACTCGTCTTGCCCTGGTCGAAGAATTTAAATCGTATCCGTTCGGGGCCATCTGGGATTACTATTGCGCTCAAAATAGTGTCCCTGTTCGTGAAGAATGGCTGGCCGAAGCAAAAAACTATGAACAACAGGTACTGCTGAAACGGTAACTACTGCATTGATAATTTATATTTATATCATCCAAAGGGAGAGATCATCCATGACTACTGTGCTGGAGAATCATAAAGAACGAAAATCGGGACTGGATATCCCATTTATTCGCGAGATGGCGGAAATTACGCAAAACATGTGGAAATTCGGCTGGGATGAGCGTAACGGAGGGAATGTCAGTTATATTCTGGATGAAGCAGAGGTAGCCAAATATCTTGATATCCATCATGTTATTCGTACGATCAAACCTGCTTTTCCTGTGAATGAACTGGCAGGCAAATATTTTATTGTCACTGGATCAGGTAAATATTTTAAAAACGTAATCTCTGATCCGGAAGCCAATTTAGGTGTCCTTCGTGTCTCGCAGGATGGCGAGCAATTGGAAGTCTTGTGGGGCCTCAAGCATGACGCGGTACCTACCAGCGAATTGCCGTCTCATTTTATGAGCCATATCGAACGATTGAAGGTGGATCCTAACCATCGTGTTGTGATCCATAATCATGCCACCCATGTCATTGCCATGACCTTCATTCATAGTCTGGACGAAAACCAGTTTACCAAAACACTGTGGGAAATGTGTACCGAATGTATTGTCGTCTTCCCAGACGGGATCGGCGTAATCCCTTGGATGGTACCGGGCTCCAGCGAAATCGGCCGCGAAACGGCAAAAAAAATGAAGGATCATCACGCTGTATTATGGCCTCATCACGGTATTTTCGGAACAGGCAGCTCCATTGATGAAGCGTTTGGCCTGATTGAAACGATTGAAAAAGCGGCGCAAATTTATATGCTCATTGCTAAGCATGATATCCAGCAGCGGATTACGGATCAGGAATTGGCGGATCTGGCTAAAGCCTTTAACGTTATTCCAAAAGAAGGAATCCTGAACATATAAACATAGGCTAACCTCATAGCTCACAACCTAAAAGGCTCCACGGCTTGTCTTAAACCAGCCATGGAGCCTTTGTCATGCCTACGGGATATCACACTTTATGCTGCTCTCTATATTCATTCGGAGTTACGCCGAAATAGTCTTTAAATTTCCGGTAAAAAAAGCTCAGATTATCATAGCCTATATCGGCCGCAATATGATAGACAGGTGTATCCGTATTGGAAAGAAGGAGCGAGGAACGCGTCATTCGGTGGATCAAAATTAATTGTTTAAACGATCGTCCGGTCGATTTTTTAAGCAGCGCACTCAGGTAGTTCGGATGGAAATTAAAGTGCTCTGCTGTAGAAGCAAGCGTACACGTTTGGAAGTTCTCTTCCAGGTAGTGAAGAATCTCAATGACGGATGGATGGGAAGACGATTTGGCATGCTTCTGGTTCGTATCAAATTGGAATACGCGCAATAATTCAGAAAAGATCAAGACCATATAACTGTCGATCATCTCTTCAGAACACAGGGATTGATCATAATATTCACACAGAAGTTCCCGCATAAACAAGCCGAGCTTTCTACTGTTTTCGGAATGAAAAATAATGTATCTGTTGTGCGTCTGATTATCCGAAATTGCATTCACCAGAAAGTCCGTAATCATGCTGCGACTGGACAAGCGGCTTAGAAAAGAAGTTGAGAAATATTCTCTGCTCATTGAAATGTTCACAATAATATCATTCTCGCCTGTCGCCAAAATCGCATGTGGCGCTCCGGTATCTACAATACAAATTTGGCCCTCGGTTAATGTCACCGTCTGATCGTTGATGATCTGTGTACACTGCCCCGAATAGACATAATTCATTTCAATATCATTGTGGATATGCATAGGAACCTCAGCAAATCGACTGTGCTTTGTAATCTTGATTTTGCCGCCCTCCAAATAAAACACAAACACTTTTTGGCCGTTATATTCAATCTGTTTAATGCTGTTGTATTTCTCGGACAGATACGGATGTTCTCGATAGGCTTCCTCACTTGCCGTCAATTTACGCAGCTTGCAATCCAATTCATCATGCTCCATTAACCCCATCACCCCTCCTATTATTATAACCTTAAGTTTGGACAGTCAACAACTTGTATTTCGGTATTAATAACCCTAAATAAAAGCGTTATCATGTGAGTATAGAAAGAGAAGTTATCATTTATATCTAAAATATTACAATACACATAAAAGTACACTATTAAGAATATTATCTTCGGCAAAATAGTAGTATTCCATAAAAAAAATTATCAATATTCCGGGGGGGATATCCATGAAAAAAATAGAAGACGTGCTCGCCGGTCGGCAAGACAACTATATACTTCCTTTCTTTTGGCAGCATGGTGAAGATGAAAGTACGCTGAGAGATTATATGGAAAAAATGCAAAGTACGGGCATTCAAGCTGTATGTATCGAGTCACGGCCGCATCCTGAATTTGTCGGGGACAAATGGTGGCGGGATATGGACATTATTTTAGATGAAGCACGGAAACGGAGCATGAAGGTGTGGATTTTGGATGATTCCCATTTCCCAACCGGATATGCCGTCGGAAAAATCAAAAGTGATTTTCCACATCTGCAAAAAAGCTTTCTGAAAACACATCAACAGGATTTTGCAGGTCCGCTGAAACATGCCAGTTTTCTGGTCAAATGGGCAGCCTCGAACCCGGGGGATCGGATTATCGGTGTCATTGCTGCCAAGAAACAGAACATGGATGAGGTTGACGCGGATACTTTGATTGATATTAGCCAGCATTTGCATGATGGCAAGGTGTACTGGGATTTGCCGGAGGGAGAATGGCGAATCTTTACACTGGTGCAGACTTTTTACGGTGGAGAGAAGGAAACGGAAGGCTACCTGAATCCGATTGTACCGGAAGCGACGCAGATCCTGATTGATACGGTATACGAAGCGCACTGGCAGCATTATGAGGGGGACTTTGGTTCCACTATTGCAGGCTTTTTCTCCGATGAACCCCGTTTTGGGAATATGCATGGTGCGTTCGGTTCCATCGGGAGATTCGATATGGTGCTGCCGTGGCGTGACGATATGCTTGATCTGCTGAAGCCGCAGCTATCTGGAGAGGTTCTTCGTTTGCTACCTTTGCTGTCCGTAGATGGGGGAGCACAGGCTCATAATGTCCGTTATGCATACATGAATCTGGTTAGCCAACTGTATGCCGATAACTTTACCGGCAAGCTTGGCGGATGGTGCCGTTCGCATGGGGTCGAATACATTGGTCATTTGATCGAGGACAACAATGCTCATGCGCGACTTGGCTACGGAACAGGTCATTTTTACCGGGGATTGTGGGAACAGGATATGTCCGGTATTGATGTGGTACTGCATCAAATTATGCCGGGCATGGATCGTGGAACCTTCAAATCCTTTACCTCAAAGGGCTGGGATGGAGAATTTTTTCATTATGGACTGGCGAAAATGGGGGCTTCCCTGGGGCATATAGATCCTAAAAAGAAAGGCCGTACGATGTGCGAAGTATATGGCGCTTATGGCTGGGGAGAAGGACTCAAGCTGATGAAATGGATCACGGACCATATGCTGGTTCGGGGAGTGAACTATTTTGTTCCGCACGCCTTTTCGCCCAAACCGTTCCCTGACCCGGATTGCCCCCCACATTTCTATGCAGACGGGAAAGATCCGCAGTTCAGATACATGCACATTCTGATGCAGTATATGAACCGCATGAGTCACTTGCTGACCGACGGCATCCATATCGCTCAGGCAGCAATCCTGTACCATGCAGAAGCAGAATGGTCAGGGGATTATATGCTGTTCCAAAAGCCGGCACGAGAGCTGACTCAGCATCAAATTGAATTTGATATTGTGCCTGCTGATACGCTGGTTGACGCAACCGTCACAGATGGACAGCTCGTTGTAAACAGCGAACGTTTTGCATGTTTAGTCATTCCTTATGCTGAAGCGCTCCCCTACTCCCTGTTAAACGCATTAGGAGACGGGCTAGATCAAGGACTGCGCGTATTCTTTGTAGGAGGCTTCCCTGAGCGCTCCAGTGAGGGCAGCGGTGCAGGAACAGTGCTGGACAAAATCCGTCAACACCAGAATTCCAGACTGGTTTCATTGGAAACTGTAGCTGAAAAACTGCGTGATGAAGGCATCTATGAAATAAACGTATCGGATCACCAGCCGTATCTGCGCTATTATCACTACCAGCAAGCGGACGGAGATGTGTTCATGTTTTTTAACGAGCACCCCTATGAGTCTATGACTTCATCCATTGATATTCCATTGTCTGGCAACGTATATGTTTATGACGCTTTGGCGAACCAGCTTGTACAGTTGGATTCGGGTGTCCATCCCGCCGGAACGACTCTGTCTCTGACACTGAGTGCATATGAATCCAAAGTTTTTATATTCAACAGCAGGTTGGATGGGAAAATGGTATCCATTTCAACTCCAGCACTCAGCTTGTCCAATGTAACAGCAACGACAATTGAAGGAATTTGGAAGGTGTCCTTTGCCTCCGCGGAGCAATATCCTCACTTTGGCGAACAGATTGAACTGAAAGAGCTGGTTAATTTGGCGACCCCGAACCTGTATCCAGAGTTCGTGGGGACGGTGAGATACCAGATTGATTTTGAGGTCACAGCTATGCCAAAACAAGCGCGATTAGCACTCGGAGACGCATATGAAATTGCTGAGGTCTGGCTGAACGAGCAGTCGCTCGGAAGCCGAATCTGCCCTCCCTATAATTTTGATGTCACAAAAGCACTGGTGACAGGTATAAATACGCTGGTCATTGAGGTGACGAATACACTGGTCAAAAAGCAAGCCGACTTCCTTTCACAGTATCTGTTACAGGAGCCTACTGGCTTGATTGGACCCGTTCAGTTAACGATGCAGCCATGATGTGATGTTCATAACCCTGGCTCTTTCGAGATCGGAAGAGCCAGGCATTAAAGAAGTATGCTGGAGGGGTTAAAATGGATAAGCAGAAATTAGCCAAGGATATCCTGGAGGGCGTCGGCGGCGAGGAAAACGTCGAGAGCGTCGTTCATTGCATGACCCGGTTACGTTTCAAACTGTACGATGAAAGCGTACCCAATAAGGAAAAAATACAGAAATTGAAGGGCGTCAAGGGAGTTACCCTAAATGGCGGACAATATCAGGTCATTATCGGTAACGAAGTAGCCGACGTCTATGAAGAGCTTGTGAAGTCTGCTCAATTGGGTTCAGGGGATAAAAGAGGTTCATCTGCTCCCAAGAAGAAGCAGAATTGGTTCAATAATATTCTGGAGACGATCGCGAGCTGCTTTACACCATTGCTTCCTGCACTGGCTGGAGCCGGGATGGTCAAAGCGCTACTGGCTATTCTCACCACACTCCATGTACTTTCCGAAGACAGTGGTACTTACCAGATATTAAACGTTATCGGAGACGGCATATTTCATTTCTTGCCTATACTGCTTGCCATAAGCGCTGCCAGAAGGTTTAAATCCAACGAATTTATAGCTGCCACGATTGCCGCGGCGATGCTCCATCCCAATTTACTGGATTTAAAAAACGGCGGTGCCAGCACGATTGATTTTCTCGGCCTGAACATCCCTCTGGTGAATTACGCTTCTACGGTCATTCCGATTTTGCTAACCATCTGGTTAACGTCTTATGTCGAAAAATTTGTTTACAAACGTACACCTAATGTACTAAAAATCGTATTAGCACCATTGGTAGTGCTTTTGGTTATGATTCCTCTAGCCCTGTATGCCATCGGACCTGTGGGTACGTATGCAGCTCATGGAGTGACAACTGCCATTAATTTCTTGTTTAATACGTCCGGACTGTTGGCCGGGTTTATTCTGGGTGGCTCCATTCAAGCCCTCGTCATCACAGGCATGCACTACGGACTAATCCCAATCATTGTGCAATCCCTGGCTGTGAATGGCTATGATTATACAATACCGGCAACATTTATGGGGGTTATGGGGCAAGCAGGTGCGATCTTAGGCGTTCTGCTACGCACCAAAAACAAAGAATTGAAATCACTCTCCGGCTCTTCTCTGCTCTCCGCCTTGTTGGGGATTACGGAACCCGGAATTTATGGAGTCACACTGCGACTGAAGAAACCTTTTTATGCAGGCATGATCGGCGGGGCCATTGGTGGAGCTATTCCCGGAGCTGTAGGGGCCAAAGCGATTACGATGGCTCCAAGCGGTTTACAATCCCTGCCTATCTTTGCTGGCCCGACATTTGTTTATGTGATTATTGGTATCGTCGTCAGTTTTACCATCGGGGCCGTTGTATCTTATCTGCTTGGATTTAAAGAGCCTGACAATGCGGAAGACGAAGGTGACAATGAAAAGAATACTTTAGAAGAGATGAAACCGCTATCAGGAGAAAAAGTGCTATACGGTCCTCTGAACGGAAGTATCATTGAATTAAGCGAAGTTAGTGATCCCGGTTTTGCCGCTATGGGTAAGGGATTGGCTATCATTCCAGATCGCGGACGGGTCGTTGCTCCATTTCAGGGTACAGTCGCTACCATAGCTAAAACGAAGCATGCGGTAGCCATTCTTGGGGATCATGGTGTTGAAGTGCTCATTCATGTAGGCGTAGACACTGTGAAGCTGAAGGGTGAATTTTTTACGACGTATGTTCAAGCAGGTGATGAAGTACAGACGGGAGATGTACTGCTGGAGTTTGAAGCGGGCCCGATCAAGGCTGCCGGATACGACACCACCACCTCTATCGTCATTACGAACAGTGATGAGAACACCGAGATTTTGAATAATGCCGGGACAACAGCCGTTGAACGCGCTCCATTTATGACGGTTGTTGCGAAATAACCCGGTATGCTGAGAAACAATAGAAAACAGGACTCCTGTGCTGGTGTGCATAAGGAGCCCTGTTTTCGTTTCGCTACCTATTTTTTTAATTCATGACAGTTCCTTGGATTCGGATGCTTCACGAATGGCCCGATCCGTCAACTGGCTCAGGACAGCGTCCTCCATCGGCGGGTTATGCAGACCGAAGCGCACATTACGGTACATCAGTTGTAGCGGATGGGACAGCGACAGGCTGTGTACCCCGACGATTTTCATCGCCAGATCCACTACAGACAAAGCTGTTTGCACAGCAAACACCTTGGCTGCGCCGAGATCCGGGTTCGCCTGCTCGGGAGGCACCGTGGCATTCGGCTGCCAACGCGCAGCTACGCCATATAACAGGTGCCGGGCGGCTGTCAGCTCCAGCTCGATCTGTCCGAGTTTTTGCCGGATATGCGGCAATTCGATGATCGGGTGCGGCAAGCTATTCGGCTGATAGCTGGAAGCAAATTGAATCGCCTCCTGACGCGCAGCCAGTGCGATCCCCAAATAGACAGCCGGAATATTGAGCAAAAAGAAGCCGGGCTTCGCGTTTTTGCGGGATGGCTGCCGCTGGTGTACCCTTGCGTGCTCGGGAAGCTGTACATCCTTCAGCACAAGATCATGACTGGCTGTCGCCCGCATTCCCACCGTGTTCCAGGTCGGGTTAATGGATACCCCCGGTGCTTCCTTCGGAATCAGGAACTCCGATACGCCTCCGGTTTCAGTATCCGAGGCAGACACGATGAAGTAGTCCAGCGCGGTTGAAAGAGACGTGAACGCCTTGGTCCCGTTGAGGACAAAGCCCTGTTCTGTCCGTTCTGCCAAGGTCTGGGGCTTGCCCCCACGAGTCGGGCTTCCAGTGCCAATCTCCGAATCGGCACGGTTCACCAGCGCCCCCCGTTCGACTACTTCACGGCATAACGCAGCGTATTGTTCCTTCTGCCAAGGACGATCCTCGGACAAGCCGAACAGGATAATATGATGCCAGCCCAAAGCCAACGCCATCGCAGCGTCAACCTGAGCAATTCTTTCCTGGTATAACAGAAATTCAGTCAGGGATGCCCCCTGTCCTCCATATTCGCGGGGAACGGAGAGCGTATGATATCCGATTTCCTTTAGATCGTGAAGCAGGCTTACGTTAAGCTCGTTCGTTTCGTCCGCCTTACGTGCCGTCTCGTGATGGCGCTCCACAATGGTTCCAATCAGCTTTAGCTTGTCCACTTGCTCTTTTGTTGTAGCGAATCCATATTCTAATAAAGACAATGAAGCCCCTCCTTTTGCCTAGAAGCTTATCCGATATAGCCTAAATAAGATTTTCCATAGAGTTTATCATTTAATAGTATCAAGCTTTCAAACGGTGCGTCTATGCCAATTTGTGATTTACTTTCCTCAGCATGTGATCAAATTGACAAAAAAACAGCACCCTCCGGAAATGGTTTTGATTTTATAACCCCAAATTCCAATGAATTAACTTGTAATTATCCATTCCTTTATATACAATAAAATCAAAATCCCCTTATCTCCACCAAAGGAGAGGTGACATGTTGTGAAAAGAGTAAAGAACGAAGATCACTTCGACATCGTGGAAGACCATTATTTCACAGCTACTGAACTGGAAAAATCCAGCGCGATATGGCCAGTCAGGCTCGGTATGGATATTTCCAAGACCAGCTGTCATGTCGGCCCCAAGGCTGTGCCTTATTTCTATTTAATTTTTGTGCTTGACGGTCAGGCTGAGTTTATTTATAAGCAAAAGAAATATCATGTGCAGAAGTCTGACCTATTCTGCTTCTTCCCACATCTTGCACATGAATACTACACGGATCAGGAGAACCCGTTACAAAAGGTATGGATTGCTTTTGAGGGACCCAAATCTCTTGCTTTACTGGAGCGAATCGGGATTAAACCCTGTACGCCTTTTTTGGCCAATGCAGTAAGCGAAGAAGTCATTGGACTCATCTCGAATTTGTTTTCCATTGTAAATGACAGCAGCAGACGTGACAGCGATCTCGCGCGTCTTATTACACTGCACCAGATTTTCGAGGAGCTGTCCCGCAACACATCGGATACAATGCGCAACTATGTATGCTCTGACTATTGGCTACAACAGGGGAAAGATTACATTGATATGCACTATTGTGACCGCATTACGATTGAACAGATTGCCGAGCATGTAGGCGTGGATCGCGCGCATTTTTCACGCAAATTCCATTCCACCTTCCTGATTTCCCCCGCCAAGTATTTGCAAAACCTCAAGATCGATGAGGCCAAAAGATTGCTGGAGCAAACGACTTACAATTTGTCGATCATTGCCCAGTCCATCGGCTACACGGATATGTCCACTTTTTCCAAGGCATTCAAGAAAACGGCTGGAATTCCGCCGCGTGAGCATCGGTTCCGGCATCAAGCCCGGCAAGAGTTCCGTACCGCCAACGCTTAATGCACAGTACCGTATGGCGTAGGTTCCATCACTCTTTACCACCCTGTTATTTAGCATAAAAAGGATAGCACGAGTACGCTGGCATGGAGTTCAGTAGCGATACAGGAGAACAACCCTCTACGGTGGCTCTCCTTTTTTTTATGACCTGATCCTAATTCCTACTTGGTTCTCAGACCTTTCAACGTTATAATAGGCATCAAACCAACAGGAAAGGTACGTGAAACGAATGCTGCGATTCAATGCGATACGTACGGGCTATCTGCTGGGCATCTCACTGGTACTGGCCGCGATTATTTATTTTTTCGCCTCCAATTGGGGTGGACTGGATCGGACGGTCAAAATTGTGCTGGCTGCTGCGCTTATCGTTCTGTTCTATGGCTTGTCCTTTGTATTTGCACGTATACGCGCTATTCCCGGTCAGCAAGTCTTACTGTCGAATATATTTCTGGTGGCTGGCTGTATAGCCTTTGGCATTTCCGTGGCGTTGCTCGGTCAAATATACAATTCCCACGCGGACAGTTACGGGTTGTTCTTGATTTGGTCGGTTCCGGCTCTGCTGTTAAGCTGGATTACCCGCTACAATCCTTTTTATATGCTGTCTTATGTGCTGATTCATCTCGCCTTGTGGCTCTACTTTTACCCTACGATGCAAAGCGTGCCTTACAGCGAACTGGAATCGTTGTCCATTGCCGGAGTGTTCGCACTGGTCAATCTGATGTTGTTTCTATTGACGTTCCTCCCTCGTCTAAACTCTGGACCGCTGAAATATATGAGCTTTATCGTTTTCCATATTGCCGTGCTGACGATGACTAACTCTTTTGCATTGGATGGATATGGTCTCGTTATGAACATACCCTGTATCGCTGTAATCGCTATTGGATTTTATGTGTTTATCAAGGTCCGACTGAGTAAAACGCTGCTCACCTTGAATGCATTGGCGGCCTCCGCTTTTGCTGTCTTTAAATTTATCGAGTTGGCAGAAGCGTACTCTTCATCGCTGTTCTTTGTCTTTGGGTTGATTTTTGTGACGCTGCTGTTGACGGGTAATGTATGGTTTTTCCGTTATTTGAATCGTTTGGGGAAAACACCGCCGGAAGCTGGGGAAATATCCAACGAGAACAAAGGGGATATCGCAAAATCCGATACGGAGACAACGGGCATCAGTACATCAAAGACTGAGACAACCGTTCCCGAAGAACGTAGCAGTGAATGGATCAGCAAAACCGTATCCCGTGTGATCAAAGTGGTTGGAGTGCTGATTGGAAGTATATCCCTGATCGGACTGATTAACATTAGCACGAATGTAAACCACACCGAATATGTACTGTTGGGTGTGTCGTTGCTGCTTATGATTTCGATGATTGTCATTCCGGAATCCAAGCTGGATTCTGTAATACGTTATACCCTGTTGACGATCAGTTTTATTACAGGCTGGGTAGCCATTTTATGGTCAGATATGACGTTGCTTTCGGTATTATTTCTGATCGTTTCCATCGCCGGATGGTTTCGTTCCAAAGGGAAAAGGCAACTCTTTTTCACCTATACCTTTGTAAACCTGAATTTGGCGACCATTCTATTTCAGCAGTTTCAGGAGTGGGATTCTTGGAACTGGTCCTTTGAGTACATTATCCTTTCTCTTTTCTTGGTCAATGCTGTGCTGAATGCAGCAAGTTATTTTATACCCAAGACGGCATCGCGGAAACACCTTCGGGATAGCTCCTTATTTTTCAGCCTGCTGTTTATGTTGTGGGCGACCTTTTTCGAGGATGTCATTCCACACTCTTATGTGCTGATTAACATTCTATATTTCGTTATCGTTACAGGCATGGTCTTTGCTTTCATCCGACTAAAACAAAGATCGGAGGCCATCACAAGCGTAGCGTTCTGGTTTATTTTTATTGGCTTCAAGTACTATGATTTGTTGTGGACGCTACTGTATAAGTCCTTTACGCTGGCACTGCTGGGTGTCATTGCACTCGGAATTACGTGGTGGGCAGATCGGCGGATGGCCCATAGCGGCAAGACAGCGTTTGATGCTGACCACCGCAGCTTTAGCTTTATGCGCTTAAGCCCGCTCCTGATCGCCGTAGTCATCGTACTACAGCTCGGTGTGATCGGCTATCAGACCGTGAGAAGTGAAACCCTGCTTGCCACAGGCGCTTCCATCAAGCTCAAACTAGCCCCTGTAGACCCTCGCTCTCTGTTACAAGGCGATTATGTCATGCTGAATTACGATATCTCTACCCCTTTTTCGCAGGACAATTGGAATCAGGGCAAGGTTAAAGTCGTTCTCACGCCGGGTAGCCAAGGAGTATATATCGCTGATCGACTGTACCAGGATGGTGAAAAGCTTGCCAATCATGAGGTCATTCTGAACGGGCAATGGGATGGTTCGCGTATTCAGTACGGTATTGAGAATTATTTCATCCCTGAGGGAACCGGTCGTAATGTTGAACAGAACGCTCATTATGCCTATATTCGGGTAAGTCAGAACGGGGATGCGTTGCTGGAACGGCTGTCAGACAGCTAACCGGAGATCGTCGAGCTTATCGTACTATCGTGCCAGGTGGGGTGCTGTCCTGCTGTTGTACGTCACTCCTGCATGATGCGAAGACCAAGTCGTCATTACAAAAAACAGGCTGAACCAAGCCCCTCCATTGCTGGAGAGCCACTTGGTTCAGCCTGTTTACTTTTACAGTACAGTCGAAGGACGTCCCTTATGAATTGCCTTCTTCATCCTTCGTTCAGCCCCGCCTATGCGTCTCTCGACCAATTCGCAATCCCTTGGATATCCTCCGGCTGAGTCCGGCAACAACCGCCAATCAGACGGGCTCCTGCTTCATACCATTGGCGAGCACTCTGCCCGAACGTCTCTGTACAACTCGTACCGTGCCATGTCTTGGTAACCGGGTCATATTCCTCTCCCAGATTGGGATACACCACCACAGGCTTATCCGTATAACTGCGCATTTCGTGGATGAGCGATGGAATGTACTGCGGCAAAGTACAATTAATACCTACAGCAGCCACTTGCTCATGTTCATCCAGCCATTCGGCGCACGCGGCGGCAGACTCCCCATTGCTGATGTGCTGCCCATCCTTTGCACTAAAGCTGATCCAGGCATACGTGCCGGGAAATTCCTTTAGCAATCGCGCGATAGCCTTGGCTTCGACCAGACATGGTATTGTTTCACAGGCCAAAATGTCCGCGCCTGCCTCAATGAGAGCCTTCATTCGCGGTCGGTGAAACTCGACAAGCTGTTCCTCGCTCAGCGTATAATCACCGCGATATTCTGAGCCATCCGCCAAAAACGCGCCGTAGGGGCCAACGGAGGCCGCGACTAGCGGCTTGGGGCGATGCTGTTGTTTTGCACCGGCCGTAATATCTGCCCAAAATTCATCCCGTGCCTGTACGGCAATCCGTACTGAGGACTGAATCAACTCCAACGCTTCATTTTCGCTTAAACCCCGTTTGACGTAGCCTTCAAAGGTAGCCTGATAGCTCGCAGTGATCGCGCAGTCTGCACCCGCTTCAAAATAGTCTCTATGCACACGCTTGATAGACTCCGGGTGCTCATGGAGTATTTTAGCCGACCATAAGCTGTCGTTCAGATCATGCCCGTGACGCTCCAGCTCCGTAGCCATTGCGCCATCGAGCACGATCAGCGGAAATTCGTCCAGTATATATTGTATCGGATTCATAGGTTCCTCCTGCTTGTTTCCTCTATTTAACCCACTGATTAAGTTGGAATTAATTCTTTATATTATAGCCTCTATCTGAAATAAAACAATATGCTGAACAAGGAAGAACTAATTCTCCATTTCGTTCATTTTGAATAAGTGAGATATTGCTCACTAGATACACATGGATGTTTCGGTAAAATAAACATAAAACCCCCTTGTCTTGAACAGACAGGGAGGTTCTATGTACTTTCATTATGAAAATGAGGAAGTATTTTATACGATTCCCCGTATCTCATCCAGCGTCTGCACCTTTTCCCGCTGCATCCATTGTTCAAGACCGTAGACCAGCTCGGCCCCTGCGTGCAAGTGGACAAAATTGTACGTTCCCACCTGAATCGCAGCCGCTCCTGCCATCGTAAATTCGATAATATCCTCCACCGAGCTGATGCCCCCCATCCCGATCACCGGAATGGATACTGCCTGCGCCACCTGATGAACCATGCGCAAGGCAATCGGCTTGATCGCCGGGCCAGAAAGACCTGCATACGTATTCGTAAAAACACTGCGTCGCCGACGTATATCAATTTTCATCGCAGAAAATGTATTGATCAGCGAGACACCGTCTGCGCCTTCTTCCTCGCACATGACCGCCATCTGCGTAATATTCTCTGCATTTGGGGACAGCTTCACGACCAGCGGAAGCGCCGTTACATTGCGCACCTGCCGTACCACGTCCCGCGCCACCTCCGTCTGGATGCCAAATTGCATTCCGCCCTGCTTTACGTTGGGACAGGAAATGTTCAGCTCTAGCATATCAACGCCTCTGCGATTCATCGTGCGCCGTTTTTGCGCATTTTCCGTAATCATGGCTACGGCCTGAACGTACTCCTCCAGATTGGAGCCACCCACGTTAGCAATTACAGCCGTATTCCAGCGCGTCATGTCATCCAGCTCATCCTTCAAAAAGGCCGACACACCCGGATTTTCCAGTCCCACACTATTGAGCATACCGGATGCTGTTTCATGTATGCGTGATCCGGTATTGCCAGCCTTCGGATGAAGGGTTAATCCCTTGCCGACGATGCCGCCCAACAGTTCAGGAGAGTAAAATTCCGCATACTCACGTCCGAACCCAAATGTACCGGATGCCATGATGATCGGGTTCTTGAACGGGACGCCCGCAATATTACACGCCATGGAGATCATCAAAATCCACCTCCTCTATCGGGAATACAGGCCCTTCCTTACACACCCTCTTATTACCTCCACGGGTATGCATGGTGCAGCCCAAACACGCGCCAATACCACAGGCCATGTGTCTTTCTGTTGATATATATAAACGGGACGGCGAGCCTGCTGCTTTCACCGCAAGTGCTTGTAGCATCGGAGTCGGCCCACAGGAAAACAGATTCACATAGAGATGGGGATCGACCTTCTCGACGATGCTCCCCCCTACACGAACGTGTACAGAGGCTGCCACAGCATCAAAAGCTTCCACCCCAAAGGCTTGCTGCGCAAACCCCAGATAAACATGTGCATGCGGATAATGCTTTGCAGCCAGCAGCAAGGGAGCCGTGCCCATACCACCGCCGATTAAGGCCAAGCTACCTTCTACCTGAGGAAAGCCATTGCCGAAAGGCCCTTCCAACTGAACCTCCTGCCCCGGCTGCAACCGGGAAAACAAACTTGTCCCTTCTCCCACAACCCGATATAAAAAGGAAATGTCCTCTTCCCCGATATCGTAAATGCTAATAGGTCTAGGTAGCAATGGGTACCCGGTTCTGGTACGCAGCATGTAAAACTGGCCCATTTCCCCTTTAAAGGTTCCCTCTATTTTCATCACATAAATGCCCGGAACGAGCGCCACATTCGAAATTACGTTAGCCATATAACCCCTCCACTAACCACTCACTATAACGTAAAAACAGCCATGATTACGTGACTATTTTCACATTTATAGGCTGAGTTAGGTTTGAGTGCTTTTCTTTCTCCTCCATAATCCAGGCATAAAAAAGCGTACTCCTGTTAAAGAGTACGCTTCTGTATTAACTAATCGCCTCGCGTTCCGGATTGCGACTACCTTTTGCATCCTTGCGGATTTGCTTGCTGCGCAACTGTCCGCAAGCCGCGTCAATGTCGACTCCATGCTCCAGCCGAACACTACAGCTAATGCCTTGTTTTTTCAGAACATCATAGAAGCCCGTAATCGACTCCGACTCACTCCGCTGGTATTGGCTATGCTCATCTACGGGATTGTATGGAATCAGGTTTACATTTGCCAAATTGCGACGGTGGCCCACCAACTCAGCCAACTCCAGCGCATGTTCCTTGGTATCATTAACATCCTTCAGCAAAATATACTCCAGCGTAATCCGACGATTTGTTTTATCCAGATAGTAATCAATCGCCTCCATCAGCTTCTCAATGGGAATCGCCCGATTGATCTTCATGATGCGGGTGCGAGTCTCATTATTCGGCGCATGAAGGGAAATCGCCAGATTGACATGCAGATCGGAATCGGCAAATTCAATAATTTTATCGGCAAGTCCGCTCGTAGAAACCGTAATATGTCGCGGACCAATCGCAAGCCCTTTATGATCCTTAATGACTCGGATAAAGTCGGACAGGTTCACGAAGTTATCAAACGGCTCACCAATCCCCATCACGACGACGTGACTGACCTGGTCGCCCGGACGTTCCTGATCCAGATACAACTGCACCTTCATAATCTGCTCGACGATTTCACCGCTGGACAGGTCACGGCTCTTCTTCAACAGCCCGCTCGCGCAAAAGCTGCACCCGATGTTACAGCCCACCTGCGTTGTCACACATACAGACAGCCCAAACTTGTGCCGCATCAATACTGTTTCAATCAGATTTCCATCCTGGAGACGGAACAAGAATTTGACCGTCCCATCCGCCGACTGCTGCTTTACGTGTTCTTCCAATGTTTCAATCGGAAAATGTTCTGCCAACAGGCGGGTACAATTTTCATGAATCTCCGTCATCGCAGCAAAATCAGTAATTCGTTTCCGGTACAGTGCGTCCCATACCTGCAACGCCCGGGATTTCTTATGTCCACGCTCGATGAGCCATGCTGTCAACTGATCTAGTGTTAATCCATAAATGGATTCTTTTTTCATGTTCGATCCTCTTTTCAAAACGTTAAAATTCGTCTCAGCCATCATTGCATCATAGCATGTTTAAGCAGTCTTCGCTATTTAAACGCTTCTTTCATTGTCCCAAATTTTAATTATGAACACAAGGGGGCAGGCGAAATGTATCCTCTAAAATTTCAGTATGAAATTCCGACTTGAAACAGAGTATCCGTCCCATTAAACTAGGCGACAGAGCCTGTTCAACAAGAGCACGCAAAGACAGGATTACGGACACCGCTAATGATATGATTACAACCAAGGAAGGTGATGCGGTTGGAATGGTTACTTCGGATCAAGAACGCACTGGATCTGATGGAAGAAAGAATGCAGCAGCCGCTGGATATCGACGAAATTGCAAAGGCAGCCTATTCGTCTCCTTTTCATTTTCAACGTATGTTTCATATGCTTACCGGCGTCACGGTAGCCGAATATGTACGTAAACGTCGATTGACCTTGGCTGCACAGGAATTGAGTCTTTCTACCACCAAAGTCTTGGATGTAGCGTTCAAATACGGATATGATTCCCCCGAATCTTTTTCTAAAGCGTTCCGTAAGGTACACGGTATATCTCCCTCTGAGGCCAGAAGCCCTGGGGTGAACCTGAAAGCCTTTCCACGCATTACCTTCCATCTATCGTTGAAGGGAGATCAGGATATGGATTATAAAATCGTAGAGAAAGCGGCCTTTACGGTCATTGGCAAGTCCATCCAAGTCACAACGAAAGACGGTGAAAATTTCCGGGAAATCCCGAAATTCTGGGACGAGCTGAACGCGGATGGTACATCGGATCGGATTCAAGCCTTGGGAACAAGCGAGGATATCCTCGGTATTTGTTTGGATTTCAAGCATGGGGAAGAGAAATTCACGTACCTGATTGCCGCAGAGGGCACCGAAGACGTAGCCGCTTCCAACGGATTGGATGCCAGAACGATTCCGGCTGCAACCTGGGCCGTGTTTACATCCATCGGCCCTTTGCCTCATACGATTCAAAAGGTATGGCAAAGAATTTTTCAGGAATGGTTCCCGGCCAGCAATTATGAGCATTCAGGCGGCCCGGAGCTGGAGGTATATATGATGGGGGACTCGCGGGCTGAGGACTACCGATGCGAGGTATGGATTCCGGTTATGAAAAAGTAAACCCATAACAAAGCTGATAAACATCTATAAGCAAGTGCGAGACAAAAAAACCACCAGGAATAGGTTCGAGAGCCTAGCTATCCGGTGGTTTTTCATACTGTATGAAATTCTCGACGTGTCTGCTACGCAAGCAGGCATTTTTTTGTTGTATACGATTGCTCGGAAAATGATCGAAAATGGATCTCCGGTCAGCTCATGGGCATCCAGGCTTTGTCCAAAATCCTAACGATATCTTATACCTACAATAACTTTTTGAGTTGAGATATACGGCCTTGCGAAACGCCAATCCATTTGGCGTATTCGCTTTGCTTGGCATTGGGATGTTCACACATCAATTCCCTTAGTTTTTCGATCAAGCTTTGTGTCGGCTGATACGTTCGTTTTTCTCTTTGTCTTGGCTCCTTAATCTTGGGCACTGGTATTGTACTAATGCCTATATTCCCCTTCAATTCAGTTATGCAGTTCGTACATAAAAGCTTGCCCTTGAAATAGGTTAGATGTTCAATTGAGCCACACAGCTTACAAGAAGTGCCGACATACTTTTGCAGACCAAAGAAGCTCCCTTCATCATCCACAAGAAATTCAACAGCATCACCAACCTCCAAGTTCATGGTTACGCGCATTTCTTTGGGGATAACGATCCGAAATAACGTATCTAGAGAGCGTATCATACCTGTATTTTTCAATGCTAACCTCTCCTTTTGAGTATGGAAGAATTGATGCCCGGATTGGACTTAATCTCTTTCTCATTATTTTTGTTCTGTGTAATTGTTTGACAAAGATTCCTTAAACGAGCTATTGGTATGCGTAACATATCAGAATATTCCTGTTGTGTCGCATCAGGGTACTTTTCTAGCAAAACCAAAAGTAGTTGGGTCATCACCTCTTTTGGTTGTTGATTCTGTTTATCCTTTTGAGTAGCTATCATTTGACTTTTACATTCATTGCATATGAGAGAATTTTTAAAGGTGCTTAATACTTCGGTTGATTGGCAAAATTTACAGGCTTGGCCGATGTATTTACCTAGTGATATTGTGCTCGCTTCTGCATCCATAAAAATTTCCACTGAATCGCCTGGTCTAATATCAACCGTATATAGTATTTCTTTAGGCATTCCGAATCGTCCTAGCGAGTCTACCTTTCTTGTCATTGCTATATTTCTCATTGACACAACTCCTATTACCAAGATAAAAAGCAATAAAATAGAAGCATTTATTATTATTCCATAAGATGGTACAATTAAGGAAAGGTAAAACCTTTATTATATTATAAGATTTCCAATTAAATTTTTTATAAAAATGAGCATCATATTATAGTTCAAGTTGGAAGGGTGGTTTATTCATGGAAATCACACCTAAGATAAGAGCAGAAATTCAAACATATCTGAAAGAAAAAGGCTTGAGTAAGACTCAATTTGGGCACATCGCAGGCTTGAATCCTGGCACGATAAGTGGCATTGTGACAAGCAACCGTTCTATTTCCGTTTACCAATTGGATCTCATTACTGCGGGCATGAATTTACCACCGGATCATTTTTATGAACGGTATGTTGAAGAGTGCATTGTAGATGAACCGATTAACTGGCGAAGAATTCGCCCCTTCCTGTACCGATGCGTGCAGTTTCATCGGCTGGATTGTTTGCAGCGAGTGGTAAGTGTTTTAATGGATAATTTAGGATATCTTTCCAACATTTTTGAATTGGCCGAAGCTTCTTTCCAAAAAGGGTATCTGGACGCAGCCGCTTACCTGTATGAAAATGTAGCCGAGAGTGAAAAGCAGCAGCATTCGGAACGACTAGCCTTGTCCCATTATCGGTTGTTTCAGATTGCGGTAGGAAAGGACCAAAATCTTAACTTGAATGCAGCGAATAAATTTGAGACGTTTGTCCATCGCTTACATGAAATTGAACAACTGGACGCCTTAAAAGATTTAGCAAACGTGTATAGATCATTAAGCCTGTGGGACAAGGTTTATGAATTCGCATATCAAATGGGTCAATTAGGACAAATTCAATATGACTTGGTTCATAACTCCAAGCGAGAAGGGAGAGAGCCTCAAAAAAGTCCAAGTAAGCCGCTGTTTACCTACATAGCTTATTCTAAGCTGCTGTGTGCTAATGCTTGCGATGCAAAAGGAGATCATGAACAAGCATTAGAACACATTCGCGGTTATGCTGATCTGAGTTGGGCAAAGGAGAATGACCCTGATTCACTTTATTGGAAAAATCAATATCAGCAATGGGCGAAACTCAATACGTACGTAAACAGACTTATGTCTGGAGATGTTAGTGTCCTGCCGGATTACGTGGAGTACATGGCCGGAGAACAAGAGATTTTTGCCGAACTACTAAACGTTATTGAAGCGGCCAACCAATACAATATAGATGTGGACCATATTCTACAGCGTTTTGAGCCCCAAATTGCAGCTTATGAGGAAGTATCCTCTACGGGCACATACTCACAACAATTTCTACCGCTACAGTATGCACGTTTTTGGTACAAAATGGCTAAGTACAACCTAAATAAAGGTAGATATTCATATGGTTTCAAATGTTTAATAGACGCTTTAGAAAAAGCTGGTACAATAAATCATGTACTACTTATTGCCAATTGTGCAGGCTTATTTGACTGCTTCAGGGCATATGCGGCTCCTGAAATATTGGCTCAGTACCATTTTATTTACCAGGAGGTGTGGGCAAGAAATGAAAAAAAGGATGGCTTTAATCTTATTGACAGCTAGCTTCTTGCTGGTGTGCGTAGCACCAGCTCATAATTCAGATTTGGGAATATTCAAACCGCAAGATCACGTTGGTGGAATGTGATCCAAAACTAATTCTTTACTATTGACCAGCTTTTACGGCTGGTCTTTCTTTGTTTCATTTTGGCGAATCCTGAATGAAAAAATGGTGATTCAAATTTTCACATTTCATCCTAAAATAAGACTCATTAGGAGGGAATGTGAATGAATACAGATGGAACTTTGAAGCAGCAATTGGAAGTTGTCTCAATTGGTTTAGCCAATCACAATGATTTCAGTTCATATATACAGGCGATACATACAAAGGAATCTCTATATGGCATCAGAATATCATTAGAGCCACATAACCCACATTGTTCTTCTTTATCTATTTTATGTAGGATGATGCCTTGTTCTGTTGAGGATAATGAGAAAGCGTCCTGCTTTACAATGCCTAATTCCCTCCTTATATCCATCGGTATAACAACTCTTCCCAAGGTATCTACTTTTCTAATCCATCTTGATGTATGCAAAAACAACCCTCCTATCACTTAACGAATATTATTCTATAAAATGTCTTATTTTATAGTTAAATACATTCTCATTCAAAAAATTAACATGTACAAAAATGTAATGTAACTGTTCAATCACAAATCCGTATGTTGGCTGGATTTTCCTGACCATACACCCAGTGATCAGAAGGCAAAGCACTCGCACGATGACCATGCTAAAAAGCAGCTCACCAAATGGAGCTGCTTTTTGTTGTGTCAGATTTCACCACATACAAGAATATTAACCCTATATATTGAATTTTTAATATAGAACAAACAAATGGGCATTGTGGGTGATGAAAGTTATGAAGAAATCAAAATATTACTATGTTTACATAGATACATTTATTGGTTTTATTACTGATCTTTTTGAAAAGTTTTTTTAAATTTTCTTTTTAATTACAGTTATCACCAAAGGTATTCCATATTTTACAAAGAAATGTTAAGGTAACAAGTGATGTTTTTGAATGAAATGTCATTTGTTATATGCGTATGACAAAGGTGGGTGATATTCATGTTTTAGGACAACATGAAACTTATGTGTTTTTGTGAAAGTTGAGGAGTCTATTTGGGTAAAGTTCCAAAACATTAACATGGTGTAGTGTATGACGTAAGGTATTTATGTAAAAAAAGAGAGGATGGAAGATGAATGAAAATTTCGAGTTTTAATGGTAAAATTAAAAAGACAATGTTATTGATTCCTTTGTTTGCGATCTCTGTTTTTCCTGGTTTTGCGGGTGCGGAAAGCGTTTCTAATGAAGAATTAGCCAAACAATCAATAAAAAATTATGTAGAAGCAGCACAATCTGGCGATGCTTCGGAAGCTACCAAATGGGTAATAGATACGAGATTTAAAAGCGAACAGGAACAATTGAAAGAGTATAAGGAATCATTAAGCGATAACCCATTCTCTGATGTCAGCATCAAAAATGTCGTTTCAGATTCTGATGACACCTATACGGCTACGGTTGAATTAACTAGAAAAGATGATGGTTCAATCAATACAGTCACATACCCAATCGTTAAAAAGGACGATAATTGGAAGGTTTTGGTGGGTGGACAAGAGACAAAAAGTAAAAAGGTTGAAAAATTAATCCAGTCTCAATCAGAAGAGAATAGTACCTCGTCTGTCAAACCTCTATCTATTGAGCTTACAAGTTATGGGGATGAATTAGTCAAATCAGGTAATTCCATATATAGTAATAGTCAGTTTAACATGACTGAGGACAGAGCAGGTATTACGGGGTGGCAGCAAATTCCTGGAAGCGTGTCAAAGGCTTCTGTACGGTATAGTATTGTGAAAAAAGGCATTTTTAGTGATGATGCTTACGGGCAGGTATTCCAAACTGGCTTCAATTCTTGGAATGGAGCGGCTTTTTATAATACTATATACACAGGTCGGCAATATTCTGGTGTGTACTTAAAAGTTACAAATGAGGAACTTGGTAATACCGTGCGAGTAAGAGGACATGTATACGGAAATTAAAATTAGCATGCAAGGGGATCTGAAGATAGGAAATAGTTCTTCAGGTCTTCTTGCTAGTTTATTATCTATGGAGGTCACACAAATGGTTTTGTTAAAAGATAGTTCTACTAAAGAAGTAATTAGAGAGCAATACGAACAGTTATGGAGTGAGCTTTTAATTAGAGATGAAGAAGAGGCGGAACTCATTTTGAAAAAAATAGAATATGAGTTACTGCCTACCCGTGAGAAAATCCTAAGACCATTTAAAAATCTTACATGGGAAAAAACCTTGTCCCCATTTAAAACCCATCTTACATGGATTATCCCCCTTTCTGTGATTTCATTCTTACTTTTAGCATATGTCTTATTTATATATATATCTTTATGGATTGAAGATTATTAAAGACGTTTCTGGGAAACCAGAAGCGTCTTTTTTTAGCGTTACTCGCGCCTGGCTTCCGGATCGGTGAGCAGGAGAGCAGGGGGAATAGTCTGCTTCTATAATGATCTTCACCATTCTAATCATCTTGTCTTTTCCATACCGGAATATTAACTCATTCATTACTTTATTGACCTCATCAAGAACTGAACCATCCAGCTGGTTATATTCTTTTTCCGCAGCCTCATGTAAACGAATATCAAACAATTCTTTCATTTAGATTAGGTAGTTCGACGGATATCTTTCCAGGATTTCGCGGATGCTGGGTCCCGATCAAGACTTTCTATACGTTCCACTAATATACGTTCTTCCTCTTGTTGCTCCAATTGAGTTAAACGATCGTACAGTTGTTCAAAAATTTCATATCCCATTAAAACCGAATCAACTGAACCATTATCCGTAATATACTGAGGACGATGTTTAGCCTTTTTACGAAGCTCCCCAAACCTTTTTGAAGCCTCAGAGGACGTAATCATTTGATCAACGTCAAAAGTGGGTTTCATTATTGTTCCCATCCTTTATCTTCTCCTATATTTATATATTATTATTCCGATCATACAATTAAGTAAACCATACAACATTATATATTGCGTATAATCATACGTAATATATAACATCAAATATTACGTATTTTCAATTATACCCCTTTATTTTGTTCTGCTCATTCAAAGTGAGCAAAAGATGAACAACAGTCTGTTCAAAAGGGGAATCTGATGAGAAAGAGCCTTCTCATGATTTTGAGAGGCTCCTTTTTACATAAAACTGCTTGACTTGGTGTGAACACCAAGGTGTAGCATAACGTTAACCCTAACGAAAAGCAGGTGAAAACAGCGTGGGTGAATCCTTTTCTATCAAACAAGTTTCGCAAAAAATCGGATTAACGGAGGATGCCCTTCGGTATTATGAAAAAATCGGACTGCTTCCGCCATCTAAAAGAAATAAGAATGGACACCGTGTGTACAGCATCGAGGATACAGAGGTTATGAAGCTGATCATTTGTCTGAAGAAAACAGGCATGTCGCTGGAAGACATGAAGGCTTATGTCCCTCTCTCCTATAAAGAAGACGTAACAAGCGTTCCGGAAGTGAATGCTCTGTTACAAAGCTATCGTCAAAAAGTGATCGGACAAATAGCCGATTTACAGCGCATTGTGGGATTTATAGATCATAAATTAAACAACCAGCAATCCCTGCTCGATACAGATGCAGCGGCTCATACAACGGATAAAGAATAGGAGAATGCCAGCATGGCTACAACCAAGCATCATAAAACGGCGCTCATTACAGGTGCAAACTCGGGGGTGGGATTGGAGTTAACCCTAAAGCTCCTTTCCGAGGGCTGGCATGTTCTTGCCCTGATCCGCTCTGGATTCCCGAACGACAACGAATCTCGGGTTCAGCACGCATTAAGTACAGGACAATTGAGGATATATAAAGCCGATTTGGCCGATTTTTCGAGCCTCAAAAAGGCACTGGAGCAGATCCAAAAAAGCGAATCTCATATCGATGTCCTTTTTAATAATGCAGGTGTGTCGCTCGGAGAAATGATATTCTCTCCATTAGGGCGCGAAATGCACTTTGAAGTCAATACCGTCGTTCCCTACATCATTTTTATGGAGCTTAAGGAGCTTCTGCGGCAAGGAAACCTGAGAACCGTCATTAACACCTCCTCGAACGCTTCCCTCATCGTAAAACGGTTCGAGGTGGAGCTGCTGGAACGCCCTGCCGAATTCAAAAAGCTTTTCGGTCCCTACGCCTCAAGCAAGCTCGCCCTTTCACTGTGGACCCAAGAGATCGCTCCGGCAGCCACCGCTGAGGGGATCAAGATACGTAGCGTCTGCCCGGGTGCGAATAAAACAACGATGACTTCGAGTTCAGGAATGCCGGGGTATATGATTCCGATTCGGAACCTGATTTTTTCCCACCCCAGCAAAGGAGCCTCTCGTCTATACAAAGCCGCTCTGGGTGAATTCAGCGAACAAACTGGCATTTTTCTGAAGAAGGGAAAAGTCACCCCTTTAATTTTCAATCAGCACAGCTCCCAAGTCCTTAGCAAGGTCGACCAGATTTATAAACAGCAATTCATAGAATTCACTTGACATCGCACCTACGTTGTAACTAATATTGTTATAACAAAATTAGTTACAACGATGCTATAAGGTATTGTACAACTCAACTGGAGGATGAAATTATGAATATTACAGATCATTTTATTCCGGTATTTGCGAGTAATCTGGAGTCGGCTGTAGCCCATTATGAAAAAATCACCGGAAAGCCGGCTGACAGACAATGGGCTATTCCCGACGCCGAGCTTCAATTAGCCACGGTCTATCCCTATGTCATCGTTTCGGGGACCGAGCAAGCTTTGGGGCTTGCCAAAAACCTGCGCTCTGTAGTGTATGTGGACTCCATGATAGAGCTTAAAGCCATTCTGGCCGCAGAAGGCACCCCGATTGTAAGGGATCAGCACGGTCCTGTGGGACCGAGTATTTTTGTAGAACACCCGGATGGCACTTTTATTGAATATGTTGAACCGCAAGGCCAATGACCAAACAATAATACAAGGTAAAATAACAAATCAGCCTGAATTCGGCTTTTGATTAGAACCGGATTCAGGCTGTAAAATGGAGTGTATCAGGGTATCTTCTGCTCATCAGTAGCCCGCTTTTTGCTGAAGTTGGGCAACAATTTGTCCTAACGTGACGGAAGAAAGCCTTCCTTCCAGCGCCAACTGTGCCTGCACCATCTCAGGATGCAGTACCTCTTCAATATGTTTCCCCACCGAGCATTCGGGGTCCGGGTCTTTATGGAACCTGAACAGGTCGCCATCGTCTGATGCTTCAACGGCTTTATAGATATCCAGTAGTGTAATTTGCTCTGCTTCTTTTAATAGAGAAGCCCCACCGACACCTGCTTTGACTTGGATAAATCCGGCTTTTTTTAATTGCGCAATGATTTTGCGTATGATGACAGGATTACTATTGACGCTTTTGGCAATGTAATCGCCTGTACATAACGATGGACGCAAAGCAATCATGGACATGGTATGCACCGCAATTGAAAATCGGCTGCTAATTTGTTTCATCGAATCACCCTCTTTGTTGTAATCAGTATAGTTCCAACAAAACGAGGGCGTCAATGGCTTCACATTAGCTTGCAAGAACCCTTGATTTAGTTAATGGAATAGTTAATCCAATCTGCCTGGACAGCACCCTTTTCTTTAAAGAAACGTTGTGCCCGCTGATTGCTGGGCCCCGTGATCCAGGACATGTACGCATACCCATGCTCTTGTGAGTATCGGCGGCATTCCAAAAACAGTTGCGATTCCACCTCAGTATCTCTGTATGGCTCCATAACAAACAGATCGTTCATGATGGTAATTTTATCTGCTCTCATCGTGCTGAAAGCAAAGTATAATGTAGCGAATCCAATCAGCTCCCCATCCTGCTCTACTACGAACTGTATACCTGCCTGCTTCTCGAAAAGGTTAAAAATCAAATTATGTAGTTTCTCAGCAGCCGGTCTGGGATTCTTATAAAAACCAACAATATACTCATACATTAACTCCGTCAAACCATTCACATCGTTAGGTTCAGCATTTCTTACGATAAATGCCATGTTAACTCCCCCTCTTGCTTACGATTGAATAAATATACTATATAGCGGATTAATATGCAAAGTATTAGAGATAACTAGCACATTTCACTAATGAACTATCATAGCTTGATAAAACAGAACCAGCCTAACACTTCTTTATTTTCGTGCTTCGACTGGTTTTTGATTGATGAGATTCCAATGTGCTTGAGCAACTCTATACTAATGTTTTTTAATCCGACGCTTGTTCTTCAAAATGGTACGGATCATGGTTTGGTTAGGGAGTTGCGTGAACAGCATATGTCCGGGGTGCGGATTGGCCTCGATAATCCAGATCTGACCACTCTTCTCAATAGCCAAATCAATGCCCAACTCGCGAACTGAATGGTTTTGCTCTATCGTGTCGGCAATCATTTTGGAAAGTTCGATGATCTGATCCAGAGTCTGTCTCATTTTCGTTCTGTCATTTTTAAAAACTCTTAAAAGCACTTTGGATATCGGAGCCGCATGTCCCCCTTTCCGGTAATTGGTCACGAATCTGGATGGGGCTGCCACACGCCCGGTTATCCCTGAAATGATCCATTCTGATTCCGGTTTCTGCATGTACACTCTGGCATCAAAAATAGAGCCTTTGTACTTCGCTAACCGAAGTCCTTGCTGTACCAAATAACGGCGATGAGGCCTCCGATGGGTTTTGATCGCTCTTCTCACCGCGTGGGATCTGACAATTCTTCGACTGGAGCCGCAACGAATCTCATACCTCCTCCCCAGCTTTTTGGCCCGTATGATACCAGTCCCTCCGCTTCCATAATTAGGCTTAATGAAAACCGTCCGATATTCGTCCAGCATGCGCAAAGTTCTTGCATTGCTAATCCAACGGGTCTCCGGCAGATAAGAACTTAAAACGGGATGTTGTCGCATTTCCTTGTATTGAATCATCTTTCCAATGGGCACGAGTATCCCTCGATTCTGTTGGGTTTTTGCACGCATTACATGAATATGCATCCATATTCTATCTTGGTAACGGCTAATGTCACAGTTTGCTATGAAAGAGGCGAACCCCCTTCTACCTATAAAGGTCATTCGAATAATATATTAGACCAATAGACACTCTGGATATATGATGTATAAAAAATAATATGAGGAGGGACTTTAATATGTCTATTTATGATTTTCAAGCAACCTCAATTAACGGGAGGCCGATTAAACTGTCAGACTACAGCGGAAAAGTTCTCCTCATCGTAAACACAGCCAGCAAATGTAGCTTTTCCCGTCAATTCGCTGATCTACAGAAGCTCTATGAAAGTCGACGGGAACAAGGTTTTGAAATTCTCGCGTTTCCTTGTAACCAATTCAATGAAAAAGAGCCGGGTAGCAATTCGGAAGTTCAGGGGGTCTGCCAAATTAACCATGGAGTAACATTCACGCTATTTGAGAAAACGGATGTAAGAGGTCCATCTCCTCATCCTTTATTTCAATATCTGACACAACAGGCACCGTTTCAAGGCTTCGATACCCAAACCAAGGACGGTCAATGGATGGAGGACTTCCTGAGGGATAAGTATCCGGAAATATACGCTGGCGACGGGATCAAGTGGAATTTTTCTAAATTCCTGGTCGATCGCGATGGCTATGTAAAAGGAAGGTTTGAAGTAACAACGGAGCCCTGTGCCATTGATCCTGTCATCGAATCGCTATTGTAGTTTTTCTGTTCACTTCTTTGGATTATTTCAGAAAAGAGTATCAAATGACAAATATGTATATTTGTCATTTGATACTCTTTGTGTTATCCTGAATTCAAGGAGGTGACTCACACGGCAACTTAGCCGTGTCTCTATGGAAAAATCCTCAGATATATTAACCAAGGAACAGATTCTCATTGCTACAGAAGACACACTTAGGCGTTTTGGTGTAGCCAAAACCTCCGTGACCGATGTTGCCAAAGTATTGGGAGTAAGTCATGGCACCATTTACCGACACTTTAAAAGTAAAGCTGAGCTCCTTGAAGGCGTGACCGAAAAATGGCTGAATGAAAAGATTGTCGACCCGTTAACGGAGGTGTGTCAGGATTCATCTATGCTGGGAACGCCGCATTTAAAACGATATATACAGACCTTGGTCGAACTCAAGCAGTATTATGCCCGCGATGACGAGGAAATGTTCGAGATGTATACCCGGGTCACCGAACAAGCCGCTGATTTAATCGACCAGCATATCGCCCACATTGTGGATCAGCTCGCTGATATCATTGCACGCGGGGGCATCACATCGGATCACCCAGCCCAACTGGCGCGTACCCTTTTCTATGCCACAGCCCGTTTTCATCACCCCGCTCATGCTTACGAATGGAAGAGTCCTGCGATTGATCAGGAGTTTTCGGATGTGTGGATGCTTTTAGAAAAAGGAATCTCTTAAAAAATATATGGAAAGAAGGCTAAACACATATGACGCATTTGAACGGAAAAACAGCGATTATCACCGGTTCCTCCAGAGGAATTGGACGTGCTATTGCCGAGCAACTGGCTGATCTGGGCGCTAATGTAGTCATCAATTATGCCAGCAGTCCGGACAAAGCTCAGGAAGTCGTGGAGGGCATTATTCAAAAAGGCGGAAAAGCCATAGCGCTCCGCGCTGATCTGGGCAAGATGAGTGATATTGAAGCCTTATTTACACATACGATTGCTGAATTCGGCAAAGTGGATATTCTGGTTAACAATGCCGGATTGATGATCACCAAACCTCTGGCTGAGGTAACCGAGTCCGATTTTGACAAACAATTCGCACTGAATGTAAAAGGGACTTTCTTTGCCTGTCAACAAGCGATGAAATACATGGAAAACTGCGGAAGAATCGTGAACCTGTCTACGTCCGTCATCGGACAAATGTTTCCGACCTATAGCGTATACGCGGGTACGAAAGGCGCGGTGGAGCAATTTACCCGCCAGCTTGCGAAAGAATTCGGGAGTAAACAAATTACGATCAACGCCGTGGCTCCCGGTCCCGTGAACACCGAGCTTTTTCAAGCAGGAAAAACCGAGCAACAGATCGAAGTCATGAAAAAAATGAATGCGATGGGTCGTCTCGGTGAACCGGAAGATATCGCTGATGTGATTGAGTTCCTGGTCAGCGCCAAATCACAGTGGGTTACCGGACAGACAATTCGCGTCAACGGCGGATTCATTTAAAAGCTGGAATACATGAAATGGAGGCTGTTCACGCTCATGATATTACACAAAGGCGAGACCCTGTTCCGGCAAGGGGAATCCGGCCCTCTATATCACTTAAAGAGCGGCCTGTTAAAAATTATCCGAGTCCATGAAGACGGCTCGCAAATTTTAGTTAATGTGATTGTGCCCGATGAAATCATCCCGCATCACTCCCTGATCAGTCCCAATCCTTATTACGGTACAGCAGTGGCGCTGGTAACCTCAGAGGTTGAAGTTCTGTCGCAAAAGGAATGGTATCTCGCGCTGGAGCAAGAGCCGGCGCGATGTCGGGCTGTCGCTTTGCAGCTACAGGATAAATTGCGCATGATGCAGCAACGAATCGACCAGCTTACCGAGGTGTCACCTGCCGAGAAGCTTCGGAAGCTTCAACGCTGGTTCCACTCCTACATCGCACCCGCCACGCTAACAGACGTGCTAACGCAGGAGGAAATCGGCCAGTTCATCGGTCTGCGCCGGGAGACGATTAATCGGCTATTGCGTGCTTCAAGCGCTCCTTCTGCAAAAGATGATGACGATAATGCATCTCGATGAGCGCAAACCACTCTCCAGCATTCAACGCGCCGAATCTGGGATGAGAAACGGTAGACTTCCCTGCTGTTTCCCCAACGTTCGGCTCAATCTCTCTCATTTTGCGGATTACCGCGTTCAATCCCTCTACAATTTCTTCTTTGCCAGTCGGTTGCGGGGGAGTGTACTGCGGGGATGGTGGGACTTGGATACGCATTGGCGGAAAGCCCCCCAGATTAAAAATGGCCATGCCTGCTTCCGTTTTAACCCCTGTCTCCCCATTAGGCTGTAGACAAACATCAACGTTCTTCAGATGCATATAAAGAGCAGAGTTCACCAAATGAAGGTACATTTGTCCAAGTGACCATTCGCCCTCCTGCGGTGTGTACTGCAATTGCTCCAAGCTAAAGTGGTCCAATTCAAGAAGATAGTGTTGTACCGTTTGTTCAAAACGCTGCAATGTTTCGGTTGTTGTATTCATATACTATTAACTGCCCCTCTCCTTCAAGTAGCTTTACTATACAAAAATGCTACTGACAGCCTTATGTCAGTAGCATTTCAACATTTTTTCGACTTCCGATCGTACCCGATCCCGGAGCGATTCAGGCTCCAGCACGACCATATCTGCACCCCACCCGAGTATCCATTGTAGTAATTCCTCTGGCTGCCTGACGCGGAAGAGTACATGCAGTCCATCCGCACGCTCCTCTACAGCCTCCATGTAAAAATTGTTCGCTTCCTTCACTTTATCAGCGATATCCGAACGGGCTAATATACGAACACGTACATGGCGATCATCGGTTTGCTTGTAATCCTGCAAATTAAAATCGATGGGGAACTGAAACCTCTCCTCCAGCACGATAAGCTCGTCCATCCGGGACAAGCGGAAATGGCGAAGTTGCTGCCGCAATTCGCATTGCCCAATCAACATCCACGAACCACGAATCAGCACAAGCCCATAGGGAGCGACCACACGCACACTTTGACGATTCCCGTCAGCCTCAGGCATTCTTTTGGAATAGCCGAACCGTACCTTCCGTTTTCCCAATATAGCGAGACGCAGCGTTTCCAAACAGGTTTTCTCTTTAAGGTTTGCCCCTTCACCCACCGCGAGCAGCCTGATGGTCGTACGCACCCGGGAAACTTCCCTGCGAACACTCTCCGGTAAAATAGCTTCAATCTTTCTGCGAGAAGCCTGCGCCTTGATGCCGTAATCTGCATCAAATTTTTGTTCGACAAAATCTGTCCCGATTAGCAACGCCACGGCTTCTTCCACGCTAAAGCTCACCGGTGGCAAAAAATATCCCTCCATCAGGGAATATCCAATGCCGGGTGCACCTATAATCGGTACACCCGATTCGCTTAGTGCCTGAATATCCCGATAGATGGTTCTCACACTTGTTTCGAATATGGCCGCCAAATCCTCGGCTCGTAAAATATCTTTACGTTGCAATTCTAGCAAGATAGCTAGCAGGCGGTCTGTTTTGTTCATACCACGGCACCCTCCCTGGAAGGATCTAAAATACAGTAATACAAAAGAGCAATAAGAGCAGTACATCACTGCGACTTATTGCTCTTTTTTTCATGCGAAAGTTACTTCATCACTTGAAAAACACTTTTTCGACGTTATATTTAGCCTTTTGTGAATTGATGATGTAGGTTTCATAGATTTCTCGCTCCACCGCATCTTCCACAATACAAACCTCAATAATCGCCACTTCGTTCCGCTTGTCCTTGATTGGTGATACGGTATCTTCAAAATGCTTTTTGATTCTTTGTCTCAGCTTTCTTGCTTTACCAACGAACAGCAATTCCTCCTGCGCGTTGTAGAACATAAAAATACCGCTCTTATCTCTGGGAATCAGGTGGAAATCTGTAAATCCATAAATATGGCTCAGCTCAGGGTTAACCTGTTTGGTAATCGTGATGTCCGGGGTTGGAATCGTTATGTTTATCACTATGTCACTTCCTCATTCTATATAGGTGTAAATACTATCACAAATCCCGATGTAACACCATTCAATAATCCTTGTCCCATGACTAAAACTCCCGACTTAGAAACTGTATGAGAAAAAGATGACTCTGATGAATACAGAGCCACCTTTTCATTTTATGTTATCCGTTTTTGTAATCCGTAATGCGGTAATACATCGTTTTATCCTTCAGCTTACGGAAATGGGACCTTGCCGGATAAAGATTAGCTTCAATAATCCCGATACTTCCTTTCCGGTCTATTCCAATGTCCAGTCCATATATACGGTGTCCCGGAAAAAAAACACTTAATCTCTTCGCGGAACGGATGGAAACACGATCAATATGGGACTCTAATGCACTGGCAGACAAGTGCCGAACAGAAGATTGCTGAATACCGGATTTAAAGCTGAGCAATGTCCCTTTACTCCGTGTATTATTGGATACAATATAGCCTTTGCCTGCAACTTTGATAACCTTTCCTGTGACTACCCATACAGATGAGTTGATTCTCCGTTGAATGATGACTCTCATATCAAAAGGGCGTTTGTGGATGGTCGGACGAGTAATTCTGCGTTGAACCATATAACTGGCGTTCCCGATTTTTCTTCTAATATAATGATACGTATTGGTTCTGCCCCGTACTAAAACTCGTTTATTCTCGTAATGTACGATGTACTTATGGTTTCCTAACCAGGAGACCTGAAAGATCCCCTGTCCACGACTCCCCCACACCGGTTTCACGATAACATGCCCGTACTTGGAGAGAAGTTCCGAAAAATTATACCTGTTCAGGAGCTTCGTTTCGGGGACGTAAGACCTTAGAGACGCATGCCTTCTCAATAACAAATATTTGTACCACTTATCTTTTGCTGCTGGTGCCATGGGGACTCCACCTTTCTCATCCGCATTTTATGCTACTGAGATAGCGTTCAAGCCATTCCAAAAATAACTCCATTTCCTTATACGTGATATCACCTATATTGGCAATCCGGAACGTATTTAGCTTCTCAAGCTTGCCGGGATAAATCATAATACCTTTGCTGTAAAAATAATCATGCATAGATTGAAAATCATAACCTGCACAATGAGGTTCAAGAATGGAAGTAATGATTTTGGAATGATGCTCTTCGGGAATGATATAGGTTAGACCTAAGCGGGCTAACCCGTTAATTAAGGTTTTCCAGGATGTCGTGTACCTTTCGTATCTTTTATCCACCCCCTCCTGCTTTAATTCCTCAATCGCTTGTCTAAGCGCATATAAGGTTTGGACTGGAGGAGTAAACCGCATCTGCCCATGTTCCACAAAATAGTTGTATTGAGCATACAAATTCAAATAATAGCTTCTTGGTTTCTGGCCTTTCAAATTCTCCAATTTGCTTTTTTCGGCGATCACAAACGAAACCCCGGCCATTCCCTGTAAGTTTTTGTTGGAGCTTGTCGCCAGGTAGGCAATGTTCATTTCCTTCAATTGAATTGGAATGGCCGCAAATGAGCTCATGGCATCCACGATCATGTCGATTTGATACCTTTTGCATAATTCTCCGATATCCTTTACCTTGTTAAGCAGGCCCGTTGTCGTCTCGTGATGTACGACGGCCAGATGGGAGACGGTGCGTTCGGAAGATTGGATATACCTTTCTAATTCAGCCAAATCAATAGCATCATCGGGAGGACTTTTGAATTCAAAATAATCCACTCCATAAACCTTCGCTATCTCGCACATCCGTTTTCCATAGGCTCCATTGCTGACAATGATCACCGCATCGTGATTCGGGACCGAGCTTATGATGGATTCCACCGCTGCAGTACCCGATCCACCAAACAATACGGTTGCATAATGATCCGGGTCTGCGACCAGCCGGGTAAGCTCTGTAGAAATATACTCCATGATTTGGCCAAACTCGGCTTCACGAGGACAGATATCCGGAACCACCTGTGACCATTTCACACTTTCTGTAGTCGTTGCCGGACCAGGGGTAAGCAAAATGTTTTTCTTGACGGGAGAACTCATGAACCGCCCACTTCCTTGCCCTTCAAAGGACTGTTATGAATAAAACGCAACAGACGTTCTTTTACTTCGTGAGGCTTCATATGTGGACGAGCAAGCTGATCCTTGGAATCTTTGGATATTTTCAGGCACAAAAATGTAAGTTCTTTATTTAATTTCCATTCTTGTAAAGAGGCTTTCAGTTCCTCGAGACTGTGAACAAGAATCGACTTTGTATACCCGCAGGAAGCGGCAATACCTATAAAATCAATATTATGAGATACCGTACTTTGCCCGCCTGTTGATTCATGGGCGTTATTATCGAGCAGAATATGAACCATATTGGCTGGGTGGTAGTAACCGTTGGTTGCCAGGCTCCCCATACGCATCAACAGAGATCCGTCTCCGTCAATCACGACGATATTTTTGCTTGATTGGCTCAGAGCCAACCCCAGTCCAAAGGAACCGATGCATCCCATAGAACCCACCATGTACAAGTTGTTATCTGCATCTTCAATTTCATAAAGTTCGCGCCCGGTTTTACCGGTTGTTGCGAGCTGTACGGTATTACTGTCTTTCATGGAGTTAATCGCAGCTAATGCATCATACCGTGTAGGCATTTGATGATCCGCATGACCATGCTGCCGGACCTGATTTACATGAATGGAGGTTTGCTGTTTTTGCAATGGTTCTTTGTCAAAAGTCCCTTTCTTAACGACAAAAAAGAACGGGCGATGTCGGGCAATTTGCTCATTAGCCTGGATCAGCTGATTTTGGGCCTCCTCCAAGTCCTTGGAGAGATACTGCCATTCCACATCCATCACATCCAGCATTTGCGTTGTAATCCGGCCCATCAGTTCATGCTGAGGCTCGTCAGGTATCCCCGGTTCTCCGCGCAAGCTGACAAATCCAAGCAGCGGAATATGAAAAGGGTAATTAAGAGAGGTCAATGGCGAAACAGCATTGGTTAGTCCTGAATTTTGCATAAGGACTACCGACTTCTTCCCCCCTATATAAGCTCCGGATGCAATGGCGACCGCATCCCCTTCGTTAGCCGCTGCAACATAATCGCATTCGTTTATCGCATAATTGATCAAGCTTTTCAAGAAGGAGCATGGAACACCGCTGAAAAAGGTAAATCCTAATTTTTTCAGCTCTTCTCCTAACAATTTCGTGTCCATTATACGCGCTCACCCGAATCCGGTTCTGACGATGGAAGGTATTTCTGTTCCGCAGCTTGCAGCTCTTCGACCCCTTGAAGCCGGAATACTTCTTCGAGGGTTGCGACGCTCTTCTCGATATGAACAAGGCTTTCATCCCGATAAATTCGGTCAGATAATTGTTTCATGGCTTGGATGGATGCTCTCAAATTATGGTTTGCCCAAATCACAAGGCTGATCCCCATCTCCTTAAACCTGACGGTTGGAGTCGTATAGTATTTGGTAGGCACGATCACTACCGGCAATCTTCCGGCCCATTCCTTCATGAACGCTTCAATCTCTGCGGCATCCGATCTTTTGCTGTGTATAAATACGGCATCGGCTCCTGCCTTCCGGTACGCCTCTGCCCGCTGCAGCGCCACTTTAAGCCCTTTCCCGGCAATAAATGCCTCTACTCTGGCCACCACCGTAAAGTCCGCGTCCGTTTGCGTATCTTTCATCGCTTTAATTTTCCCGGAAAACTCTTCGATATCAGCCAAAGTCTGCCCTTGACCGTTAATGAAAGAATTCATTTTGGGGAACCGCTTATCTTCGATGCATACCCCCGCTATATGACGCTGCTCCAGTTTCTTCACCAGCCGCCTTGCATTATTGAAGTTGCCGTACCCCGTATCTCCGTCCAGTAAAATCGGGATGGAAGTAGCGTCACTCATGAATTCCAAAACATCCAATACCTGCGTCCAGGAAGCCTCATTGTTGTCCCTGACTCCCATCGCTGCAGAGATGGACAACCCGCTGGCCCAAATTCCTTTAAACCCCGCCTCCTCCACAATTTTGGCTGACAGACCATTATGAGCTTCCATGATAAACTCCAGTTTTTGAGAATTGACCAACTCTCTTAGCTGCTTTGTTTTTTTCATTGAAACTTTCTCCTTCTCCCCTAAAAATAATGTGCAAGGAATCTACTTCCAAATAAGCCTCTTGTTTCTCATGATCGTGTTGATCATAGTAGGATCGGGAAGCTGGGTAAACAGCATATGTCCGGGGTGTGAATTGGCCTCGATAATCAAAATACGGCCTTTTTTATCTATGGCAATATCGACCCCCAATTCGCGAACTGGATGCCGTTTATTAATCGTTTTGGCAATGATGACAGATAGTTTGGATATTTCACGAAAATAGGCATCCGCTTTCGTGCGGTTGTGCTTAAAAAGGCTGAAAAGCACTCGATGCAAGGATACTGCATGCCCTCCTTTAAGATAATTGGTAACATACTTATGAGGTGCCGCGACACGGGCGGCCGTGCCGGAAATCACCCATTTCCCCCCTGGTTTCTGTAGATATATCCTTGTGTCAAAAATCGACCCATGGTACTTGGCTAACCGAAGTCCCTTCTGTACTAAATACATGTGTCTGGATTTCTGGTATGACTTAATTGCTCTCAAGACAAAACGAGATCCAACAATCCTTCGACTTGAGCCCCTACGAACCTCATATCCTTTCTTCAATCTCTTGACCCGGATAATCCCGCTGCCACCACTCCCGTGATTAGGTTTTATGAAGACCGATGAATAGGTATTCAGCATCCGCGAGGTCCTCGAATCCGTAAACCAGTGGGTTTCAGGTAAATGCGGACGCAAAACGGGATGTTGCAACATTTCTTTATGCTTTTTCATTTTTCCAATGGGCACTTGTCATCCCTCTTATCTTTTTGGGTTTTTGCGCATACAGTATGCATATGCATCCAGATCCCCTTCTGCGTGGGCCGCTACCTTTGCTAGAAACCAAGATTCATGTCACAAACGGCATGTCCCAGCTTGTTATAAATACGAAAACCCCTAGGAGACAACCTTTCGGACAGGCTCGGGGTTCGGACCACAGAAAATAGGCTGTCACCAAATCACAAAAGCTCCGCAACCAGGAAGGTAGCGGAGCTTTTATTTCCAGTCAGACAAGGCCAGGCTCAGCTTGTTGCTGGTAGCCGTCATTGCTCTCGTTATTCAAGGCTCTATAGGAGGAAACCCGCATGTGGCCCAAGCAGCCGACAATCAGATTAATGCCAAGGATTTTGGCGTTAAACCCAACTCGAATTCCTCACAATCCAGGGAAATTCAGAATGCGTTAAAGTATTTCTATGATCGTGGTACAGAGGGAACCGTGTACTTCCCGGCAGGTACGTATCTGGTTGACGATTCGATCCGTTTATATGCCGGAGTGAGTATGAACGGGGACGGAATGGGAAAAACCATTTTCAAAAAAAAGGCACCAAAAGCCAATACGTTATTGCGAATCCTGTCCTGCGGGATAGTTCTGAGCGATTAAATGTGAAATTATCCAATCTTACAATTGATGCAGACCGTACGGACCGTGAAGCAAGCGGCGAAAGTCAGGTAGGCGGTATTATTATAGATGTGGCCGTATCGCACTTCACCCTGGATCGAGTGGAGATTCGTGACACGACCATCGGAGCGTTGCTTCGCAGAACCAGAGATTCAGAGATTACCAATAGCCGATTTGACCGGAATAACGGACATGCTATCGCTACCGGACATGAAAGCTATCCGGCAGGTGAGTTCCGTAACGTCAAATTACGAATAACCAGATTACCAACTCGGGTGGAGGCAGTGGGATCAATCTGTCACGCGCAACGTACACGACGGTCACTGGAAATCAAATCATTAATAAAACCCATCAATCTGACGGATATGCTGGCATTCGCATCCCTAACGACGGTGCCAACAATACCGTAACCAATAATGTAATTGAAAATTATCCTCGGGGAATCTTTGTACTGACTGGAGCGACAGGTAACAACGTATACGGGAATACGGTAAAAAATGCATCCCTGCAAGGTCTGCTAGTCCAATCGGATGGCAATACCTTCACAGACAATGAATTTATTCAAACCAATTCTTCGCTTAATCCTGACGCAATCATTCGCCTTTCCAGTGTAAACAACAATAAGGTGATCGGTAACGAGATGACTACGCACTCTGGCTTCTCCAACATAGGAATACGTGTCACTGATTCCAGCTCCAATGAAATTAAAGATAACATCACAGATACTTCGGGCAAATCGATCAGTATTGAGGGGGGAAGTAATAACGTCAATACAGGAAATCGCAATCGGTAGCAGAATTATGTACTATGCTAGTTCCTCTGTTTCCGTTACAATATGTCAGTGTGACTCTGGCATCGGCAGATTGACGCGTACTTGAACATTATTGGAGGCTTCTATTTTTTCATGCAAAACGAATCTCATTCTAACGTAAAAATCGTAACGGCCGATCCGAGCGCGATCGGTCTGTTTGGCTTGGCTATTGTAACGCTTGTGGCTTCATCCCAAAAGCTCGGTCTCACTGAAGGCTTGAGCTTCATCATCCCTTGGGCAATCTTCCTTGGTGCCTTTGCACAGCTGTTTGCCTGCATTCAGGATGCAAAGCATAATAACACCTTTGGCATGACGGCATTCGGCGCTTACGCTTTCTTCTGGTTAGCCGTAGCTAGTAGCTGGATGATCAAAATGGGCGTATTCGGCCCTGAGCTGGCGTCTGCTGTAGACGGTAAACAGCTCGGTTTTGCCTTTGCGGGCTATCTCATCTTCACGCTGTTCATGACCATTGGAGCAATGGAGACGCATAAGGTTCTGTTTTTTATCTTTGTATTGATTGATTTTCTGTTCCTCGGTCTTAGCTTCGATGCATTCGGTGTTGCTCCTGAGGTATTCCATACCATCGCGGCTTATGCTGAAATGGGAATTGGTCTTCTCTCGCTGTACGGTACAGGAGCCGCCGTTCTGAATGCTCACTTTGGCCGTACGTTCCTGCCTGTAGGACGTCCCTTCGGTATTTTCAAACCACGTCCTTAGCTGTATATGTAAGCCCCGCAAAGCCGCCTTTCGCGCCGATCCGCGATAAGGACGGCTTTTTGGGTTATAAAGCTGGAATTATTCGGCTTGCCAATTCGGCATCCGCTCTGCCGCATAACGAAGGCCAGCTGCCATTCCTTTGGGAATGATCGCATTAATATTTTCCATTTCATCTGTAGATAAAGTGATATCGACTGCCCCCGCATTTTCCTCTAAATACGTAACCCGCTTGGTGCCTGGAATCGGTACAATTCCCTCTTGCGCAAGCAGCCATGCCAAGGCCAGTTGAGAAGGCTTGACTCCTTTTTGAGCAGCGAGGTCCTTAATATGCTGTACGAGATCGAGATTTTTCTGGAAATTCTCAGGCTGAAAGCGTGGCACGGTGCGACGGAAATCATCTTCTGCAAAATCATCAAACTTCTGAATTTGCCCGCTCAAAAAGCCGCGTCCCAGTGGACTGTACGCTACAAATTCTATTCCCAACTCCTTGCAAGCGGGTATAACCTCATCTTCCGCTTCCCGGCTCCATAAAGAGTATTCCGTTTGCAGGGCCGTGATTGGGTGAACCTTGTGAGCACGCCGAATGAGTGCAGGAGAAGCTTCGGACAGCCCCAAATAGCGGACTTTTCCCGCCTGAACCAAGTCACTCATCGCGCCGACCGTTTCCTCGATAGGTACATTCGGATCGACACGGTGCTGGTAGTACAAATCAATGACATCTACGCCCAGTCTTTGCAAGCTGCGGTCACATGCCTGTTTTACATATTCAGGACGGCCGTTTACACCCAGAAATGCCCCATCCTCTCCGCGCATAATGGAGAATTTGGTAGCCAATACCACCTCATCCCGGTGGCTCTGCAGGACTTGACTAATCAGTTTTTCATTTTTCCCCACACCGTAGACATCCGCTGTATCCCAGAAGTTGATCCCCAGCTCCAACGCACGATGAAGCGTTTTGATCGACTCCTGATCATTCAACTCGCCATAGTATTCGGACATTCCCATGCAGCCCAGACCCAGTGCAGATACTTGAAGGTCACTTTTACCCAGTTGTTTCTTTTTCAATTTCCATCACTCCTATAAAAAGAATGTCATCGGCCTTTCTAATCACCATCACGTTACATCCTGTATGTTACTACTTAAAGTTAACTTGAAGTCAAGCGTTGCCTCGTTACGCGCTCTATATCAAATTATTCAGGTGAATTTTTGATTTTCAGGAATGGAAGCCAACGTTAAAAAAGCCTGGAAGGTACAGGCCAATTTATCATAATGAGAGTCGTTTAGTGAATATAGAAGCCTACAATGGAAATAATACACATAAAGTGTAATCAAAGGGGTCGGTTGTAATAATGGATCAAAATGAATCTCATACAAAATTTCCGCAATTTCCGGAATCGTATTGGTTAGCTTCAACTGACATCCCCAGTTTTCCCAAGCTTAGTGGGGATATTCAGGTGGACGTTGCCATTGTCGGTGCGGGGATCACCGGTATTACCACTGCTTATTTACTTTCTAAAAAAGGACTAAACGTCGCGGTCGTCGACGCAGGGCGGATACTTCATGGAACAACGGGCCATACTACCGCCAAAATAACCGCCCAGCATGACTTGATCTACAGCGAGTTTCTTTCACATTTTGGCAAGGAAAAAACCCGGCTCTATTACGAAGCCAACCGTGACGCTCTTCAATTCATTAAACAAACGGTAGAGGAGTATAATATCGATTGTCAATTTACAGAAGAAGATGCCTACGTTTATACATGTACAGATACGTATGTGGAGAAAATCGCTGCCGAATATAAAGCCTACGAAGAATTGGGCATCCCGGGAAGTTATGTCGAGCAAACGCCTCTACCGTTTTCAACTAAAGCAGCTATTATGATGAAAAACCAGGCCCAGTTTAATCCGGTTCCTTTCTTAAGGTATTTGGCAAATCAAGTCATCCGTCAGGGCGGGAAAATTTATGAGCAAACCACCGTTGTAGGTGTGGAAAAAGGAAACCCTGCCATCATTAAAACAAACGACGGAAATAAAATTACCTGCAACCATGTCGTGTCCTCCTCGCATTTTCCATTCAATGATCCAAACAGTCTTTATTTTGCGCGATTGCATGCCGAGCGTTCTTATGTACTAGCCGTCAAGACCGACAGAATCTACCCGGGTGGTATGTACCTAAGTGCGGAAACCCCAAAACGTTCGCTTCGCTCGGTGCTGGTAAACGGAGAACCGATGGTCATCGTCGGTGGGGAAGGCCACAAAACGGGCCAAGGAATCTGCACCTTCCAGTACTATGAAGCTTTAGAAAAGTTCGCAGAGCAAACATTTGGATTAAAGGAAATCACTTATCGCTGGTCAGCTCAAGACTTGTATACGCTAGACAAGCTCCCCTATATCGGGCAGGAGCTATCCACCATCCCTAACATCCTGGTTGCTACGGGTTATAGAAAATGGGGGATGACCACAAGTGTGGCGGCAGCTTTATTAAATACGAATCTGATTACCAGAAAGGAAAGCCCGTACCAGGATCTTTTCTCCCCCTCAAGGTTTCATATGGACCCCGACATTAAAACATTCGTGACACAAAATGCAAATGTGGCTAAACACTTGATTGCTGGGAAGTTGGAAATGATTCACAAAAAAGCCGAGGAACTACAGCATGACGAAGGAGCGGTCATCCAGGTAAATAGCAAAAGGGCGGGCGCTTACCGAGATCTACAAGGAGCATTGCACCTAGTGGACACAACTTGCACCCATATGGGCTGCGAAGTCGAGTGGAACGAGGCGGAAAGAACATGGGATTGCCCGTGCCATGGCTCTCGCTATTCCTATCAAGGCGAAGTAATCGAAGGACCGGCCAAAAAATCGCTTGGCAAGGTTGAATTCGAATAGCACCATCAACCCAAGAGAGCAATAAGAACAGTTCAATCACTGTCCCTTATTGCTCTTTTTTTCGTGATTGCATTGCAAGCAGAAATGGACATCATTATGTATGAACAGAAGCGCTTCTGTAGCTTCTGGACGGTAAGGAAATTTTCATTTATAATGCTAAGGCTTCTTCCGTAATCTTTTTAATATCAATGGATGAAGGCGTTTCTTCCTTAACCATATCCGGCAAAATATGTTCCAAAAAATAATCAACACATTTTAATTGGATATTTTTGATTTTCACAAGCGCATTACGATACATGACTATAAATTCTTTTTCAGTATTTCCCCGCTGTAGTTCGGCAAATGCTTCGTACACCTGATCCATCTTGTCAGCAACTTCAAGGATCAAACCTTCTACTGAATTGTCTTTGCCTTCCCGTAACTGTTTGCGGAAAATGGCTTTGAACTCCTCCGGAATATTCTCTTCAATAAAATACTCAATCATACCTTCTTCGACCTGCTGGATTAATAACCGGAGTTCCTTGGAGGAATGCTTAACAGGCGTTTTAATGTCTCCAATAAAAATCTCCCCGTAATCGTGACTGCTTGTGATCTCGTAAAGCTTTTTCCAGTCAATGCTAACCCCGTTTCGCTCTTCAATATCAGCCAGCGTTTTGGCATACTGTACCACTTTCCATGAATGAGCAGATACGCTGTGTTCTTCAAATTTAAACTTGCCTGGACAACGAATAATTCTTTCCAGCTCGTTTAGCGATCGAAAATACGTATGAATCCCCATACTTGCATCCATCCTTTAGTTTATATGATATTTGTGGATATAGATCCTACTATAGGGCTCAACTATTAACAGCAGATTAGCGCAGTATAAAGTGGAGAATTACACATATAGCATACAAACCAATTTTGCTATACACTTTATATAAAAAAGTTAAAAGTGCGGTGAAATCGTTGTTTAAAATCTTACTAATTGAAGATGATGAAACTTTATTTCATGAAGTTAAAGATAGATTAACTCAATGGGCCTATGATGTGTATGGCATCCAGGACTTTAGTAAGGTAATTCAGGAATTCACAATGATAAAGCCTGATCTGGTCGTGATTGATATTCAATTACCGAAATTTGATGGGTTTCATTGGTGTCGAATGATTCGATCCCGCTCTAACGTCCCTATCATCTTCTTATCATCACGTGATCACCCTACGGATATGGTGATGTCGATGCAGCTTGGAGCGGATGATTTTATCCAAAAACCGTTTCATTTTGATGTACTCATTGCAAAATTACAGGCGACACTTCGCCGCGTGTACAATTACAATACAGAACCTGTCTCCCTGAAAACATGGTGTGGAGCCACGGTCGATTACGAAAAAAATGTAGTTGCCAATGAGGCTGGCTCCATCGAATTAACCAAGAACGAAATTTATATTTTAAAGCTTCTAATTGAGCAAAAAAACAAAATTGTCTCCCGGGAGGAATTAATTAAAAGCCTTTGGGATGATGAACGTTTTGTCAGCGACAATACCCTGACCGTCAACTTGAATCGCCTGCGGAAAAAACTGGATGAGCTGGATTTGGGCCGTTTCATTGAAACGAAGGTGGGGCAAGGCTACATGGCTACAGAAGAGGCACATGCCTATGATTAAAAAATATCTTATGGAAAGGCGAAGCTGGATTCTACTTTTTGTATGTCAGCAATTCCTTATCCTGCTCATTGCTTATGTGGATGCAGCAATCCCGTTTATACCGATCCTTTATATTGTCTTCTTATCTATGATGGTATTCTTGGTTTTTTTAATTATCCGCTACCCTAAAGAAACCAAATTCTATAAAACATTAGAAGAATGGGAAAGCCCTCTCGAATTAACGGGTATAGGCGAACCGGAGAGTCCATTTGAGCAAATCATTGAACAAAAAATCACCGACCAGACCGAACGATTACAACAAATCATCTCGCAAAATCAATTGACACTTGAACACGAAAAAGATGAACTATTATCCTGGATTCATGAGGTAAAAACACCTTTGACCGCCATGCATTTGATGATTGAGCGATTGGACGATAAACCCCTAAAGGCTCAACTAACTTATGAATGGTTACGAATTCACTTACTACTGGACCAGCAGCTTCACCAAAAACGCATATCATGTATTGAAAATGATTTGTATGTCGAGCAAGTGAATTTAAAATCTCTGGTTTTTAAAGAGATTAAAACATTACAATCATGGTGCATCCAAAAAGGGATCGGTTTTGATATCCAACTTGAGCAAATGGAAGTGCTGAGTGATGCCAAATGGCTTGCTTTTATCGTTAGGCAGCTCTTAACCAATGCCATCAAATATAGCGATGCCAGTGATATTATCATTCACAGCTATGAACAAAATGATCGAATACGGCTTGAGGTCCAAGACTTTGGTCGCGGTATTGATCCGAAGGATATACCCCGTATTTTCGAGAAAGGTTTTACATCCACGACCCAACATTCTGATCATACTTCAACGGGCATGGGGTTATATTTAACGAAAAAGGCAGCAACGCCTTTGCTCATACATATAGATATGCATTCCAAACCGGACGCCGGTACAACCTTTACTTTAATTTTTCCCAAACAAAATGACTTCGTGAGTATGGTGAGCATGTGACAGAGATGTCACATGCTTTTATGTATTGTTCGCTCAATCAAAGGAAAAGCAGCTTCCCTATTTTTATAATAAAGTTACAAGAACAAAAAGGAGTGCGTCGAAGTGAATATTTTAGAAGCAAATAAAATTCATAAGAGCTACGGCAACAAACTAAATATTCAAGAGGTATTAAAAGGAATTGATATCCATATTGAAGAAGGGGAATTTGTCAGTATTATGGGAGCCTCCGGTTCAGGTAAAACCACTCTGCTCAATGTCCTTTCCTCCATTGATAAGGTAAGCCATGGGTCCATCAAAATTAAAGATATCGAAATGACGAAAATGAAGGAGAAGCAACTGGCTGAATTCCGCAAAAAACATCTGGGCTTTATTTTTCAAGAGTATAACCTGCTGGATACGCTAACCGTGAAGGAGAACATTCTTTTACCTTTATCCATCACCAAAACGCCTAAAAAAGAAGCAAACCGAAGATTTCAGGAAGTAGCTACAGAACTGGGAATTTATGAACTGAAAGATAAGTACCCCAATGAAATTTCGGGCGGACAAAAACAGCGTACATCTGCGGCTAGAGCATTTATTCATGAGCCCAGTATTATTTTTGCTGATGAACCTACGGGTGCGCTGGATTCCAAATCAGCCTCCGATTTATTGAACAAGCTGGGCCAGTTAAACCAGAAGCGCAAGGCAACCATCATTATGGTCACGCACGATCCCGTCGCTGCCAGCCATTGCAGTAGAGTCATTTTTATTAAGGATGGACAAATGTATACACAGCTTCATAAAGGTGAACAAGAAAGACAAAGCTTCTTCCAAGATATCATGAGAACCCAAGGGGTCTTAGGCGGGGTCCAATATGAACATTAATCTGCTCATTCTAAAGAATTTGAAAAAAAACCTAAAAAATTATTACCTTTATGTTTTTGCTCTCATTTTCAGTGTTGCGCTCTATTTCGCTTTTGTCACATTACAATACGATCCCTCCATGGACGAAGTGAAGGGTTCTGTTAAAGGTGCAGCTTCCATACGGGCAGCATCCGTTTTACTGGTCGCTATTGTCTGCATCTTCCTTTTGTATGCTAATAATATATTCATAAAAAGACGCAGCAAAGAAATTGGCCTATTTCAATTGATCGGAATGACTAAAAACAAAATTTTTCGCATCCTAAGTGCTGAAAACTTAATTCTATACTTCAGTTCACTATTCATTGGAATTGGGGTTGGATTTTCCTTTTCCAAATTAGTGATCATGATTTTATTTAAGACGACGGGCGTCGAAGCCATTGCCACTCTATATCTCTCTAACCAAGCACTGACTCAAACACTCATCGTTTTTGGTATCATCTATCTGTTGATCATGCTCATGAATTATTCCTTTATCAAAAGACAGAGTATTTTGTCTTTGTTCAGAGTGACCTCAACCACCGAAGGGAAAATCAAGAAAATATCTATCTATGAGATGATCATCGGGATCATTGGAGTTTCATCTATCGCTGTAGGATACTATGTTTCTTCCAAATTATTTGGTGGAGACTTTACATCCATGAATGAATTATTTATGGCTATGGTGTTTATTTTGGGCTCTGTCATCATCGGAACACTACTTTTTTATAAAGGATCTATCCGCTTTATTTCAAATATCATCAGAAAAAGTAAAGGCGGGTATTTGAACATTAATGAGGTGCTGTCTCTCTCATCCATTATGTTCCGTATGAAATCCAATGCTTTGTTGTTGACCATTATTACAACGGTATCGGCACTTGCCATCGGTTTACTCTCCTTAAGCTATATCGCCTATTATTCTGCGGATAAAGCAGCTGAGAACAATGTGCCTTCCCATTTTTCAATGACGAATATATCGGATGCGGAGAAGTTCAAAAAGATACTGCTTGAGCATGATATCAAGTATCGCGAAAAGAAAATTGAAGTCATTCAAGTCAGTGTGGACACAGCGCAAATCATGGAGACTCCTCTGGAAGGATTAAATATCGGTGCGAATTCCATGACGCTGCCTGTCATAAGCGATCAATCTGTGGAGGGTACGGATGTATCTCCAGGTCAAGCGATTTTAACGGGCTATAATGATCTGTTACAGAAATTTATGTCCTTGAAAAGCTTTGGCCCATTGGATTTGAAGGGGAAAAAGGAAGTCATACATCAACAATATTTGGGTCTAAAAAAGGAATATGTTATTCCCTACTATTTTACAGCCGGGGGACTACCCACTGCCATTGTAGACGAAACCATATTTGAGCGGTTAAAGAAAGATGTAAATCCTGAGATTCAAAAGAAATCATCCTTATATATTGGAATTGATATGATGAATGAAGAACAGATCAAAGAAGCCGATCGTCTCTTTACAGCTGCCAATTTTAATGATCAACAAACATCACGCCTTGAAATGAGCAGCAATCAGAAGCGGAACATGGGAGTGATCATGTTTGTAGTTGGATTTTTAGGACTCACCTTTCTCATTACATCAGGCTGTATCCTTTACTTTAAGCAAATGGATGAGAGCGAAGACGAAAAAGCCAATTATACGGTGTTGAGAAAGTTAGGGTTCACACAAGGGGACCTGCTTAGAGGCATCAAAATAAAACAAATCTTTAACTTCGGCATTCCATTAGTAATCGGCCTATCACACAGCTATTTCGCCGTCCAATCCGGCTGGTTCTTGTTTGGAACAGAAATTTGGATGCCTATGATCATCGTTATGGTACTATACACCGCCTTATATTCCATTTTCGGGATACTATCCATCCTGTATTATAAAAAAGTCATTAAAGCAGCATTATAATCGGTCAAAAGCTCCAGGCGAAAGTACTGGGGCTTTTTCCAAATGATTGAGCATTTTTATTCCTGCGTGTACAATAAAATGACTATCATCGTTACCCCAAAGGGGGAGAGCTTATTTTATTATTACTCATCAATGGCATCAGCATCGTAGCCAATATTATACTTGGTTCCTCTGTAGGCGTGGCAATTTTCATGGGAATCGTTTTTTTCCTGATTGGTTTACCTGAGTTTAAAAAATCGCCAAAGCTCACAAAAGAGGCTGTTAAAGATATCATCTATATTTTTTTGACCCTGTTGATTCTTCTTATATTTGTAGTCATCATTTCCTGGAATATCCGTACTTCAAGTGTCTTGAGTTTTTCCGGTCCGCTCACATCAGAAATGCAGTTTTACTGGGGGAGAAAAGTATTAATCATAGGTTTGTTGGAGGCCGCATGGTTCTTCATAAGTATAAAATGGTTGTTACCTATTGTTTTCGATCGGGTTGATCTCAGTAAGAAACAATCCATTTTTGTGATCAGCGGCATTTTATTAAGTGAGATTTCAGGTATTTATGCCATGCTAGGAGCAAGTTAAAAGAACCCCGCACTTCATGTCTGTGACAGAGAAGCGTGAGGCTTTATCCGTGGGAATATTCCCTTTTCAAGAACAGTATACATGCTTAACGCAAAGGCTCAAATCCTTCTACTTGCTTCAGAATCCGCTCAATTTCCGCGCATGTCTCCGGTTGAAGCATCACCTCGACTGCTTTCACATTTTCTTCGATTTGTGTCGGTTTAGTGGCCCCAATGAGTGCAGCGCTGATACCCGGTTCTCTCAGAATCCAGGCAAGCGCGAGCTGTGACAGGGTGACACCCAAATCCTTCGCCAGCTTATCCAGCTCCTGGACACAGTTTAGAACGGTATCGTTCATGTAACTGCTGATGACATTATTGACGGAGGCATCAGCCCCGCGGCTGCCCGTCGGTAAAGGTTGTCCCGTACGTCAACCAACTGCCCAAACCGATTTCACTGATTTTAAGACCACTGTTGCCTACATTTCTATATTTCATATCTGTTCCTTCTTTCGTAAGAGGATAGCCTTCTTATATTCTAGCATGTAAACCCTTTCACAAAAATATATGAAGTAGAAATCAGGTAGTTGCCTCATTTCACTTTTCCGCATTGTAAATGCTGATGGAATTGTGATCAAATATATAATAAAAAATAGCAAGAATGCTGTAACATCCCTGCTATTTAGCAATAGCCGCTTTTAAGGGCAACCACTCCGTTATTTACATCTTTCCTCTCTCAGATCCCTATTGGAAAAAGCGCATCGTATGCAGGACAAGGCAGTTTGTCGAGAAAATCCTGAAGCGGCTTGGGTTTATGGGTGTAAATGTCTTTTAGAGAGGTTCCGTCGTAAATGTTGCCGATGACCACGGGGTGGCACAGTTCACAGATCAGAATATCACCATTCCCGTGAAGATGAAGCTGCTTTTTACCATCCACGCAGTTTGAAAAGTAAACACCCGGCTGCTCCTTGAAGCCTAAAGCTTCTGCAAAGCGATCCATACAAGTGAAATACAGCACGGTGTCTTCCTTTTTATGTGCGATCAAGTCGTGAACGGAACGGACGAGTGCTTCCTTGGTGGAGATAGCGTTCCAGTTGGTATGATCCATCACGATGCTATTTTGGATTTCATGAATGCGTACACCGAGTTCATATACTTTCTCGCTGATTGCCGGCATGTTGTTCTGCGTCTCGGCAAATAACAAAGTCTCCAGCACCGTTTCCAGCTTGGCTTCGGTACATAACCGAATATTCTGGGCGATTGTCTCATACATGCGAGGATGAACATGATAATATGCCGCATATTTTTCGGGGTCCGTGAAGTTGAAGGAGATATGGATGTTGGAAAGTCCCGCGTCACGCAACCTCTCAATCCGTTCAGGACTGAGCAAGCTGGCATTAGTGTTGAGCTGGGTAGCGATTCCCTTGCTCGAACAGTGAGCCACAATGTCCAGACAATCCTGATACTTCAAGGTCACCTCTCCCCCGGACAGCCGCACGCGCTTTAAGGTGGGAATTTCATCGATGATGCGTATCACTTCTTTACTGCTGATGCATTGTCCATCATTACGCTGGTATGCGCAGCAATAATCGCATTTGAAATTACAATTGGAGGTGACACCAACTTCCAGCCCCTCCAACTCGTAGATACCCGGCTTTTCCAGTTCAAGCGATTTATATTTATTCTCTGTAGTCACTTCCATGACCCTCCCGATCTCAGGCTTGTGTCTTGAATTCCCTTGAGATTATACAGAATCAGGATGGCTGGGAGATATGACTTTGGTAACGGTGAGCGGTAAAAAACCATAGTCATACTTACTTATTTTCATCAGAGAGACGTTTGGATATATTCGTGACATTTTGTAGGCCGGAATCCATGCTTCTCGTCAAATACTTATTAAAAAAGTCAGAATCAATTCCTGTCATATGATAAAAGAAGGATATTTCAGTTTTCCAATCGTTCTCGACCATTTGACGAATGTCCACGAGTCCCCTTTTAGAAACAAGGTCGATAATGGTTTTAATCTTCATTGGTTTTTGAATCGGAATTAGTTCATCGAGCGGTTCAATTTTCAAATAACCTTTTCGATGTAAAGCAGCATAGAAGTTCCGATGATCTTTTGGTTCAAGATTTCCCAAATGAGCTGCCCTGTATCCCAACACTTGCAGCGAAGTCTTCCATTTCTTCTTCAAATCCAAGTAATTGTCTGGATTTGTGATATGGACAACATTTTCCATATCAAATGCGAATTCGTCTTTTGGTAATAAGAATGCCCCAGCAAACATATTCGCTTCATTCTCAATAATTTTGTGTTCTTTTCGATTTAAATTAGTAAACTCAAGGCGATAATGAAGCAGTAAATGGCCCAATTCATGTGCTATATCGAAGTTCCTCCGAACGGCTGATCGTTTCATATTCCCTAATATGATATAAGGTCGATCGTTGCGAGTCCAGAGGCTGTAAGCATCAATGTCTTCACCAATTGCCTTCTCAAACACGAATACTCCACTTTTTTCCACCAGAAACATAAGGTCCTCGTTTGTACCTTGCGCTAGATCAAGTCTTTTTCGTGCCAAATGAGCGACTTTATTGATTTGAGTCGATCTATCGTCATCTGAATGGTTTAGATATTCGATAACTTCGTCCCTTAACCTGATAATCTTCAAGGTAGGAAGGCTAACTTTGGCCGTGATATAGTTAATAAAAGCATCTAAATATTCAACATGCTTCGCTTCTGCCTGCGTCTTCGAGATGACGTTCAAAACTTTTGAACGATAAGCGATATTCATTACGTTTACGTTGGCAGGTGTGATGTTCCGAGCAAGCATGTCTGTAGTATAAAAGTATTTACTTTTCACGTTGAAAATCCGCTTTAACTCGTTCACGATTTGCATTTTAGGAGATGTATACGCGTTCTCGTACTGCCAGACTGCTTGTTCCGTAACACCTAACATTTCGGAGAGCTGTTTTCTCGAATGTCCATGCATGATCCGTAGATTGGTCAAATTTTCACCAATGAACATGCTGCTCCCTCCTTATTTGACTAACACAATCTTGCTTGTCTAGTTGTGCTGCTCTTCTTCCAAGATCCCGATATCGAATGCTGCTGGGTCCATAATATCTTCATTCATTTCTGGTGCAACTACTTCGCGATCCTCTTCCGTTAAATCAGCTCCAGAGATAAAATTTGAGAGATCTTCTATCAGATAAGCAATGTTATTATTTGGATTAGGCAAATAATGCATTATTTCAGATATCTGATAGGCCTCATCGAGTTCATATGTGAGTATATGGAACTCATTATAGGACGATTTGAAGCTTTCAAGCTCATCTTTTACCTGACTCTCTAAAATGAGAAAAGAAAGTTGTTCAGGTTCTTCCCCTGTTTTCGAGGATTGCTGAGTAGGGGAAAACATCAAATCTTTGTTAATTTTTGAAAGTTCATGAAGATAAGTACGACGTGGACCTTTCCTACCATAATTGCTAGGTAGCTTCGCTTGTGAAAAGCAATTCTCATTGAAATAAGCGGCGTTCTTAATAAGAAAGAGAATTTTGGAGTCGCCATGGATGAATTGGAGATAGTCCCACGTTAATCCAGCCTTCGATTTCTTATATGTAAAACCGTGATCAACGCACTCTTCTGCGATCTTGCTTTCGATAAAATTACCCTTGGTCCAGGCAAAAGCTGAGCTGATCTTCATTTTTGCTTTTCGATCTTTACGATGCTCAATATAGTCGCGATATCCATCTACGATAGCATCAACAATCATTTTGTTGTGTTCGGATTTAAATTTGAATTGATCCATATCCACCGCTCCGATTCATAAGTATGAACAATACTTATATTTTAATCGAAATTCGGGCTTAAGAAAATGATTTTTTTTATTTTTTTTAAAGTTTGACTATATATTCTCACCCTGAGAAGAAAATAATATACGGCAAACCGTATCACAAATAGTGGTAATGCGGAGGGTGGAAATAACACTAACCTTTATGTAAGTACCTGTACTAAAAGTGCATACTTACTTATTTGCAGTGCGTACTCTATACTCTAGAAGTAAATCATATTCAAGGAGGGCAAATCATTGAAAACTCTCATTATCGTATCGCACCCAAACATAGAAAATTCCGTGATTAATAAGCGATGGGTAGAAGAACTCAAAAAATATCCTGAAAAGTATACTGTACACGAATTGTATAACATTTACCCTGACGGCAACATTGATGTGGAAAAAGAACAGCAATTAATTGAATCACATCGTAATCTTGTTTTACAGTTCCCGGTCTATTGGTTTAATTGTCCGCCACTTCTTAAAAAGTGGCTTGACGATGTTTTTGCTTATGGTTGGGCATATGGTTCAAATGGAGGGGATAAATTAAAGAATCGTAAAGTCGGCTTGGCTGTATCTGCCGGAATCAAAAAAGAAGATTACAGCGAAGAGGGAAGATACCGCTATACGCTTGAACATTTATTATCTCCTTTTGAAACTACATTGCTATACTGCAATGCGGATTATCGTTCGTTTTTTGCGTTTTATGGTATAGAAAGCGAACCTGGTGAAAATGAGCCTGGCAAAGAAAATGAGCTGGTTACACCCCATTTGGAAAATAGCGCGAAAGATTATTTGAATTTTGTGGACAACCTGTAATAGGTAGCTTTATTAAAGCTACAAAAAAGAAGTATTTCCTTGTTTAGGAGATACTTCTTTTTGAATTAGACTAAATAGATATGCCTACCGCTGTATAGCCTCCAGAGCTGGCGAACTGTTATTCTCTCCCCACTCGCACATCATATTTAACAATGGAATGAGAGAAAGACCGCGTTCAGATAATGAATATTCAACTTTTGGAGGGACTTGGGGAAATTCTTTGCGTATGATCAGGCCATCTGCCTCCAGTTCTTTCAACATGATGCTTAGCGTTTTAAAAGAAATGGTACCGATCCTTCGCTTCAGCTCATTATGCCGCATAACCCTATTTTCAGATAGACAATACAAAATGATCATTTTATATTTACCGCCTATTAAGGACAACGTATATCCGAACCCAGTATCTTTTAGCATCACACCAGTAGGAACACAGCTTTCACTCATAAGTTACACTCTCCTTTGGGTGGGTATAAGACATAAATATGCATACTGTGCATTTTACAGTGTTACTGAAAGGAGGTAAAGTAAGATCGGTTCTTCGCTATACTGCTTGGTTAAAGATGCTTTTAATAAGTTGGCAAAACGATTTGACATTCATTCCTTCTTACGATAGTTGCCCTCCAATTGTGAGCGATATGTGAACTGGGCATACTTCTCATTTCCAAATCCATACTGAATATATCTGTTGGTAATGGAGGCGGAAGGTAGTGGACAAAAAGATGAACCTGCTCATGTTCAGCGGGGATTATGATAAGGCGATGGCTGGACTGATTTTGGCGAATACGGCTCGGGAATTGGACGTGGACGTGACGATGTTTTTTGCGTTCTGGGGACTATTTCTTGTTCGTGATCCTGATAGGATGACGCTTGAGGACAAGACGATTTATGAAAAAATTATGGGCTGGATGACTCCAAAAGGACCTGAGGAGCTGCCGTTGTCCAAAATGAATTTTAGCGGTCTGGGCAAGCTGATGCTGACGGAAATGATCGAAGATAACGAAGCCCCGAAGCTGATTCATTTCTTGAAGGGGGCACGGAAAAAGAACGTCAAATTTTATGCCTGCAAGCTATCGGTGGACATTATGGGTTTTAAACCCGAAGAATTCATACCTGAACTAGAAATTATCGAGGCTAAAACGTATCTCAAAGACGCGCTCGAATCCGATATGCAGCTGTTCATATAAGCTGTAACTCACGCCTTGTCCGACTCTCGGATGAGGCTTTTATTTTGACAAAATGATGACATTCGCCTATTTTTCTTAACCCATTCGGGTCTTCCTACGTACCCTAGAACGACAGAACCACGTGGGAGGCGCCGCAGTATGCTCAAGGCTCGGATCGGAAGCAACAATAGTGCGTACCAGCCTTCTGGCGAGGCTTATTTCGCACGGTATCGGGAAGGTACGATTGGATATCGTCAAACCTTTGAATCTCCATACGGGCCAAAAAAGCTGGTGTATGCGGATTGGGCTGCCAGCGGTCGTTTGTATGGACCTATTGAGTCCAAAATAACTAACCATTTCGGTCCTTTTGTGGCGAATACCCATACGGAGTCTAATTTGACAGGTACCCTGATGACCCAAGCCTACGAAGAGGCAAAGCGAATCATTAAGAACCACGTTCATGCCAACGAACAAGACATCATTCTGTTTGCCGGGTCTGGTATGACAGGGGCAATAAATAAGCTTCAACGCATGCTGGGATTGAAATTACATGAAAAATTAAAGCATCACTACCCTATCGCTGAAAAAGAACGTCCCGTTATTTTTGTCACCCATATGGAGCATCACTCGAATCATATCTCCTGGGCTGAAACGATTGGAGACGTCGTGTGCATTCCTCCCGGTCCCGGTGGTACCGTTGATCCGGCAAATCTGGAACGTTTGCTGCTTCAATTCCGTCATCGCCCTATCAAGATCGGCGCTTTTACAGCCTGTTCCAATGTTACGGGGTTTGAGCCGCCGATTTATCAACTGTCCCGCAAAATGCATGAGCATGGCGGGGTGTGTTTCATTGATTTTTCTGCAAACGCTCCTTATGCCGCGATCAACATGCATCCCGCAGAGCCGCTTGAAAGATTGGATGCTATTGTATTTTCTCCCCACAAATTTCTCGGCGGCCCCGGAACAAGCGGTGTTCTCGTTATGGATTCGAAACTAAGCCTCAACCATGCCCCGGATCAGCCTGGAGGCGGTACGGTAAGCTGGACCAATCCTTGGGGTGGGTACGAATATAAAGACAATATCGAAGCACGCGAGGATGGGGGGACTCCTGCTTTTCTACAGGCCATACGAACGGCACTCTGCATTCGGCTAAAAGAACAGATGGGACAAAAGCGCATGTTGGAGCGCGAAAATGAACTAACGTCGTTATTGTTAAACGGGTTGGATAAAATACCAGGCCTGCACGTTTTAGGTGGAAGAAGCCAAGAACGACTCGGAATCGTTTCTTTCGTTGTTGACCATATCCACTACAATCTGATCGTAAAATTACTGAATGATCGGTTCGGAATCCAGGTCCGCGGCGGCTGCTCCTGTGCAGGAACGTATGGACACTGTTTGCTGGGTATCGACCAACAAACCTCTAATGAGATGTCAGACCTCATCCATGCGGGAGACCTATCGAGAAAACCCGGCTGGGTGCGCCTGTCCCTCCATCCCATGATGACGAATCAGGAAGTCTCCTATATCGCCTCTTCCATACGGGCAATCGTGGAAAACATCATGACCTGGCAAAAAGATTATACCTATCAACCAGAATCAAACGAATGGCGATCTATGAATGAACATAACAAAATAGACATCAGCAAATGGTTCAATTTTAGCGATTAGGAGACTCCTGTCCGTTTCCTTCTTTCAAAACGCTCATAGGATACATTGTATAATTACTATATGAGGAAAGAAGTGACGACAATGGGTCTTAATTTTCGCAACAGTACCAATGCGGCTATCTTTGTAGTCTTTGCCTACCCGGACTTCAGCTGTAGTCCTGTTAACTACTCTAAAGCAGGCTGGTACCGTGTTAACCCCGGACAGACTATCCAGGTGTGGAGCGGCTTCGCAGGAGGCAATACGTTCTTTTATTACGCTGAAGATGATTTTGGACGCCAGTGGCGGGGTTCATACTTCACTCAAGTTCCTGAGACGGCCTTCGATTGGTGCTGGGATACAGGCTGTACCACTTGTAGAAGCGTGGGACTGCGGAGAATCGCAGTTAGTCCGTTCGTCTTGAACTACACCATCAACTTTATAACGAGCAGTAGTCAAAGAAAACCTGCATCATCCACACTCCGCATGACACTGCCTTCCAAAGCAACCCAAGAGAAGCCTATTTTGCGCAGAGTCCCTGCAACACCTAAGAAACTAAAACAAGGGAAACCTCTATTGCAAAAACGCATCGCGCATAAAAAACGGACCAAATAAATAATTGGGTATTTCGCAAAACAAGCTAGCTAAGCCAAGCTAAAGAATTACCTTTTCAAGCACGCACATACAGATTATTTTAGAACCAAAAAAAGGAGCGACCTCATCCCCATGGGTCTGCTCCTTTCTCTTTTATCTATTGAGGTAAATCCACTTATTTACTCTCAGCTTCCCATTTGGATATTTCCTCGCGAACCCGTGGGGCTACCTCTGTTCCCAATAGCTCAATGGCTCTCATGACATCCTCGTGCGGCATCGTGCCTACAGGTACGTGCAATAGAAAGCGTGTAATGCCTACCTGCTTGCGCAGGTGAATGATTTTCTTGGCAACCGTATCGGGATCGCCTACATACAGCGCCCCTTCAAAGCTACGCGCGGAATCAAAGCTGGAACGAGTGTAAGGTCCCCATCCACGCTCTCGCCCAAGCACATTCATACTCTGCTGGGTGGAAGGGAAAAACTTGTCGGCTGCAAGCTCGGTATTTTCTGCGATAAAACCATGGGAGTGTGATGCAACCGGAAGTAATGATGCGTCGTGCCCTGCGTGCGCAGCCGCTTTTTTATATAGCTCCACAAGCGGCGCAAACTGCACAGGACTACCGCCAATAATCGCCAGAACCAATGGTAACCCGAGCAAGCCCGCGCGAACCACGGACTCCTGATTGCCTCCGCTACCAATCCATACGGGCAACGGGTCCTGAACCGGACGTGGATAAACGCCCAGATTATTGATCGCAGGCCGATGTCCACCTTTCCAGGTGACTTTTTCCGAATCCCGTATTTTCAACAACAGTTCGAGTTTTTCATCAAACAGTTCGTCATAGTTATCTAAGTCATAGCCAAACAGCGGGAAGGATTCGATAAAAGAACCCCTGCCTGCCATGATTTCAGCCCGTCCATTCGAGATACCATCCAGCGTAGCAAAATCCTGAAATACACGCACCGGATCATCTGAGGAAAGCACCGTGACTGCGCTGGTCAGCCGAATCCGCTGGGTCTGCGAAGCAGCAGCAGCTAGTATTACCGCAGGAGCAGATGCCGCATAATCTTTACGATGATGCTCTCCCACACCATATACATCCAGCCCTACCCGATCTGCAAGCACAATCTCCTCGACAACTTCACGTATTCGTTGCGCATGACTGATGACCTCGCCCGTTAGTGTATCCGGCGTTGTTTCTACAAATGTGCTGATACCTATCTCCACTTGCCCTACCCCCTACTTCAATGTCTCGTTCCCATCGGCTGCTTTGTAAGCAAACCATTTTAAAAACAGATATCTTTATTTTGAACTTTTTTTATAACTTTTTCAAGCCCTGCTTTCTAAATATGGAACCGGCTTAAGAGAACCTGAGGATTTTCCGCAGGAAACGATATCTTTCTGTCGAATAATTTAGGGAATAAAAGAGATTTCAATCCTCACAGCGTGAATACAACAAGGGGGCTCATACATCCATGGCTTTTGTCATCAATAACCTAAAGGATAACAGCAATGTTGCCATCGCAGACCAATTAGGTGGATTTACCGTATTGGAATACATCTCGGATTTAAGCTGCACCTCGGTTGCGGCTGCGGAAGCCAATTACTATATGAGTAAAAGTAACATGCGCCGCAAGCAGCTCATGATCGAAATCAACAATAGTGAAATCATGATGAAGGCGGGCGCCATGCAATATACGGTGGGCAGTATGGAGATGACTACCGGTGTAAAAGGCGTTGGAGGCTTAATGCGAAACTTGGTGTCCGGTGCTGTAACAGGGACAGGTGCCATTAAACCGCACTATAAAGGCACGGGTACCATCATGCTGGAGCCTACCTACCAATATATTTGGCTTATTGATGTCGACAATGATGATATTGCCATCGAAGACGGCTTGTTTTTGGCTTGTGACACGACGCTAGACATATCCGTCGTTGCACGTAGTAATCTTTCCTCTGCCGCACTGGGTGGAGAGGGATTATTTAATTTAAGCGCCCGGGGAAAAGGAGTTCTTGCCCTGCAAGCGCCTATCCCATCTGAGGAAGCCGTCGTTATAGAATTGCAAAACGATGTGCTGAAGGTGGATGGTAACTTTGCCCTCATGTGGTCCAATACCTTACAGTTCACCGTCGAAAAATCCGGGAAAACCAAAATGGGCTCGGCTGCTTCCGGCGAAGGTCTGGTCAATGTGTACAGGGGAACAGGAACCGTATGGTTAGCACCATTATAAACATAAAAAAGGAGAAGCCCTCGGCTTCTCCTTTCTTACATTTTAGTTCTTTTTCACAAACTCGGATTTTAATTTCATCGCTCCGAAGCCATCAATTTTGCAATCAATATCATGGTCGCCTTCCACCAGACGGATATTCTTTACTTTTGTGCCGATTTTCAGGACGGATGAGCTTCCTTTGACTTTAAGGTCTTTAATGACGGTTACAGAATCACCGTCCTGCAGAACGTTACCATTGGCATCTTTGATGACTTTTACATCTTCGTTATTTGCTGCTTCTGAATCGGAAGACCACTCATGAGCGCATTCCGGGCAAATGAAAAGACTCCGATCCTCGTACGTGTATTCTGAATTACATTCCGGGCAATTTGGCAAATTAGACATATTTGTATGTACTCCATTCATTATCAATTCTACACCTGTGATCATCCTATGAAACAAACCTTGCTCCAAGCCCTCCTTGGAGTTCCTTACAAGTATATTGGATAATCAGCAACGATTCCACTAATAGAGGAAATTAGTTTAGGATTTTCCTTTCCTTTTAAAATGATGATGATGATTGAAAAAGGATGCCCGCCTCGTTAGGTAGCATCCTTCATCATGAGCAGAATCATATATTGAAAATGTACTCTACGGCACGTTTATGCCTTTGTTTGCTCAACCAGCTCACGAATTCCTTGGCTAATCGGCGTAAGCGGGCGTTTCAGAAGCTTCTCGAAATCGTTGCTTACAACATCTAAAGCTCCTTCGCGAATGGCTTTTTGAATACCGACCACAATAGGGATTGCGGCTTCCGGTACGCCCGCACCAAGCATAATGTCGGCATACGCAGTATCGTCTACCTGCTGTACAGGCACATCCTTACCCAGCACCTCAGCAAGAATCGCCGCAAACTCTTCTTGGGTAATCGGCTTGCCGGAAAGCTCATATATTGTGTTTTCATGCCCTTCGCCGGATAATACGATTGCCGCCGCTTGCGCATAATCTGCACGGGCAGCCCAACCTACTTTACCGGAACCTGCTGAGGTCAGCCAGGGAGCCCCGGCCAGCACGGATTGAATCGTGCCTGCTTCATTTTCAAGATACCAGTTATTGCGCAGTAAAGAGTAAGGGATGCCCGATTCGCGAATGAACTCTTCCGTTATACGATGTACAGGTGCAAGGAACAAAGTGCTGTCGGCCGCATTGGCAGCGCTGGTATAAGCGATGAAGCCTACTCCCGCACGTACAGCAGCATCCACAGCAGCCTTATGCTGGCGGATTCTCGTATCATTATCGCCTTCTGCGGATATAATCAGCAGTCGGTCTACACCAGCAAACGCTTGGTCCAGCGTCTCCGGTTTATCAAAGTCGCCATGACGAACGTCAACGCCACGGGCACGCAAGTTTTCTGCTTTTTCCGGATTTCTCACGCTAACAATAAGGTCTTCTGCCGATACGGATGCAAGCAACGCCTCTACCACGATGGAACCCAGTTGCCCGGTTGCTCCTGTTAATGCGATTTTCATATGAAATCCTCCATTCAGATTTTATTTACCTTTCTATAGTAACTATAAATATGACGATTGTCTAATTTGGAGTCAAAAGGTCTGCTTTTCGGGTAAGGGTTAGTAATCCAAACTTTCTCCTATAGAGAGGAACATGTGTATGAAGCAAGCCATGATTATTGTAAATCCATCTTCTGGAAAAGAGAAGGCAGTCGAACATGTCAGAAACGTAGAAGACACTCTACGTGACAAAGGATACGACGTTACGATCAAGGAGACGGCAAAAGAACTGGACGCTGCGCGGTTTTGCACCACGGCGTGCGAGGAAGGCTATGACCTGGTCGTGTCCATCGGCGGGGATGGCACACTTCACGAAACGATCAACGGCCTTATGGATCAAGACCACCGCCCTAAGCTGGGTGTTGTCCCCCTTGGGACGGTCAATGATTTTGCCCGTGCCTTACAAATTCCGCTGAACCCCGAGCAGGCGATCCGTACACTCACTTCTTCCAGCGTAAAAACAGTAGATTTGAGCCGATTAAACGACCAATTGTTTGCCAACATTGTTGCCGCAGGCTCACTCGCTGAATCGCTGTCTTCCGTATCGTCCGACGATAAGTCCAAGCTTGGCGCTTTTGCCTACTTAAAAGAAGGAATTAAAGAACTCATCGGCAATGCTGCCCACCCTCTCGTCATACGTTATGATGAACAGACCTGGGAAGGGGAATCCCCGCTCTTTCTCGCTGCTTTAACCAACTCGGTCGGCGGATTCGAAAAACTGGCGCCCGATGCTGCTGTTGACGATGGTCTGCTTCACTGCTTTATTTTCAAAAACCTCAATATATTGAATACTGTGACGGCCAGCCTATCTTTATTGTTCGGCAGCCTGAAAGATCATAAAGATGTAGTTTACTTTACCGCAAAGCATGTAAGTGTCAGCTCCGCAGAATCGGTCAGTACGAATGTAGATGGGGAGGCAGGGCCGTCTTTACCCATCGAGCTTCGGATTTTACCACGTCATATTGAGGTGATTGTGCCGGAAGAGGTCTAAGTAATGCGGTGCTGGTCCTCAAGCTTGAGGATCATACTCGCTCAATTTTCCTTCATAAATCAAATGCAGTCGGTCGCTTTGCCGAAAATCGTCCGGCGTAATAAGAGCAGGCAACTTGTTCCATATTTTTATGCCGGATCGCTGTAAAATTTCTGCGACGAACTGCGAACAAAAATAGGAATTGCTGAACTCGACTGGTTCTTTGAGTGCAATACCAATCAAACCCAGTAAGTTATACATATATTTTTGACGACTTCGGATAAAGACGTGTAGGACCCGTTTCATTTTTTCGACTTCACGCTCGGTTACTTGAAGCTCGTAGATGACACATGTTGTATTCGGAAATCTGCTGTATGTACCTGTCTTAATATCCTCTTTCACGAAACCACCATCCAGCGGGTTGTTGGGGGTCTTTCTCCCGAAGCTGTATAACTCCGAAAGTTCCCGGTTGAAGGAAATGGAGGCATGATTGTATGGCGCCCTCGTATAGCTTTTAATGACTCTCGTAAGAAATGTTCCCGTATTCGTAAGCAAGATAAAGACGGATTGATCTGCTACCATTTACGAAATTTCCCCTTATCAAGTTTGAATTATTCCTTCATAATAACATAGGAACCCTAATGGAACCCTATTTCGCGATAAGTTGGTGAGTGGTAATGGACAGTTCGCTATTAACGTTAATCCTTATTTTTACAGCCTTATTGGTCATCCATCTGATTTATATAGTGGTAGTCAAAACACAGTCAGACAAAGACTATGCAGCTATTGGGCTTCGCATCAAGACATGGTGGGGTATGTTCTTTATCTTTTGCTTGGCAACACTTTTCAATCCGATCGTTTCACTGCTTTCCCTGATGGCACTCACCTTTTTTGCGCTAAAAGAATACTTTTCCATGATTAGATCCAGAAAAGCTGATCGCAGATTGTTTCTATGGGCATACTTGGCGATTCCCGTACAATTTTATTGGATTTATATCGGGTGGTACGGAATGTTTATTGTCTTTATCCCTATCTATGTATTCTTGCTGCTACCGCTCCCGCGATTGATTAACAAAGGAACGGTTGGTTTTTTGCGCAGTGTCAGCTCGACCCAATGGGGACTCATGCTGATGGTTTTCGGGTTGAGTCATCTGGCCTATTTTCAGTTTGCTACGCCGCAATACGGAGCGAAACTTGTACTTTTCCTAGTTGTACTGACGCAGCTCAATGATGTCGTACACTATCTAGCATCACTCTATTTCGGAAAGCGGAAAATCGTCCCGACATCCAATCCCAATATAACTTGGGAAGGCTTTTCATTCGCTTTTCCCGTAACCATAGCGGCTTCCTATCTCATCTATCCCTACCTGACGCCGTTTGACCTGAAATTTGGAATTATTTTCGGCATGCTGATCAGCTTGAGCGGTTTCTTCGGCAGCTTAACGGTTTCCGTGCTGAAGCGGGATTTATTAATCGGCGATGATGACAAGTTCGATGCTTTGAAAAGAAGCTATTTAAGCCGGGTGGATAGCTTGACCTACACCTCGCCCGTATTTTTTCACGTGATTCGTTATTTTTTTGACTTTATGTAGCGATTACATGGCTCAAACCTCTTATGAATAGGTGACCATAGAACACGATATCTTGTTATGAAAAAAGCAGCCTATCCTCACTTAAGGATAGGCTGCTTTTGCGTGTACTACCGTTGCAGGGCATTCCTAATCCTGCTAACCCCTTCACGAATTTCGTTTTCCTTTAGATGCCCGTAGCCCATTAGCAGTCGATTCCCTTCGAGCTGTGCCGCAAATACATTTTCGCTACGGAGATGTTCTAGCAAATTCTCTCGGAGTGGGAACTGAAACTCTGCTACCAAATGTAAACCAGCCGATCGGCCACATACCCGGTATTGCCCTGTAAAATGCTGCTCCAGGCTATCAAGCAGGACCTGACGACGCTTGGCGTACACTTTTTTCATCTTATGTACATGCTTATGAAGGAGTCGCTTCCTGATATACCGACTCAACACAATTTGCTCCAGGCTCGCCGTCTGGTAATCCGCCAGTTGCTTTAAACGGATAAAATCAGCGACTCGTGACGGGGGAAGAACAATATAGCCGATCCGCAGTGCGGGGAACAAAATTTTGCTAAACGTCCCGACATATAACACCCGTTCTGGATCCAGACTCTGCAAGGAGTGGACGGGCGCCCCGTCATACCGGAACTCACTGTCATAATCATCTTCGAGCAGCAGGCATCCTGTCCGGGCCGCATACTGGATAAGCTCGATCCGCCTTTGGATCGGCAAGATACCTCCCAGCGGGAACTGGTGCGAGGGTGTAAGATATGCCAGCTTGGGGTGTCTCTTTTGCGGCAGATCGGCTGTTATAACTCCCGAATCATCAACAGGCATGCTCCGCAGTGTGGCCCCTGTAGCCGACAGAATGCTTTTTAAATCTTCATTTGTCGGTTCCTCTACCAGAGCTTCGTCTCCAGCTGACAGTAACAGACGGGTGACAAGCTGAATCGCTTGTACTGCTCCGCTAGTGATTACAATATGTTCCGGTCTGGCTTTCACTCCTCTGGTGTGAACCAAATAGTCGGCCAGCTCCCTTCGTAACTCAGGCTCTCCAGCAGGGTCGCCATAGCCCAGTGCCAGATCAGGAGCCTCTTTGCATACGCTCTGAAGCAAGTCGGCCCATGATTTGCGCGGGAACAATTCCAATGCGGGGAGGCCTGTCCGGAAGGATATTACCGACACCTCATTTGAATATGAAGTATTCATTGCAGACGCAGACGCCTCGATAGGCGGTGCGGATACATAACCTGGAAGAACGGCCCCCTCGGCTACATAGGTACCTGAACCCGAGCGCGCAATGGCTAAGCCTTCGGCTAGCAGCATTTCATAAGCTTCGAGGATAACATTCCGGGAAACATTCAACTGTAAGGCCAGCACCCGGGTCGAAGGAAGTTTATATCCTGCATGCAGTTCTCCGGCTAGAATACGGTCCCGTATCGCTTGATACACCTGACGCAGCATCGGAACTGTCACATTCTTATCGATAGATAACCACATAGGTTGCCCCCTCAAGCGGTACTGTCAAAAACCTCTTCAACTGGATCTACAAGTGCCCAGTTTCTATTGCTACAGTATATATCAATATCTGTACAAGAGGTGAGATGAAATGAACAAACCAACCTTTTCGACTTACATGGAATTAGTGATCGCAACCTCCATTGTCGGCAGTTCTGTAGTAGTCGGTAAACTGGTCGTGATGCGGCTGCCTGTTTTTTTATCGCAATCTGCCAGTCTGGCCGTTGCCCTTCTGTTCTTGGTACCCATTGTATTCATCAAGAAATATTCACTAAGGATCAGCAAACGAGATGCCTTAATCCTGTTCATTCAGGCCCTGATCGGCATGTTTCTCTTCCGCGTCCTAATGCTGTACGGGCTGGCCTACGCCTCTGCTTCCGAAAGCGGAATTTTAACAAGCTTGACCCCAGCTATCGTTGCACTTCTTTCGTATGTACTGCTGAGAGAAAAGATTACGCTACGCCCCGGTCTCGGGATCGCCTGTTCACTGCTCGGTGTTTTGGCACTGCAAATACCTCACATATCGGCGCTCTGGTTCAATGCTCCCAACGCAACCTCGTTCATTGGCATGCTGCTTGTTCTGTCTGCTGTGTTCGGAGAAGCGGCACTGACGGTATTACGCAAGATGCTATCCAGCGATGTCTCTTCCCTGCTTGGGACTATGTATATAACACTCTTTTCATTCCTTATGTTTCTGGGTTGTTCCTTCGGGGAGGCCCGACAGTTCAACTTTAACCACGTTGGGGCAGGAGAGATTGGGCTTGTCTTATATTATGGTATCTTTGTCACAGCATTAGCCTACGTATTATGGTTTCGGGGCGTGTCAAGGGTATCGGCTAGTACAGCAGCTGTATACACGGGTTGTATTCCCGTCAGTACACTGTTGCTGTCCTATATCATCCTCCGTGAATCCTTCTCATTTGCTCATCTGGCTGGTGCAGGCTTTGTGTTTCTGGGCATCATGCTCATATCACGCGGTGAACGCCGCTGACTCACGCAAAGACTTTATATTTTTCAATTACTTTAAGATCGTTGCGGATCGTCTTTTCAGAGCAGTCGGTCAGATCCGCCAGATCCTGCGCTAACCACAACCGGTCCGGTTCAGTTAACAACATTCGTAAAATTTCCATTTGCCTTTTATTCATTCCATTCTCCCATCTTCCAAAATAAAGAATGTCTAGGGCATTTCGAGCTATATTTTTGCTGATTTTGTGTTGACTTTAAGTATACTCCAAGTAGTACATTTAAAGCATGGTGGCCGCCAAATTCAAGAATAATGAAAAGAGGAATCGTTCATGACTATTGGGAAAACAGTTCTTATTACTGGGGCCAACAAAGGCATCGGGTATGAAACAGCCAGACAATTGGGGGGTATGGGTTTTACAATCCTGATTGGCTCACGGAATGAGCAGAGCGGCCGGGAAGCGGTGGTTAAGTTGGCTAATGAGGGAGTAGAAGCTCGATTGATTTTGTTAGACGTGACGAATCAAAGTACGATTGATTCCGCAGTCCATCAAATCAAACAAGAATCCGGTTCCCTTGATGTACTAATCAACAATGCCGGCATATCTTTGGGAGGAGCCACTCCTCCAAGTCAGTTCTCTTTGGACGATTTAAGAGAAACGTATGAAACAAACTTTTTCGGTTTGGTCGCGGTGACGCAAGCCATGCTGCCTTTATTGCAAGAATCTCCATGCGGTAGAATCGTTAACTTGTCGAGTGGCCTTGGTTCGTTAACCTATAATAGCGATCCTGAGCACGAGCATGCCCAATTTAATTTGCTTGCCTACAATAGCAGTAAAGCAGCGGTTAATATGTTCACCGTCACCCTTGCCAAAGAATTCAAAGACTCGCCTCTCAAAATTAATTCGGCTGACCCTGGCTTTACCGCCACTGACTTAAATGGCTTTACAGGACCGGGTTCGGTACAACAAGCTGCTGCTGTCGTTGTTCGTTTAGCCACTTTAAATAATGATGGGCCGTCAGGAGGGTTTTTCGACGCGAATGGAGAAGTGCCTTGGTAATCGTTACAATTAAGGAGTGGGATACTTTGCAGGAAATTCCGGAGACCATAACCTCGATTAGTCAAGCTGCAGAACTAACAGGTTTAACAGAGGATACCATACGTTATTATGAGCGAATTGGCTTACTGCCTTATGCAGAGCGAAAGGCTAACGGACACAGGTTCTACAGTAGAGATCAGATTCTGGGGATTATCTTTTTAACCCGATTAAAAGCCACTGGAATGACCATAGAGGAAATGAAGCATTATCGAGAACTTTCGATGCAAGGCAACAGCACCATCCCGATCAGACACTCCTTACTTGAAAAACATAATCAGAAGATTCAACAGGAAATTTCCAGACTGATGGAAACCCAAAAAATTATTGAATATAAGCTCAACCATTATCGTGACATCTCTGCAAATCCCGATCTTGGCGATACTAATTGTAACCCTACAACACCCAGCACCAATCCCCTTTTTTAAGGGGTTATTTTCATTTTCAGTGGGAGATTGATGGAGCCCCCTTAATTCCCTATAATCCAAATATAGCATGAATTTCTAGGGGGGAATAACGGTGATCACCTATATGAGATGCAATGACGTCAGCATGGAACACATTTTTCAAGCATTTTCGCTTGGGTTCTCGGATTATTCCATTCGCCTGACCACGGATCAGGACGAATTCGCAGCACGTTTTTTTGGTCCAGAGGGTAATACACGGAATCACTCTTTCCTTGCCATGGATGAGGATCAACCGATCGGCTTAATTCTCGGTGGTGTCCGACAGTTCGACGGGTACAAGACCATGCGTTGCGGCACGCTATGCATCGCTCCGGCTTACCGTGGTCAGGGGATTAGCAACAAGTTGCTGGAATTACATAAACAAACAGCCATCTCCGCGGACTGCCAGCAGCTATGGCTCGAAGTCATCAAGGATAATCATCGGGCAGTCAAATTATATGAAAAGCAAGGCTACCAGGCACGCTATACGCTGAAATACTACAACGGCACTCTGCCCTCCATCCCAGCCGCTGCCCCCTCATCTTCGTATATTCTTAAGGAAGTTACATTTGATGACGTCGCAGCTTTTCGTAAGACCCTCACCGACTGTCACATCCATTGGCAAAGTGACACACCTTATTACGCCACCAGTACACAGGAAGCTTTTCTCGGCATCTACGAAGTGAATCAAACGTGCCTCGGCATGGTGAGCATGAGTGCTCAGGGTAAAATCAACTTTCTTTGGGTCGATCCTAAGCATCGCAACCAAGGATTAGGATGCGCCCTCCTTCATAGAGCAGCAAAGATCCAAAAGGTTGAGAAGGTATACATCTGTCTGTCCGACAATGACTCTCTTGAAGGCTTTATCCAAAAAATAGGTCTCTCCAAAGACCCCATCGAGCAATATGAAATGTGTATGCCGCTGAAGGTTGATCATGTTGTACAATGATCAACCTTCTTCCTATCCATGCTCCTTGCTTGATTCACCTACATCTATCATTTCTGAGAACGATTGATATACTCTGATTTGACCAATGCGCACATGTAAAGATCATCATATTTCCCTAACGTAAATTCATATTGGGAGAGGAGCCCTTCTTGCCGAAAGCCTGCTTTTTCAAGCAAACGCAAGGATTGTGCATTCTCTGGCTCTACTAGCGCCTGAATGCAGTTCAATGAGAGGAAGGGATATTTATAATAATTTCTTTGTTTATAGAATGTTTTCCTAAACATGGATTGTAAAATGACCGTTAATATAAGGAGTATGTTTTTAATTATTAAAGAAGAGGTGTATTTTTTGGACGAACAGCACATATCACACAATCCGCAGTCAACTGCAAGACAGATGTACATTCGGCATGGTCAAAATTATGGGGCAGACACCAATAGAATGGCCGAAATATCAAAAACGTACGGGAATTCTACTCTGCTTAGACGGTGGGGAGCAACGGTTTTTGATTTCATATTTTTTTTAATCGGGTATATTTGTTTTTTTATTTCTGTCATTCAAATAACGGATAGATGGTTTTTGCCTTTAGCGATTGCATCCCGTTGTATTCTGCTTATTGCTTTCTTCAGCTATTATTTGCTTTTGGAAGGTTACACAGGCTATACGCTTGGTAAGTTCGTTTTTCGTATTAAGGTGGTTAACGGGGAAGGAAAGCCTCCTGGTTTTCTTAAATCACTCATTCGTACGCTGCTCAGGCTAATAGACACCAATCCATTGCTAATGGGTGGGATACCTGCTGGTATCAGTGTGTTAGTAACTGCATCAAGACAACGAATTGGTGATTTAGCTGCGGGTACATATGTTGTAAAGGTACGGGATTTAGAGCCGATTAGCAAAAAGACAATGCAACGTTCGCTCTTTATATTTTTTACTGCAATGGTGATCTTGGGAGCCTCGTTTGTAAATGCTATTTTTATACTGGCAAACAATTACGTGCCTCCTGAAGCTCCAGTGAACAAGAAAGAGCAAAGCTATGTAAGTAAAGATGGACGATTTCAAATCACGGCCCCACTGGACTGGTCAACAGACCCGGACCGTGAAGGAAAAGCAGAGATTGCGATATTTAATCCGTACATTCAAAAGTCCGTTGTGGTACTATCCCACTCAAAAAAGCAATTGGGCAATATAACTCTCCAACAGTATGGTAAGAAAGCTGAAAATAACTTAACCAAAGAGTGGAACCTGTCCAGTGTAGGACCTGTCTCTAACACAACCATTCATGGATATCCTGCCCTTGAGTTCGTGATTAAAGGCAAGAAAGATGTGGACAAATATGTTACCCATGTAGCGATTATTGAGACCGAAAAGAATTACTACCAGGTGCTTGGATATGCACCAGCGTCTAAAGACGGCCGTTTAAAGAAAGAACTACACGACATTACCTATAGCTTCCGCGAGGTTCATCATTAGACTGCGTGGCTGGCAATAAAAAGGATAAGACACATAAAGCAGGTGCTTCCTTAGAGCCCTGTTTTTTTGCGTACAACGATTCTTCACATCTATGATAAAATAGGCTGACATGCTCGGCGACCTGCCTTATCATATTGTTCAGATGCACAATAAATTGAAAACCCTTTCATAAAGGTAGTCATTAAAATACACTATATCACTATAGATAAAGGAGGAATCCTGATTTGTTTCAGCTCTCCGAAAAACAAGCCCAAGACATCGTAGACAAAATGATGAAGGATATTCCATACAATATCAATATTATGAATGAACGAGGCATTATCATTGGCAGCGGCGAGAGTGAACGAATCGGAACCATTCACCAAGGAGCTGTTCAGGCGCTCGAAACCGGGAAAATGGTTGAAGTGTGGCAGGACGGCCACTATGAGAAAAAGGGAACCAATGAACCGATTGTCATTCATCATGAGTTAGTTGGTGTCATTGGTATTTCAGGCAATCCTGATGAAGTGCGTCCTTTTTGCAATATTGTTAAAACTACGGTGTCTCTCCTGATTGAACAGCGGATCTCATTGGAGCATCTGGCCCACGAAGCCAACCGCAAAAAATCTGTGCTGGAAATGTTGTTAAATCATCAGGGAGCCTACACGCAAAAAATAAAAAAAGAAGCAGCTCAATATCACATTGATTTGCTTCTAAAAACTTCGGCTGTATATGTAAAGTACCTGCCTGCTGATCCAGCTCATTTAGCCGAGTTGTCCAATATATTCATGCAGCATCCATCCTTTCGTATGGAGGAAGACTGCTATCTCATCCTAATACAAAATCAGGAGCCGACAGACAAACTGCTAGAGCCACTTGTGTACAGCCATCCCGATGTGCTGATTACGGTCAGCAGACAAGAGCACAACATTGCGGATGTTTATATGCAAGCCAAGTCAGCTATGAATGTTTTACTGGCTTTGCGCCCGCCTGTGCAAAAAATTTCTTTTGTGGAAGTCGAATTTCTGGTCAAATTGAGTCAAACGAACCTGACGAACACGATCTATCTGGTTAGCAAGCTGGAAGATACCGTGGATTTGCTGGATACGCTGCGAAGCTTTATTAACCATAACGGCAGTGTCTCCCTTACCGCAGATGAATTAAATATTCACCGAAATACGCTGCAATACCGCCTGAAGCGCATCCATACCTTAACGGGTAAAGATCCCCGGAATCTCCTTCAACTTTTTGAGCTTACGCACGGCTTATTGGCACTGTATCAATAACAATCTGTCCATTTCTCGCTGAATTGGAGTACTCTTGCGATATTCTCGCACGTACGCTCTACGTTTTGCGGCCCTTCGGCCAGCAGCTTATCCAGCTCCGATGCTCCCGGCACGATGCCGAACACCGCATCTATTCCTTCCTTGTACAACGTGTCGATCCCTTCCCCGATATAACCTGCCACCGCAATGACCTTTTTGCCAGACTGTTTTGCCGCCTGAGCTACTCCATAAGGAGTTTTACCAAATTTGGTCTGAAAATCAATACCGCCTTCTCCCGTCAAAACGATATCAGCAGTTGCGAGCTTTTGTTTTAAACCGGTGTATTCAATCACAATTTCAATGCCTTTTTGCAGTACCGCCTGAGTAAAAATCAGCAACCCCGCACCCAATCCTCCTGCTGCGCCCGCTCCCGGAAGATCGCGTACATCCTTGCCCAGTTGCTGCTTCACCACATCCGCGTAATGGGCAAGATTGGCATCCAATTGTTGCACCATTTCCGGGGTTGCCCCTTTTTGCGGGCCGAATACATAAGATGCCCCATGCGCTCCGCACAGCGGATTTGTCACATCACAGGCTACAATCAATTGCACCTGCTGCAAGCGAGCATCCAGTGATGAAATATCAATACTGGCCAGCTCACCCAGACTACCGCCGCCGCGCGGAAGAGTATTGCCTGTTGCATCCAGAAATCTGGCGCCCAGCGCTTCCGCCATTCCTGTACCGCCATCATTCGTCGCGCTTCCGCCAATGCCGATGATAATTTTTCGAATTCCCTGATTCAGACATTCACGGATTAACTCCCCCGTACCGTAGGTTGTTGTCTTTAACGGGTTTTTGTTATCCTTGTTAACCAGATGGATTCCGCTGGCGGATGCCATCTCAATCGCCGCAGTGGTGCCATCCCCCAGCAAGCCATATGCAGCAGTTACAGGTTCCCCGAGCGGCCCTGTCACCTCTATATAACGAATCTGCCCGCCTGTCGCATCCACCAGTGACTGTACCGTTCCTTCACCGCCGTCCGCCATAGGGACGTGGACATAATTTGCGGCCGGATAGACCTTGCGCAGTCCTTTTTCCATCGCGATACATACTTCTTTAGCCGTCATGCTTTCTTTAAAAGAATCTGGTGCCAGCACAAATGTCTTCTCTCTCATCTTTTCACCCCATCGTGAATATTAAAGTAAAAATCCATACATTAATGTTGCTACAATTGCCATCGTTCCACCCACAATAGCTTCGTAAGGGATAAGTCCCATCCGTTGTTTAATGCTCATTTTCATGCTGTCTGCCGTGACGTGAAAATAGTTGCCCTGTGGCAAGGAATCTATGACTGTAGCTCCTGTATGCACCATCACAGCAGCGGCCAACGGAGCTGTCCCCATGTTCAGAATTGCTTCCCCAAACGAGCCTGTCGCCAAAATAACTCCCGTCGAGGTGGACGCCGTGGCAGCTGCCATCAGAATACCTGCAAGCGGTGCCAAAAATGTACCGGAAACCCCCGACACTTCAATCAGGCCAACCACCTGAGCAGATAAATTGGAGGCAGAGATCAGACCCGCAATCCCGCCCGCACCGATCAAAATCAGCACGGTCGCCGTCATTTTATTCAGACCGGAGGCCGAATACTTCAAGATATTGCGCCCTTGTCCCATTGCCAGCATACCCACAATCCCAGCAATCGGCAAAATGTACATCGCATCCACCTTGAAATTCGAAAGTGCTTCAATGCCGGAGATGGAACCAATCGGGTTAATCATCAGCAAAATAACAGCCACCAGTGGGGCTACAATCGCCCGTCCCAACGCCGGGTATTTCGATGTATCGACATCACTGTCCATGATATCCTGGTCGGACACCTTTACACCTTTGATTTTCAACATAGATGCCACCAAAACAGTCATAATTAAACCGCATATCGCAGGGACCACACCCGCCAACATAACGTGGCTTAAATCCAGATTAAATCCGCGCGCCGCTGCAATCGTATTAGGATTGGGAGAGATGATGTTCCCCGCCTTTCCGCCTCCAGACAAGGCCAGTAGGAGCGCCAGCTTGGAAATCCCCATTTTGTTGCCGACCGACAATGCAATAGGTGCCACAATCAGCACTGCAACGGGAATAAATACGCCTACCGCCGTAATAATCATCGTCGCCAAGGCTAATGCGAGTATCGCTTTACTGCCGCCAAATTTCTTTACAATAGCCTGCGCAATTGTCTCCGCTGCCCCGGATTCCATCATTACGCCTGCCAATACACCTGCGGCGAGCACACGAATGACCGTCCCCATCACACTTTGCGTACCGTTTATTAACACGCTGATCGTCTGCTCCAGATTGGCTCCGCCCAATAAAGCGCCTACAATAGCTCCCAAAAATAAAGCGTAAACCGGATTCAGCTTTCTTAATATCAGAATAATTGCAATAGCCAGCCCTGCCAGAGCTCCTATCCAACTGATCGTCAATCCTTCCATCTGTCTAACCCCCCGGGCAATTTTTGATTACGCTTTCATTATATCGATTGCAGGCCATTAAAAATATTGAAGAACAGACGAAATTGATTGTGCATTTGCACATAAAAAAGTCCATGTTTCCCTTCCGGAAACTGGACTTATAATATTACTTATCCAAACGATTAATACATATGCTGATCCTTTATTCGGACCAGAACTTTACCAAAGCGTCCTCCTTGCTGAACAGGGATTCTCTTCCCTGCGTATGTCTTTCTTAAATAGGCTTCTGCTTTCTGTAGCGACTGTTCATCTGTTGGCATCCCGAAGAATGAGAACCAGCCTAATGTATGTTTTACCGCCTCGTCCACCGACATCATTACCGTTTGGGTTTCACGAGTAATCAGGGTTTGAAAAGAATAGCCATATATATTTAGTAGTTGGATGATATAGAACATATCCGAAGTTTGTACTGGATCTTCCTTGATTCCGACTACAGGGCGCAGTTCCTGAATCAGACTATGCTCCTTAGGTCCGGCAATCGTACTAATGTAACAAAACCGACTGGCACAGGCGAGCGCCTTCTCTACCATTTCCCAACCGAAAATGGCTGGACACATGGATGCAAACACCAGATCGAATTTGTTTTGCCATCCGTTCGTCTCAATAGACAACTCCTCAAATTGTTCCCGCACGATTTTAACGTTTCCCTTTATCGATGGCTTGATACTCTCCTCCATTAAGGCTGTCAACGGTACTGAAGGCTCAACGGCGGTAACATGGGCCCCTTCCTCTGCAAAAGGAATACTGAAGACACCGGAGGCAGCACCAATATCCAGGATAGAGGAGTCTTCAATGGTAACTCCCTGTGTCCTTAGCCATCCCATAATTCTGGCTGTTCTCTTTATTCCCTCTTCATTAAATGCCTGCTTGTGGAAGCTTCTTGCCCTTGCCATATCATCAAACGAATGAGCCGGTACCGTTCCCGCTCTAAGCATTCGATTTACACCGGCTTCCGGATCGTTTATCCAAGCAGCCTTCCATACTTCGGGATCAAATAAAGACTGGGTCATTAATTAGACTTCCCTTCTACTAAATAGATTTTAAAGTCTACTAATATCTACAATGATAAAAAATCATGTCATAAAAATTTAACCTGACGGTCCTTGTTGAACTCCTTAATCATAGAACTCTTTAATTATAGAACTCCCTCCTTCCGTATGGTGAATATGAAACACTCTACAATCGACATTATAGACTTATTATATCCTCAATTCAATCAAAAAAATTTAAATGACTAAAAATCATACCGTCACGCCGTGCGGAACAAGAACTTTCTCGACGAATGCCCTTATGCCTTCAAGCGTGTTTGTATCCTCGGCCCGAAAATCTTTATCTCATTTTTGAACGATTGGACTAGTTGCTTCTGTTGTAGCTTTTGCCTCACCATGTCCTGCACCAAATAGGTTCAGTACCACCACGCCAATAACAATTAAAGCAATACCTGCGATACTTCCTGTATTGATTTTTTCTTTCCAAATCAATACTGAAATAAGCGTTGTAGCAACAGCTCCTACACCTGACCAGATGGCATAAGTCATATTTAAAGGAAGCGTCTTAAGGGATAGGGAGATAAAGAAGAAAGAGATCACAAACGCAACAATTGTGAATAGAGTCGGATACAATCTGGTAAAACCTTCTGAAGCTTTAAGCATTGAAGTTCCAATAAGCTCACCAACAATAGAGATTGACAAAAAAGATAGGCCATTATTCATTCTCCTATATATGTCTTTAATTCTTTCATAATTTCTTGCCTCATTTGTTCATCTGGAGGAGCAAGCCCGAACATTTCCGCAAACCACAAATTATTTCAAGTGGGTTAAAGTTATGCATTTAGTAATTGCCAAGTGTGCTCTATATATTCGTGCATATAGGTTAAAAAGAAAAAAGCCTTGGGAGCACATCTTTTCACCCAAGGCTTAAGCTTTAAAGTCGCTCTACAAAAGACTTAGTCAAGTAAACGTCTCCCCCGCTCAGCAAAACTCCCACATCTGGGGTTTTTGGCATCGCCATTGGCACTAGCTGCCCAGATATTGTCTCAACCATTGGAGCGCGGGACGTTCCGAGCCGTTCGTATTCAGCAGATGTGTATTCGATATCCAGGTTTGCCCCTGGATGTATCCCCAGAACGTAACTCCCTTCACCGCGGAATGCTGCCATAATACCGGGAATTTCTCCTTGTATCTGGCAAGCTGGGTATTGTCATCACCGGTTATATCCAGTTCCGACACATAGATTGGCAATCCTGTTGCCGCTAACTTGTTCAGTACAGTGTTCATCGTGTTAACTGAGACAGTGTCCATGCTGAACTGGTGGCATTGAATGCCAATTCCGTCAATCAGGCCTCTACTCTTGAGCTGATTAATAATATTGACATATTGGTCGGTTAATGAAGGGTCGTTGATAATTCCATATTCATTTATAAGCAGCTTGGCATTTGGAAAAGCTTGTCTGGCCTGTTGGAACGACCATATTACCCAATCCCATCCGGTCGACCCGTCACCACCAATCGCATTGCGGAAGGACGGCTTCTGATGCAGTGGCTCATTCACCACATCTACAAACGCCGCATTCGGATAGCGCTGACCGGCAGCTTTAATCCACTGAGTCACTTCCGCCTTCTGATCAGCAGCCGACAGTCCGCCAATCCATCCTGGCTCCTGGGCGCCCCATACCAAGGTGTGAAACTTGAACGGAAATCCATTATTACGGGCATAGTTATAGGCGGTATCTGCCTGCGACCAGTTCATATTGTTACGGTTGCCTTCAACCGAGCCCCACTTGGTTGAATTCTCCGGCGTCACCTGATTCCAGTACGTTCCGTAACTAGGAGGGACACTGCCGGCAATGACATTCCCGAGGAATTTGTTTCCCTTCGCCAGACCAGCATCAGCCTGATTTACCAGAACAGAAGATAACAACACACCTGCCAACGCTAAACTGCTCACCAACTTGCCTACTTTAACTCTCAACATATAATCTCCTCCTCACACGTATTAGGTTTAATACCTCGAATTAAATAAGCGCTTACATTTACAATTATAATAATGAATGGTTATTTTTTGCTACATGTGAAAATAAAGATTTAACCCGAAAAACTTTACATCCTTTGCGGGACAGCCAAACATCTGCGATCCTTTGCTATACATCGTTTCAATTAAATCTAAGCGAAAAATTGCTTCTGCAGATTTAACTGAAGCCTATCGGCTGCCTGCTCTACATCCACGTGTACGATGACTGTCTCAGGCAGTTCGGTCTCAATGGCATGTGGTGCCGTTCCATCCACGATTCCTGCTTTTAAATTGTTTATAATTACTCCGTCCAACGAATCGTTATCCGCTGCGCAATGAAAAATCCATATCTCATAGCCTTGCTGTGCCATATGCTCTCCAATTTCTCGAATAAGCCTTGATTTCCCCGTACCAGGGCCTCCTTTTAAGACAAACAAACGTGTAATCCTTGAAATGACGAATTTCATTCCCTACCATCTTTGATAACTGAGGAATTTGCAAAAATCCAATAAGCGACTTTGAATGAACAATATATAGATCGAAATGGTCTAGCTCGTCTATATATTGTACTAGGGGGCGACAGGAATCGAATTTTGCAAAATCCTGAACTGTGTATTACAAAGGGGCTATCTCCCCAGTCGTTTCAGACCTTTGGAGACAGCTCCTTTAATAGTTTAAGGATTAAGCGCTCTTGCAATCGCGTCCACATAACCTTGGCTGGCAAGCTGGCTTACTTCTGCTTGCGGAACCATCCCTTCAAAGTTGTGGAATGTGCCGGGATACAGATGGAATTCGACGTCTACACCCGCTTGGGCAAGGCGCGTCGTATATTCAATCGTCTCATCTCGGAACAGATCGAGCTGGCCTACGCACGTATAGGTCGGCGGCAGGCCAGCCAAGTTTTCCGCTCTCGATGGCACCGCATATGGGGACACCTCGCTGTCTTCGGTACGATCGCCCAAGTACATGTTCCAGGCCGCCAAGTTGTTCGTCCGGTTCCATGGTGCATTATCGGCCGTAATTTCATGACTTGAGGCCGTAATATTGCGGTCATCGATCATCGGATACAGCGGCATTTGGAAAATGAGGGCTGGCCCGCCTTTGTCACGAGCCATTAAAGCAAGTGCTGCGGTCAGACCGCCGCCCCCGCTTGCACCGGCAATTGCGATGCGATCCAAGTCGATGCCCAGCAGCTCAGCTTCATCGGTCATCCACGTCAAAGCGGCATAACAGTCATCGATGGCAGCTGGGTAGGGATGCTCGGGAGCAAGTCGGTAATCGACCGATACGACGACGCATTTGGCCGCCTGCACGAAGCGTTCGCACAAAGCATCGTCCATATCAGGATGCCCCATCACATAGCCTCCCCCGTGAATCCACAGCATGGCCGGAAGCCTAACGTCAGTTCGCTGGGCAGGTTCGTAGATTTTGACTAATATCTCGCCTGCTACGCTCGGAATCATCCGGCTTGTCGTGCGTACGTGCTCCGACTGCTCAATGGGAGGACTCGACAAATAGCTTCTGCTCAGTTCTAAATTTTCTTCCAGTTGAAAGCCAGGAAATTGTGCGATTACCGACCTTAATTCTGGTAACAAACGATTTTCAAAATCCATGCGAATCACTCCTATGTTTGGATTTTATAATCTTTTTTCCGTCTCCGCTTCCCACTGGGCTATTTCCTTCCGAACTCGGGGTGCTACCTCTGTTCCCAGCAGCTCAATGGCCCTCATCACCTCGGCATGCGGCATCGTGCTTAACGGAACATACAGCATAAAGCGTGTAACGCCTACATGTTTGCGAAGGTGAATGATCTTCTGGGCAACAGTCTCAGGATCGCCAACATACAGCGCACCTTCAAAGCTGCGCGCGGCATCGTAGCTAGAACGATCATAATGCGCCCAGCCTCGCTCCCTGCCTAATCTATTCATACCTGCCATCGTAGAAGGGAAATATGTATCTGCAGCTCGTTCATTATTCACTCCGACAAATCCTATCGAGTGCGATCCAACCTTAAGCTGCGATTCGTCATGACCAGCGTGCGCTGCTGCTTTCTTATAAAGCTGGACAAGCGGTGCAAAATTCGTAGGATTTCCGCCAATGATCGCCAGCATCAAGGGCAGTCCTAACAGACCTGCACGGATAGCAGAATCCTGCCTGCCACCGCTGCCAACCCATATCGGTAAAGGATTCTGAACCGGTCGTGGATACACGCCCAAATTGTTAATCGCTGGCCGATGCCCGCCCTTCCAGGTTACTTTTTCGGACTCCCGTATTTTAAGGAGCAATTCCAAATGTTGTTCAAACAGTTCATCATAGTCATCCAAGTCATAGCCAAACAGTGGAAAAGATTCAATAAAGGAACCCCGGCCAGCCATAATCTCCGCACGTCCATTCGAAATACCATCCAGCGTAGCAAAATCCTGAAAAACGCGAACGGGATCAGCTGAAGAAAGCACTGTCACTGCACTGGTCAGCCGAATCCGTTTCGTCTGCGCTGCAGCCGCTGACAGCACAATTGCTGGTGAAGATGCCGAATAATCCTGCCGATGATGCTCACCTACCCCAAACACATCAAGTCCCACTTGATCAGCAAGGATAATTTCCTCGACAACTTCGCGCAATCGCTGTGCGTGACTTATCACTTCACCTGTCTGAACGTCAGGCTTTGTTTCTACAAACGAAGTAATACCTATCTCCATGGTCCATCTCTCCAATTCTAATAGCTTTCTTTGTATGCCAATTAAATACCGATAAAATATCATACTGATCGGTAAAATATTTTTCCCAGTAAATATAACTCATCAAAAAGAATAATGTCAATAAATTTAGTAAAAACACTTTGATTTATCTTCATATCGATATCTCCTCGGTGCGATAAACCAAACTGCATTTGACAATCTAACAGGCTAATTATAATATAATAACATACTAATTGGTACGCAAATAAAGACTCCTGTCAATTATGATCAGAGTCATTGAATTAAGAATAAAATCAAGAGTAATGAGAGGTATTGATTATGGGACGAATCCGCGAATTTGACGAAGAAAAAGTATTAGATGCAGCTATGCAAATATTTTGGGAGAAGGGATATGAGGCTACCTCATTAAGTGATTTAACTTCCAGAATGGAAATTCAACGCCCCAGTATATATTCAGCTTTTGGAGGCAAAAAAGAATTGTTCGAAGCTGCGCTGCGCAAATACATGATGTCCCGTGCTGCTCTGATCCGAACCAAACTTCAAAGCAACCCATCTGTAAAAGAAGCATTTAGAACTTTTTTTGAAGGTGTGGTCGAGGAGGAATATGCAGAAAACCCTAGAAAAGGATGCTTTTGCATCAATACAATGGTTGAACTTGCACCTCATGATGAGAAATTTGAAATTCTTACAAGGGAACATCAAATGTACCTATCGGTTATATTTCAAGAAACCATTGAACGAGGTATACAATCAGGCGAGCTTGAGATCGGGCTCGATGCGAAGGCTGTATCACAGGCGTTAGTCGTATCGTTAATTGGACTGACCGTAATGATAAAGTCTCGTCCAGAGCGATCCTTTATTGATAACACGATAAAGGTGACACTTACACTTCTTAAGTAATTTGGAGTGAATTCAATTTTTACGAATAGGAATCACTATACGGCAGTACAAAGGGCACCCGATCGGGTGCCCTTTCCAACTTCCACTTCTCATACTCCAACTTTAAGCCCTCTTGAGCGTAGGAGGATACGTCGTACTTTTCTCTTCATCCTCAGCCTTGTGAGCAAGCCGCTTTGGGTTGACTTCTTGACTAGAGCTGTATGATGAGTCCAAAGTTCATCCTTCGCCTATAGAGCAAGATGACTTCTGCAGTGTAATGGTGTCAATGCTTTCATAAGATGCAGCAGACACTTCAGAATTTGCTGTCAAAAAAGGCCATACGAATGTGATACAAACGATCATTACAATAGCTTTTTCCAATGCATGGCGTACTCCTAGTTGTCTTCAGGACTGTCCCTGTTCGCTAATTGCTCTTGGGCGAGACGGATCATTTCCCGAACCATGGAACCGCCAATTTTGCCGCCTACATGGCCCACTGATTCCGTAGTCAGACTGCCATTGTCACCTGGATGCAGAGGTACACCAAGCTCCTTAGCAACTTCGTATTTTACGTCGTCCGGATGATTCGGATCAACGGCATATCCTTCCTGCCTCATTACATCTGCTTTGAAAGCCTGCATTCCCTGTTCCACCCCTGGCACCGCATATTTCCTCCTTCTTCTTGCCATCTTGATGCACTCCCCTCGATGTCTTTTTCCCTAACATGCCCGGAAGCACAAAATTTCATCCCGCTTCCACTTCGGTGCAGGTTACAATCGTTGGTTGCTTCGGCAACGAAAAAGACTGAGAATCCTCTCAGTCTATATAGCATGCTAATCTAATCCTCTCATTGGCTATAAATAAACATCACTTTTTGCATTAAATCTGCGATCATTATTTTCACCTTAAACCGTTTGGTATGACACATTATCTGCATCTAAGGATAATATGGATAATTGAGCAAGGAAAGCACTGATACCGAAGGAAAGGTAAAAGTACGGTAAAAAGGATATATCAATATATCAACGAACTGCTTCTAAAGAAAGGAATACAAGCCCGAGATATCCTTGTTTCTACATCCAAAATTAACGATGAAGCGGTTCTTTTTCGCCCAAACCCAGCGCCTGCGTTGTGAAAGCATGAATTTCTTGGAAAAGCTCTGGGTTTTCCGCCAGTGACACGCCATGAGAAGGAATCATTTCTTTTATTTTCGGTTCCCACTCTTTCATATGTTGTGGGAAGCATCTTTCTAATACTTCCAGCATAACGTTAACAGCAGTAGAAGCACCCGGAGAAGCGCCGAGCAATGCAGCTATCGAGCCATCAGCGGCACTAACCACTTCCGTACCAAATTGAAGGGTGCCTTTACCGACCTCCGTATCTTTGATCACCTGCACACGTTGACCCGCTACCACGATCTCCCAGTCCTCGATATTGGCGTTCGGAATAAACTCGCGTAATTCTTCCAGGCGCTTTTCATTCGATAACATCATTTGCTGGATCAGGTATTTGGTCAACGCCATCTCTTTTACACCTGCTGCCAACATCGTGAAGAGGTTATTTGGTTTTATAGAATAGATCAGATCCAAATTTGAACCCGCTTTCAAGAACTTTGGTGAGAAGCCAGCAAACGGCCCAAACAACAGTGCTTTTTTGTCGCCGATATATCTTGTATCCAGATGCGGAACAGACATGGGAGGAGCACCAACCTTAGCTTTACCGTATACTTTTGCATGATGCTGCGCGACAACTTTAGGATTGTTACATACCATAAATAGTCCACTTACCGGGAATCCCCCAATATATTTGGACTCAGGAATACCGGTTTTTTGTAGTAAAGGCAGACTTCCGCCCCCACCGCCGATAAAGATGAATTTCGCAGTATGGTATTCGATTTTACCGTTATCAAGATTATGCACTTTGACTTCCCACGAGCCATCGCTCGTGCGTTTAATATCCTTAATACTATGCTTGTATTTGATCTCGACGTTTTTACTTTTTAAATGGTCAAACAACAAACGTGTTAAAGCACCAAAGTTGACATCTGTTCCCGAGTCGATTTTGGTTGCCGCGATCGGTTCATTCGATGTGCGGCCTTCCATGATCAGCGGAATCCATTCTTTCAGCTTTTCAGGGTCATCGGAAAATTCCATTCCTTGAAACAGAGAAACGTTTGATAGCGCTTTAAATCGCTTTTTTAAAAAAGATACATTTTTTTCTCCGCTTACCAAACTCATATGAGGTATTGACTTGATAAAGTCCTGCGGATTACGAATCAAATCGCTGTTTACAAGAAAAGACCAAAACTGTCTTGAGAGCTGAAACTGCTCATTAATGTTTACAGCTTTACTAATATCTATAGATCCGTCAGCTTTCTCGGATGTATAGTTCAGCTCGCAAAGTGCAGCATGGCCCGTACCCGCATTATTCCATTCGTTAGAGCTTTCTTCTCCTGCGTTTGCGAGTTTCTCAAACACTGTGATTTCCCATTCCGGTGCTAACTCTTTCAGCAATGATCCCAGAGTCGCGCTCATGACTCCGGCACCAATTAAGATAACGTCTGTTTTTTTCTGTATGTTGCTCATAAAAACCTTCCTTATCTCTTATATTTGCAAAAAAGAGCAGGCCCTCCTGCTTAGGTGATACAAGAAGAAGGCTCCACTCAGGAACATACCTTTTCTGTCTCTATTATAACTAGTTTATAGTCTTTTAAAAATTATATCGACTATTATCTACTAATTATAAACCATTTCGTTATGAAAAAAAAAAGTGATAAATCGCCCACAACTTATTATACAGGACTAATTCGACATTCCGCTCTACTATCCTTGTGGTACGGTTCACCGTACTTGCTTAACTAGTAAAGCGATGACCTGAGCCAAGGAGTCTCTTCATTTTTTCTTTTGTTGAGTCATCCAAAGGAATATTGATCGTAACTTGAAGGTCAACAGAGTCCCTGGCCTGGAAAGAAAGATGCCCAAAACGAAGAGAACCAACAATTGGAACCAAACAGCTCTAGTAGTCATTGATCTTCAAAAATGGATTGGTAATCAGTACCTCCCTATTCTGCCGAGCAGGTCATTGCCAACTCAGCCAAACGGGGCTAATCAGTTTCGTGACCAAGAGGCATTTGTGGCACTCGTGCATGTCGCTTGGGATACAATCACTGCGATGTCTGTAACGGCAAGCTTGGGGGAATCATTGATATGTATTAGAGTGAACCTGAATATAGAGTATACTATATGAGTATAAGTTCGATACACGATGACATTCTATATGTATAGGTATTCAAATACAGCGCAGAAGAGGTTGAAAATGAGTCAAAAGCATTTTTCAGATTACCCATTAAGTGAAGAAATTGTACGAGCGCTGAATAGCTTGGGTTATGAGACGCCCACCGAAATTCAGACGGAAGTCATTCCAGTTGCGCTTGAAAAGAAGGATCTTGTCGCCAAATCGCAAACAGGTAGCGGCAAAACAGCGGCATATGGTATTCCACTTTGCGAGTTAGTAGATTGGAATGAGAATAAACCCCAAGCTTTAATCCTGACGCCAACCCGTGAACTCGCATTACAGGTCACCGAAGACATCACGAATATTGGACGCTTTAAGCGGATAAAAGCAACGCCCCTTTATGGCAAACATCCTTTTCATATACAAAAGGCCGAGTTAAAGCAAAGAACGCATGTCGCTGTAGGTACGCCAGGACGTGTACTGGACCATATTGAACGAGGCACGCTATCGTTAGATCGGATTGCCTATCTCGTGATTGATGAGGCTGACGAAATGCTGAATATGGGCTTTATCGAGCAAGTTCAGTCCATCATCCAGGCTCTGCCTGATGACAGGGTTACGATGTTATTCTCCGCTACTTTTCCTGAAGATGTAGCCAAACTGTCGCGTAAATATATGAACAATCCTGTTGAAATTGAAATAAAAGCGACTGGTATAACGACAGCCACGATTGATCACTCTCTTATCCAGGTGAACGAATCGGACAAGCTGGCACTGCTGCAAGATCTGCTCATTGTTGAGAATCCTGACAGTTGTATTATTTTCTGTCGTACGCAGGAGAATGTAGATACATTATTCAGAGCATTGGCTGATCTCGAATATCCATGTGACCGGATTCATGGTGGAATGGAGCAGGATGAGCGATTCGAGGTGATGAATGCGTTCAGAAGGGGGCAATTCCGTTACTTGATCGCAACAGATGTTGCCGCAAGGGGGATCGACATCACCAATATCACCCATGTCATTAACTACGATATTCCCCTTGAGAAGGAAAGCTATGTTCATCGCACGGGACGTACGGGACGTGCAGGCAAGACAGGGAAAGCCATTACCCTGGTCACTCCTAAGGATAGCAAACGATTAGCCGATATTGAAGCATATATTGGATTCGCTATTCCGAAAGTAAAAGCTCCCTCAGAAGAGGCTGTGGATCTCCGTAGAGAAGATTTTGAACAGAAGTTACATGTCAGAACTGAACTCAAAAAAGATAAGCGCGAGCAATTAAACCAACAGATTATGAAGCTGAACTTCAATGGCGGCAAGAAGAAGAAACTCAGAGCTGTCGACTTTGTTGGGACAATCGCTAAGCTGGACGGGGTAAGCGCAGACGATATCGGGATTATTACGATTCTTGATAATGTGACAGATGTTGAGATTCTGAATGGCAAGGGCCCACTGGTACTGGAGATTATGAAGAATACGACCGTAAAAGGCAAGCTGTTAAAGGTGCGTAAGGGGAATAGGTAGAAGCTACACGGCATGAAAAATGGCTGAAAGCAATTCAGTGGATGTGAATCTTTAACCACGGAGAGATCACCTTTTTTGAATAGAGGTCGATCTCTCTTTGGGCTGTTTTTCCGATGCGGGGTAGATATTCAATCATTCTGTCATTGTTCAGCATCTAGCTTCCCTTCCCGCACAAGAAGATGAAGAACACGTTCCACCATTTTTCCCAGCGGTATAATTAGCGCTTGGTTCACGATTCTGAGCTCTTCATGCACAGACAATAGGGCAGCCTTCTTAAGAAATGGGTTTGATATTAGATTGGGATGGGTTCCGTTATAATTTTTCTTCGCAACGAAAACCGGAAACCGGAACAAAGAAGTGGTATGCAGCAACCCCCGATGCTCCTGAAACAATTCTCCGCAGGACGATATGTTCAACTGCCGATGAAGATCAAGTGCATTAAGCATGTCGATCAAATGGATTCTCATTGTTCCCGCGAAATTTGCTGCTTCTTTCGCTTTTCTACATACCTCCTCATCTGAAAGGCCCTTTTCCAGGCCTGCTTTTGCTTCTTGTATAGCTATTCTCATTTGTCTCCAACCGGGCGTTAGCCCAATAATGACCACCTTGGCAGAAGGATTAATGTACTCATTATGCGGCGCGTAGTACATTTCAAGGAGCCCATTGCGCTCCATTAAAAAATCATCAACCAGCAGGTCTTCTTTGGATAGCAATGTAGCCTTGGGGAGTAAAAGCATCGCCTGTTTATACTTTTTTAAATGATTAGAAATAAGCATACTATCTTCCCCCTACTCCGTTCAATGAACTTGCAGTTATTTGTGATAAGGTTTATCTTATCCGTTTTTAGGATAAACTCGGATGCTCCGGTACATTAACAACGGGTCAGCAGATACACAAGTTCACATTTTGCATGTCTGCTTGGCGTGTCTAAGAATCTGTAAGCGTGATATCTTTACTTAGCAACGCGCGCCAATAAGCTGACATTACCTCCAAATTATGAACCGCCGGTTTGCCATTAACATTAGGGTATGCTGGCTTGAATTTATGGCGGGAACGTAAGGTATAATAAATTTCATACAATTGGAGGTACACATGAATCTAAAAAGGGTAAAATATTTTATAGATCTCGTTGAATGTAGAAACTTTACAGAAACAGCAAAGAAAAATTTTGTATCGCAGACTACAATTAGCCAACAAATTGCCGCACTTGAGAATGAGTTCAACATTCAGTTAATTGACAGAAAACAAATTCCGATTGAACCCACAAAAGCGGGATGGCTGTTTTATGCAGAGGCCGTCGTGCTCTGGAAGCAATATAATCATATGAAAACAAGCATGGAAAATTTCCAGAAAAATAATACCCAACTATTGAGCATCGAATATGCTGCGATCACAGATATCCAAAGCTTGTTAAAATTCATTCCTTCATTTAAAGAAAATCATCCAAAGATTAAACTTGAATTAAATAAAGTATTGCTAAAGGATATCGCTGAGTATCTGCAAAAAGGAATATATGACGTGGCCGTTGCCTTTGACTCAGAGTTTAAAGGGAAAGAGGAAATCCTAACCCATACATTATATAGCGGACGATACTACGCGGCTGTAAGTAAACAACATCCCCTCTTCTGTTTTGAATCCATCTCAAAGGATCAATTATATAAGTATCCGCTTGTTATGCTGAATCCAATGGTTATTGGAGACTCCTATTATTTAATGATTCAACATGCCATGGAAGATGGTTATCAGCCCAACATCCTTCGAACCGCAGATGATGTCGAGACAGAGCTGTTTTATATCATTACAGAGAATTTAATTGGCTTTTTTCCAGATAACTATGATCTTGCTGACCTGAAGGAAGAGGTCCGATTCATTCCCATACATGATTCACACCATACTTTTAAAATCGAAATAGGCTACTTAAAAAATAATTCTAATCCGGCCTTATACTCATTCCTGCAACAAATACAAAATTCGTTTTAGCAATAGCCCATAAGTTTTTTGTGTTATACATTGTTATTTTTTTCACATAATATATAAGTGTAGATCATTTCAGCAGGGAGTGACGATGAGCATGGGTAAGTTATTATTAACCGGTGTAGATGGCAATCTGGGCAGACAAGCGGCTGAATATTTATTAAAAATAGTGGAAAAAGACCAAATTATTTTTTGCGCATATGATCCAGCATCTTTACAAGAATATGCAGATCAAGGCATTGAAACGCATGTGACCAATTTTAATAAAATAGACGGTCTTGCAAAAGCTTTTGCTAATGCAGATAAGCTTGCTTTAATCTCCATGCCTTTTGTGGGGGTAAAACGCCAAAATGCACACAAAAACGTCGTCGATGCGGCGAAAGAAGCTGGAGTAAAGCAAATCATTTATACTTCATTGGTTAATGCGGCTGATGAATCCAATCCAAGTGTTGAGAAACTGGACCATGTATATACCGAAGATTATATCAAAAGTGTCGGGTTAGATTATATTTTCCTGCGTAATTCGCAATATGCGGAAGCCATGGTTACCAATTACTTCACCTATGTGAAGTCTGACGGCGTGTTGAAAAATAACCAGGGTGACGGCAAGATGGCCTATATCTCACGGAAAGATTGTGCAAAGGCTGTCGCTTATGCATTAGCAGCAAGCAATTATCATGAGGCGATATTAAATATAAATGGCCCTGAATTAATAACAATGTCCGACTTTATCAAGATTGGAAATGAAGTAACGGGTCATCATATTGCCTACAAGCAGATCACGGATGAAGAAAACTACGCCATATTTGATGCAATGGGTGTTCCCAGAACAACGGATGGCAAATTTGCGGAGGACTCCGAAGCCCCCTTCTCTTCTGAAGGTATGGTTACCTTTGGACAAGCTATTCGCTTAGGGAAAATGGATATATTTACGGACGACTTTAAAAAGCTGACGGGCCAATATCCCGTAACGGTGAAATATATGTTTGAACATGTGAATGAGTACCAAGTGGGGGAAAGACACTCCAAAGATAATTAATCCAAGTCATGATAAATTTTGCGGAGAGATCAGAAGCTGATTTACGTCCGAAGAGTGGGCTGCCTGTATCGGCAAGATTTAGGGCCATCCTTTTGTGGGATAGCCCTTTCTTTGATCTCGCATCTTTTTTTGCAAATAGAAAAAGTGGATGGATTTCTCCAATTGCGCTTTTGCTTACTTTAATATTCTCCTTTAATTACAAAAAACGAACCCCGAATCGTTCCTGCTAGTTTTGACTTCTGCCTAGCAAACTTAAACTTCCCTTCTAACTCCTTTGGTACCTCCATCCCCTCAGAAAGCTTAAAACCAACGGCTCGCTTCTTAGGGTCATCAACCGTATACATGACGTTGACCTCAAGACCATCCTCATAAAAGACGTAAGCAAATTTAATATTTTCCACTTGAAAACGTGACGTTTCTAAAGGTTTGGCCGCAAACTCAATATCACGCTCTTTCAGAATTCGGTTCACATAATCAAGGGTCTCCTGGCTTTCACTAGCTGAAACAACCGTAAATTCATGCTTGTATTTGTTCATAAAGTAACGGGCTTCATTAGCACGCAAACCAGCAAGCGCTTCTACTACAGGTGAAGACTCTAAGCCAACCGTAGACACATTATTAAAATCAACGATATAGGACATTTCCATCTCTCCTTTTATCTCATTATTCCCAAAAAAACTTGCTGCTATTTATGTTACGGTTCTGCGCTCACAACTTACTGGTACACTCCTCCGCCGTTATCACGTAGAAACTCATCTGTTTACATTTTATGGATAATACTGTATATATTCAAAGCCAATATGAAAGACAGAAAAGGAGGATCTGCATGCACAGAGTGATCAAAATCAGATTTACGCTCTTTTACGGTGAAGCGCCTGAAGCAAAATGTTACGGGTACATGGAGTTGAATCAGGATGGCAATATGATCGCGCTCTACAATAGGTACGGTGAGGAAATAGACATGTATGGACAACACGAATTTGTTAGGATACGGACACTTGGCAAATGTGATGACGAAGACCGTGATCATTTTTATTCATTGTTAGAAAGTGATGGTGTAGGATAATTTGCACGATAGGCTGACGATTCCGTTGCCAAGGCACTACGGAAAGTCAGCCTTTTGATTTTATTTTGCCTTGTAGAGTTGAGCGGCACGTTATCATAGTCCCCAAATCTCATCTTGTCAAGAAATAATGTGCGAATGAGCGACATAGTGGGGGAGCCCCCCTTATGCCTTCGAAATATGAATGAATTTCTGAGTATGATGAGCGACTTCGCTTTTTCCAATTCAGCCCGCTTCACTTAGAATGATCTTCAGGCGATGTGGGATAAGCGATATACAAACAATGGACGGAACGTAATGAACAATCGGGAGGTAGAAGATGGACACTATCGGAAGCTGTTCTGGAGTCGGCTGGCTTTTAGTATTTGAAAATCATGGGCGTTGGGAAGTATGTCAACTTGAACTCAGTTAGGGTATGATCGACAGCAACAAATAAGAATCAAATTCATCCCCTGTATATAGAGTAATGTCTGCATCCCAAACCCTGTCATCCCCCGTCTGAGTCAGCAGTGCGCAGCCACTTTGATTCTGGCTTCCAATTTCCAGGAGCAATCGGTTTCCTTTAGCTACAACAATTGCGCTATCCCATATCTCAATATCCAAGCAATAGACTTCTCCTGGAACCAGCTTTTGAACCTCATCGAAGGTGTAATAAGGCTTATACTCCGTGGATAATTCATCATCAGTTTTACGTAAGGAAGCGCGCAGCCAGCCCTGGCTAATTGGGAATTTCTCTGTTAGTGCTCCTGAGTTAACGACCTCATTGCCTAGTGAGTCAATATTTCGCAAAGATACGAAAATGTCCATATCATCTGTAGTTGACGATGCCCACAAACGGAGCTTGATAGGCCCGAGAATTTCTGTTTCGTTATCAAACGGATCGGTTTCAAACAGAACACGCTTTGAATTGTTTTCCTCTCTCGAGAATTCTTTCACCATAAAAGGCTTTGACCAGTGCTTTGACTCGCACTCCTTATCGCCTTCATAGCAAAGCTGGGCCTTGGCTTGCGGAGGCTCTTGCGAAAGCAGATTCGAGCTTGCATCAAGGTAAAAGCGGGTCCATTGGGTGCGCTTAAGCGGATACTCGTTCTCGTAGCGCCATGTGTAGTTATTGCCTCCGCGAGGAATGGCAAGCTTCACTTTCGGTTCCCTCATTATGCCAGTATCGAGTCCTTTAAGCCAATAATCCAGAAATTTTTTCTGCAGTTCCCGACCCTGAGCGGTGTAAAATGCGCCAACATGGCTCCCGATATGTACTTCAAGCCACTTGTGCTCTGATACCGCATTCTGAAAACCCAGGAAATTTCCACGGGTATGCATTCCGGCGCTAAACCAGTTGCTTGCGGATAATAAAGGCACCTCTACTTTACTCAAATCAGAAAATCGATTCGTCCACGATTGATCACGTAATGGATTGTTTTTTACCATCTCCGGGAAATCAGCGCGATTGGCTTGCAATTGTTCTTCCGAGAATTTTCCATCGGGATTGTATTGATGCGCCAAAACTCCGTTCTTCCACCAGAATGAAAGAAAACCGTTCGCCTGGATTCCGCCCGGGTAACAGAATTCTGCATAATAATCTACTGTACCTTCCCAAGGTATGATACAAGCTAAATGAGGAGGTTGTTCGGATGCCACGGCCCATTGACTCATAGCCAAATAGGAGATGCCCAGCAGCCCTATCTTTCCATTGCTCCATAGTTGCGTTCCAGCCCATTCGATTGCATCATAATAATCCTTCTTCAAAGCATTTGATAATATATCCAGCTTTCCTGGAGAATTACCGATACCACGTTCATCTACTCGCAAGACAGTATAGCCTTGTGGCACCCAAAATTCAGGATTTGGTGTTTCCCAACTAATTAAGGGCCCTTTATCCTGCGAGTGTGTATATTCTATTGCGATCGTTGGATTAGCAGGAGCAAATTGCGAGAAATGCAGATCCTTTCCATACGGACACATCGTCATGATTACTGGAAAACTCCCATCCACATTAGGCTGATAAAGATTTGCGGCGAGATAATTCCCGTCTCTCATAGGAATCTGTACTTCTTTCCAAGTAAGTTCATAAAAGTGATTACTTCTTTCGTTAATGTCGATAGGTAGTGGATTCATAGCTTGCCTCCATTTGATAGTTTTTCTTCAAACCAGTCAATCAATAAGCAGCGTGCTTCTGTATCCTGTTCAATCGCATTGTGAACTTTCCCTGGATATACTACTAGGCTCTTATCCTTGCTGGAAACCTCGTCATAGAACTGTTTAATTCCATTAACATCAAACAGGATATCTCCTAGGTCTCTTTCTGATTTCTTGCAAGTGGATTCACTCCCTCCAATAATTATTCAGAAAAGTTTTAGTACAAATGTACTAAAACCAGTATATTCCTGCAAATGCAGTAATTCAACTCTGGCCTTTATTGGGAATGGCATTATTGGCTGAGGATTTTCGCAAATTATCTCTCGAATTCTTCCGTATTCTTAATCAAGCTACTTATTTCAGCTTGAAGGAACAATTTATGATATAATGCTTTTGATTTCAAGTGCATAGCACAAACGCTCTAAAGGAGATAGACATGGATATTAATTTAAGAGATAAGATCCTTGAGACTTCAATTGAATTATTTAATAAAAAAGGATATGCATATGTAACATTGAGGGATATTTCCGATGCGTTAAATATAAGTCCTGGTAATTTGACATACTATTTCAAAAAAAAACATGATCTTATGATCGGTGTTATGGCAATGCAGTATGAAGAATACCAAAACTTAAATTTCTCAGCGGAGGTTTCTATCGAAGGGCTAAATCAGCAGTTTTTAATTCTTAATGCATTCCGTAAAAAATATTTCTTTTATTTCTCCAGTTTTACAGAATTGCCTAAGTTGTATCCGGAGATAGCTAAAATGCAAATTAAGGTTGTTAATGATTTCTATACGCTTTTTACCAACATATTTAAGGGGTTTATTAATAAAGGAATTATGAAAGAAGAATTATATGCCGGGCAATATGAAGATTTGTCTATTTCTTTACTATCGATAAATATGTATGGCACACAGGAAATAATTCTTCTCCAAAAATTTCTTCCAAAGCTGAAAAATATCTTGTCCATCCTATGGAGCCTTATACTGCCTCATCTAACCAAAGAAGGAATGGCCATGTATTGTCGGATAACGCAGGTTGATAAAACTCTTCCCCCCAAGCTATGCTACAAGCCAGATCAATCGGGTGGAGGCTTGGAAGGCTCAACATGAGGCCGCCAAGGCATCTACGATCTGACTAAACACACGGCAAGGCCGAAGTCAGTCTCAACTTCCCGGTGGGCTTATTGAACAAGTGACTCGTAAGTATTACGAGTCACTTGGCTTGGGGGTGGCTTATGATGTCTACTTTGAAATTGGGGCCATTCTCCAAACCTAAAAACTCGCCCCTACTTATGATACGGTTCACCGCCATTTTTGTAACGGCAAGTTTTTGAATAAGGACCATCCCGATAAAAGGATGACCTTTAGGATTGCTAATCTATTCTAATTGCCTCGATATAAAGCTCGATTCTCACTTCATTTCCGACGACAATCCCACCCTTTTCCAGATGCGAGTTGAATGTCAAGCCAAATTCATTGCGTTCGATACTGGCTGTTGAATGAAATCCTACACGTTCCCGGCCGCGAGGGTCTTTGTTTAGTCCTTCAAAAACGGTATGAAAAGTGATGGGTTTTGTTACTCCATGCAGAGTTAGATTGCCCGTAAGCTCATATTGCCTTTCGCCAGCAAGGACGCATCTGGTGCTTTGAAACGTAATGGTTGGATACTTGGCTGCATGAAGGAAGTCGTCGCTCTTCAGGTGTTCATCTCGTTGCGATTGGCGAGTTGTGATACTATTTGCATCTATGGAAGCCTGAATACCCATGGTTGTTAAATCGTTGGGGTCAAAACTCAAGATCGCTTGGAAATGCTCGAATACTCCTTTAATTCTACTAATCATTAAATGCGTCACCGAAAACTCAACGGAACTGTGGTCCGGATCCACTTCCCAATTGATATTGCTCATAAATAAATTCCACCTCTATGATAAGATTTTGAGAAAGGTCGCCCCCTCTCCAAACACTGCGCTATTCGCATACTCCTAATGTACAAAAAAGCTACTGACAACGGGATGTCAGTAGCTTTTTTGCATTTTAATTGGCTTCCTCGTAAATCCGATTTCGAATGTTCAGGCTCCGCCACGTCATAATTAAATCGAAGGTGAGCCAGGGCTTAAAGTCCGCAGGTATACGATTATTCGTTATCCGGCGTGGCCGGACCGGCCGGGGGCATCAAGCCTTGAACGGCGCCGAGAAACGGGCGAATGGACTTGATCATGCCGTAGCCCATCTTCACGACCGGGACAAATTTCTGGATCATGCCGAACAGCCGCAGGCCGCCGCCGAGCATACCGCCAAGCCCTCCTGCGCCCGCAGTGGCGCCGCCAAGCCCGCCCAGGCCTCCGAACAGCGAGCCCATCATCGGCAGGAATGCAGACACCTTGGCGTCCGGCTTGCGGGAGCGCGAACGGCCAGACGGTTTACGCGCGCCGCTTCTCCGGTTGCCGAGACGGGCGCTCGGGGCATGCGAACCGGCTCTGCGTTTGAGAGATCGGGAGTCTTGCTTCCCGGAAGAAGCGCGTGGGGAGACTCCCGCGCTGGCAAGTACCAACCCACCGTAATTAACGTCGGTGATGTAGCCGACGTAAGTCTCTCCGCTGTGCAGGGTGACATAGACCGGACGGCCCTGAAATTTCTTAGCCCGTGCACGCATCTCTTTCGATTGTGCCATGGAAGTTCACCTCGCTCACTGATTATAATTCAGTTTACGCCAGGGGCGGGCTGCCTGCTTGTGCGAATGGGGCATGCGCACGCCAAAAATCGCTTGATGGGCTTGTCGTCATCGGGGCTTTAGCCTGCTCAAAACGTTGGAAGCAAAACTAGCCGTTGCCAGTAGTTCGACTGGTTATTGCGTTCTTTTTCCCATTCATGCAACACTTCAAATATCGAACTCAGTGTCATTCATATTCCGTGATCTTATAACAGACTTTAGGCGGTATTTCTGAATATACCGTCCGTTCAACGAGACTGTCAGTAACCAATTCTTTCAACGCTTCTGACAGCACCTTATCCAGACGTGCAATGCAATATTCTCCCTATCTTCATGCTTTTTAGACATAAAATACAAAACCTCCATGAGTCTTTGCACCGAACTAGGTAGAATATATTTAAGTGCTTTTCATTGTGGGTAACGAATTTGCATTCCTATCACTTATGATACGGTTCAGCTTAACAGGTCTATCGGCGAAAAATCCAGTGCGACGAAACACTCTGTCGACATTTTAGCCGCATACAAAATAGCATATACCGTTTGACCAGTACCTGCCGAATTCAAGCGACTCTATTCTTATATTCTAAATCTAGCGAATGATCAAGACTGGCATTCAGCATGCGTAGGATCATGAGTAACGATTCAGATCTAGTCGCATTAGCGTTCGGTTTGAATAAACTGTCCAGCGTACCCTTTACGATCCCATGTCGGATAAAATATCATTCTAATTGCACACCTGTGCGCGAAATCTCTTTAGGTGTTATTTTTCAAAAATGTTTCTCTGGTCAAGCTCAAAAAGGCTTCGATTGCAGGCGAGATCCACTTCTCTTCATGCCAAAACATTTGGGTTGCAAACGATGTGGCGGTCAAATCCCACGGCAACGGAACCAGTTCTCCCCGATTCACTTCTCCTATCACGGCCATTTCAGGCAATATGGCAATGCCCATTCCTATTTTCGCACATTGTTTAATAGCCTCAGCACTGTTAAACTCCAATTCGGTAATTCCCCCCATGCCCCTCTGTGAAAGACTTCGATCAAAAAAAGTGCGATAGGAACATCCCTTCTCCGTCAACAAAAAGGTCTCGCCATGAAAATCTTCAATGGCCAATGCAGTATGTGCAGCCAAAGGATGATCTGGTGATACCAATAGATAAAAGGGCTCATCCAGCATTTTTTCACCGCAAAATCCTGTCTCGCCCTTGTCCTCATCCAGCATGAAAATAATGTCAGCGTCCCCTTCACGCAAGCTCTGTTTGAGGTTCGAATTAGCCAGCGGTCGAAACATTAACCGAATCCCTGGATAGCACAAACGAAACTGGCGCAATACAGCCGGCAGCCGGTACGTACACAACGTTTCATCGGCACTTATGACTACCGTACCCGTCAATTCGCCGGATTGCTTGACGGCATGTTGTGCTTCTTCAACCACACTCAATATGTTATCTGCATAGCGCAGGAACGTTCTCCCTGCATCGGTCAAAGTCACATTTTTACCCAATCTGTCCACCAACTTGACACCCAATTCTTCCTCTAAGGCCTTCATTTGCATCGTAACCGTTGAAGGGACATAGTTCTGCACTTCTGCAGCTCGGGTAAAGTTGAGTGTGGAAGCAAGCGTATAAAAGGTTTTTAATTGGCGCAATTCCATCGAGTTCCCGCTCCTTAATTCAAGAAAAATGAACGTTCTATTCATAAACGTTTCTTTGACTTAACAATAGCAGCATCGTAGAGTGATGACAAGGAAGGCAGTGCATACTTTTAGCTATGGAAGGGAGTTTTTTATATGAGAGATTATGAAATTTATGAACTAGGAGATGTTCTGCTGCAATCCGGTGACACTCTGCCAAATGCCATTCTCGCCTACAAAACATACGGCATGCTAAATGCAGCCAAAAATAATGTGATTGTATATCCCACCTGGTTTGCCGGCTTGCATACTGATAACGAATGGTTAATCGGACCTGGCAAGACACTGGATCCAGAAAAATATTTTATCATCGTCCCTAATATGTTGGGCAATGGACTCTCCTCCTCGCCAAGCAATACGCCATCGCCCTATCATCAAGCAAATTTCCCACTGATTTCGATTTATGATAATGTGCGACTGCAGCATCAACTGGTGAATCAAAAGTTTGGTATTGCAGAAATCGCCCTCGTTGTAGGTTGGTCACTAGGCGCTGTGCAGACCTTTCAGTGGGGGGCAAGCTATCCCGATATGGTAAAACGAATCGCTCCATTCGGCGGAACTGCCATGACCCGGCCACATGCAAAGGTTGTATTTGAAGGAATGATCGCTGCCCTTCAGGCTGATTCTGCTTGGAAAAATGGCTTTTACACGCAGAAACCCAAAACGGGATTGGCAGCCATGGGTCGAGTCTACGCAGCTTGGGGGTTCTCTCAGGCTTATTATCTAGAGCAGCTCTATCAGAAAGAGGGCTACCACACACTGGAGGAATATCTCGTCGATTACTGGGATCAAGTATTTTTGACCTTTGACGCTAATGACCTGATCACCATGTTACGTACCGGAATTACAGGTGACATTAGCGCTAATCCGACGTATAACGGCGATTTTGACCTTGCATTAAGCAGGATAACAGCACGGGCCCTGGTTATGCCGGGAAGTACAGACCTTTTCTTCCCTCCCCAGGATAGCAAAGTTGAAGCACGACATATACCAAATGCATTCTTCCTCCCGATTGAATCCAAGTGGGGGCATTGCGCAGGCATTGGACAGCATGAACCAGATTCCGTATTTATAGATAAAAGTCTAAAAAGTTTCTTGCTTGAATGAAACTGAGGAGGAGCGGATTAAATTGAAAAATAAATTGATTATATATATCCTAGCACTTGCTGTTTTTCTAATCGGAACCATTGAATACATTATTACAGGAGTCATTGAAATGATCGCCGTGGATTTGAGAGTATCTACTTCCGAAGCTGGTTTACTGGTGACTGTATTTGCTCTCGCAGCGGCCATTGTTGCTCCGATTCTGATTGCACTAACAATAAATATGGATCGCAAGAAGCTACTGATGGCTGCCCTCAGTGTGTTTATTACCAGCAACGGACTCATGCTTGTAAACCTTTCTTACGAAACATTACTATGGGTACGAATTATTCAAGGGGCTAGCGGAGGAATCGCTACCGTAGTAGCCATGGCAGTAGCGACACGACTCGTCGAAAAAGAAAGAAGGGGCAATGCCATCGGTATTATTTTAATGGGGCTCAGTAGTTCATTAGTTCTGGGTGTTCCAGCTGGCACATTTTTTAGCGAGATGTTTGGATGGAGAGTTTTGTTTATTTTGATCGGTATAATAAGCGTTCTTCCATTGTTTATCATCTATAAAAAGGTTCCTGCAATCAGAGAAGAAGAAGCTGTTACCCTCAGGATGCAGCTCTCTATTTTAAAGGATTCAAAAATTGTAACTGCCTTGGCTATTACTTTATTTTATATTGGTGGTTACTCTACGCTCTTTACTTATATTACACCTTTCTTGCAAGCCGCATCCTCTCTTTCCATAACCGAAATTAGCGGTGTTTTATTCCTAGCGGGAATTTGCAGCTTCATCGGATCCAAAGTGGGTGGACAATTGGCAGATACAAAGGGATCAAAATTCACAATTTGTATGGGACTCCTGTTACAGGGAGCAATGCTCCTTTTATTCACTCTAGCTGGTGTCAATATCATTGTATTAATCTTAGTTTTAATGATCTTTATGTTAGCAACCTGGAGCATTTCCCCTGCTCAGCAGCTATTTTTGGTCACTCTGGTACCTCGAAATCCAGACATTGCCCTGAGCGTAAATACTTCCTTCATCCAATTTGGTTTTGCGCTAGGATCTGGATTAGGCGGCCTTGTCATCAATCGTACCTCTGTTCTGAATTTAAATTGGGTAGGTCTGGCTGCTGTAAGCGTTGCATTACTTCTTGCCATCTTGCTATTCAAAAAAATGAGCAGTGGGATTGGAACGTCTACTGTTACTAAAGAAAAATATTAAATAGCTCCCTCTTTCTACAATCCCAGCATTCAAATACAAGTCATTTTTTAACACACCGGGCACGCCATTCCCATATTCCGATGTACATAAAAGTACATCATTTGCCTCCCTAAGCTGTGTCCGTAGTTCTCTTACCGAAGCAGGTCCTTCATCGGAATCGAGATCAGGGTTGAAATGCGGGAGATCGCCCAATCCTTTCCTTGGAAAAAAATTCGCCCTACAAATGATACGGTGAACCTTACCACAAGTAGGGCGAATTTTTCAGCCCCTCCATTAAGATATCTTGTGAGAGGTATGTAGGAGGACAGGTCACTTCAAGCAACAAAAAAATACATTCTTATGACTTAATTTCGAAATAAGAATGTATTCTTTAAGTTCTAATTTACAGTGATCCATTAGCATTTAATATGCAATGTCCACATTATCTGTTCTTTAAAAAATTTAATTTGTCAAACCCAATATAACCATCGTGTTGTAATCTTGCTACAACGATACCCGGAAGGACATTTTGAGTTTGTGCAAAAGCATATACACCTTGTTCGTCTAGTTTATTAGTATCAACGAAATTTTTATAGTCGGATTTGTCGATAAAAAAATCTCTAGCGAATTCATTTGCTTCTTCTTCTTTTGTATCTAATGTATGCTTTAACTCAGATAATTCGTCTTCAAAAGTAATAATTAGTCGATCAGGAGTATAGTGTTTTATAAGGTGACCAATTTCGTGCATCAGGGCGAACCATATATGATCATGAGTTTTAAATCTCCCACTAAGATAAATTGCGGGATGTTTTTTATATGTTGTGAGGGCACCTCGAACTTTACTATTATCAATTGCATTAATGAACACTAGATAAATACCAAGACGATTTAATAATTTCCTAGTACTTTTTAATGAGCTTTCATAATCAGAATTTAAAGCAAGGAGTTTAAACTTGTCTAAGGATTTCATAAGTACTTCTTTGCTATAATTGGTATCTGATAAGTCTTTATTCTGAATTTCAACTTCTTCTCTAGCTAGATTAAGCCAAATAGCAATTGATTCTTTTTCTCCACCATCTTCCATAAAGTCCACATTCAGATTAGAATAAGTTGTATCAAATTGTTCAAAACTTGAAATTCCAAGAAGTTTCATCATTTCCTTCGCCTGCCTTGTTAGATCCCAGTCTAAGCCACCAAATACAGTGTTAAACTTGAATCTTCTTGCATAGCTTTTTAACTCATCAATGGCATACGATTGAAATCCAATTTCTCTCCTATTTAGAAACTCACTATACTTATTATCATAGTTCAACCAGTAGGAAGCCGGGATACCATTAATAACCTCTTCTAACTTATTGGCTACTTCTTCAGTAATCATATTTTTTCCGTTCAGTAAGTTATTGAAATATTCTTCACTTATTCCGATTTGTTTGCAACATTCTTTCGTACTAACTCCGATATCATCCAAATACTCTTTAATGATTGAACCTGTGTGTACAATAAATTCGTCACCCATTGCTAGGCCTCCTTTCTAATGATAATCTTCGACGGTTATTATTTCTACATTACGAATTGTTTTTAAGTCGGTCGACTCCCAGTCTCCAATAGGCCTTAGTACAATGCGATAATTTTTAGAGACGTCAATTCCCCAGCAATCATTATAATCTCCACTTAGTTTATGCCGATTGGGTGGAGGAACGTGCGGAATTTCATCTAAATTGTTTGCAGCCCTTAATTCAGACATCCTGTTGATCAACTTTTTATAGAATGCCGTGTATTCCCGCTTTATCAAGCGTTCATTGGTTAGTACTTTTTCAAGCTTAGTACTCGTATAAGAAATGTTCATCTGTATTCCCCTTTTACATAAAAATAAACCGGAAAAATGATGATACGTTAATGTATCAGGTGAATTTATGAAGTGTGGACTAACAATTGAAATAATTTTATAATTACTATAAGAATGGAGTGTAGCATTATGTCTAAGAAAAATAACTATTTTGAATATGCAAAATTATTATCAAATCAGTATTCAACATTCCTCAGCAACGCATCTGTTGAACATAAAGTATTAGAGATATTTGATGGTCAGTTGCCTAGTCAGTTTGATGATGACTTAACAATTAGGGAATCTTTAAACAAATTTCTTCTACATCATTATCCGAATGAGACTACTATTAAATCAACATTCATAAACAATGTTCTTTTGAAGACAAATAACCACGTTTCAATATTCGAATTAAATGTTGGTAAAAGCAGGCTTGATTTGTGTAAAATAAACGGAATTAGTAAAGCCTATGAGATAAAGACCGATTTAGATACTCCTAGAAGATTAAATCAGCAAATGACTGATTATTTCCAAGTTTTCGATGAAGTATACCTCATATGCTCGGAGAAAAATCTAAATATCATGCTGCCTCATCTTCAAAAAGAATGTGGTGTTTATACCTATAACGTAACCAAAAAAGGTAGATACATTTTCAAAAAATATCGCCAAGCAAGCACTTCAAATTATATTTCTTCCTTAGCTCAGTTGTCTGCTTTGACAAAAAAAGATTTATTTTCATTCTTTAAATGTCCTCATTTAGAGACCAAAGATGCAATGATCAACTTCATAATTAACAATAAAACAGATAAAGAAATAAATAAATTATTTAAGCTTTGCTTAAAAAACAAATTCCGAGAAAATTGGGGTTTTTTAGTTGATAATAATTCAGATATTTTAGAGATCGATTACCAATGGTTCTTCAAGAATCTATTATCTCCGAAAATAGTATACCTGTGAAGAGTATACTACTTTCGGGACTGCTGATGAATATATCTAGATAAAGTAATATTGTTCCATGTCGCCCAAGATCCAAACTTGATTCTCATATCCTTTATTCTTTTTATAACTACACAGTTGTCTTCCTTATCAAGAAAATCTAATCTCTTGAGAATTTCAGTTCTCACATAATTATATCCGGAAACACCCATATTGGTGTCATTGTTAACAATTGAATAGAAGGCATTTTCTTCTTTTACGAAAAGTAGTCCTAAGGCTGCTCCCTTCCCATTTCCTCCAGAATTTGAGGGCAAATCATCCTTCAATCCGCCAAAGTCCCCAAAACCTTGGAAACCGTAATTTTTATAGAGGACAGCTACTTTATTATCAATTTTGTTTGTATAGTCTAAATTCTCGTAGTCACCATTCTTGTAACTCCGTGATCTCGGGGAATTAAGGAGGATTTTACTTGCTTTGGTCTCCATTTCTTGGAACTCTTCTAATTCGATAAACTTAGAATCAACGCGCTGACTTCTAATATCTAACATCAGATAGTCTTCCCTCGTTAAATTAACTTCTAATAATTCTAAATAATCCTCTATAAAATTGTCTGTTATTCTTATTGCTATTGAGGGGTTTTCCTTCCTTAGCTCATTTATAAATTCAAGTAATTCCCTTTCACTCACCTTAAAACCATTTTTTATAGAAACTACAGGAATCAAGTTCTTGAAATGTCCTATCTGAAGGACACGTTGCTTGTAGTAAGTATAGTCCCTGCTTAATTTAAACGATAACTCCATGCCTTTAAATCCTTTATTATCGTATTCTTTCTCACTAAATCTAAAGAAGTCAACGAAGGCTTTCTTTCCCTTAAGTCGTTCCTCAATACCTCTTAAAGTGATAATATCTTCTTCGTATGGTTCTAGTTTTATTTTTGATCTATTTTTATTTCCTGGTTTCTTTTCAAAAATATATTCACCAGTAACTTCATCAGTTTTATAGCGAATCAAATACTCATCCTTGATAACTTCTATTATAGGGGTGATTGAATCCCCAAAGTAATTATTCATATCTTTAAGTACTCTTAACTCTTCATCTCGGTTTTTCATGATAGGACAGTACATAAATTTATCCTCCTACGGAATAATTAACTATCACCTTTTCACCCTTATATTCAATATCTATAGTACATTCAATTCTAATTAGAATTTCCGATAGAAACCCTTACGTAAACAAAACTAAAGAACTAATGGTAACACAACATTTTTTATGTCTATTATCCCATTTTTGTGTTTATACTGAGAATCCTTAGTCTAATACTACCACAAAACAAGAAATTATATGCAGAGAATTACATCATCACAGGAATCAACAGTGTTGACATAAGCATGTTCAACTCAATGTTTGACATTATGTATTACCTGATTATTTTCTATTTTCGAAGCGCTTTAAGAAAATTGAAGTATTACACTTGTAATCATCTTTAATCTATCAATTGGAGAACTAATGTATTTATTGAGGTATTGAGGATAGGATGAATTCAAACGAATTTTCGACAAAATTGAGTTTAGATAATCAGGAAATTGAGTTGGGTTTCCTTTCTTATTTCAACATGACTTATAACTAATGACTATAAAATTTGTAATAAACCAAATTTCATTTTTATATCATACTTTTGAATACTAGATTTGTACACGGCGGCAAAATGCTGAATACCTACCTTAATGGAATATTCAGGATCACTTATGGTATTGGGTGGTAACCCGAGTGATTCAGAGCCTTGAATCACGTCTAAATGTGTGCCGCCGGACTACTGCATACAAATAATTTCGCCCTACTTGTGGTACGGTTCACCCCGTTGGGTGTTTCGGCAACGGGAAAAAGCCGCTCATATAAAAGCGACTTCTTTAGCAAATATGAACCTCTATGTTTTTGGAACATTTAGTGCCGATCATCATCTGGATCATAATCATCATAGCCTGAATCCTCGTAATAATCGTCATCTTGTTCTGGTTCATCAGGCTCATAGTCATCGCAATCTGGCTCTTGTACTTCTTCCTCATCTTCTTCACGTGGATCACTGGCTTCTTCAACATCGATATTATCAAAATCAATTGCTCCTAAATCAACCTTAATAGTTTTATAATTAGTCTCATTTTCTCCTTGCTCTACTTCGATATTGAATTGTAAGGTCATATTAACTGTTGCAGAACCAGAGAATTCAAAATCTTCTCCATCTGAATGTATTACATAATCATAATAACATTGAAAACTAACACTAGCTTCCGCAAGCATACAATCTTCTTCTTCGTCTTCATAAGAAATAGCATTTATATCTATAGATTCGATTGTATCAAGCCTTATATAATCAGCATCGGCATAGCTCTTCAATTCATCATTCAACTCGTCTTCAATGTGAGAGCGCAAATCGCTATTCATTTTTATCTCAATAGCATTAACAAGCTCTTCATCTTTTTCTAAATTATCTAGCAAAAAACTTAGATCTTTATTAAAACATAAAGATCCATGCCTAATTAAATCCTCTAACAAGATTATATCAAACTCGCTTCCTGGACACTCTCTTTTTACCTCTTGTTTAAGCTCTGTTCGAACCATTCCAGTATTTTGATCGAACCAGTCCGACTTACCATCTCGAGTTATAAACATAAAAGATCTTTTTTTCGATTTTGGTAAGTACTTGAGAATCTGTTTCCATATTATTAAATCCCCATATTTATTCACCTTTTTATTCTTATCTTTATCTCCAGGAGGAATATTTTTTTCATATCGATCTACTCCTTCTACTTCTATAGCTTTAATTTCATTTTCTGAGAATCCTTCTCCTACATTAGAGAAAATTTGTTTATAAAACAACCCTATAATTCCAGATTTTATAAATTCTCTATTTGTTTCACTTAATTGCGAACCTTTTTGACTGAATTCTTGTAATGTTTCAATAAACATTCTATCAATGTTTAAGTTAAACAAGACTTCTGAAAGTAAGGAGAAGCCTGAACTTTCTAATTTTGACCTTTCAGAATCAATACTATTTTTTAGTCGAGTTATACTTTCATTTAGGTTTTTTTGGAAACCTTTTATACTACTCATTCCAGTAAGGCTGTCTTTTTTATTGTTAGTTTCAAATTCTTCTTTTACCTTTTGTGGAATCCAAATGCTATCTTTTTTAAACATAAATATATCAATTAATTCTTTTGCATACTCTGAGTGACATTGTCTCAAAAATAACAAGGTACTTGTATCTAATGCAATTTCCGAATTGTCCCAATGGTATTTAAGCCGCTCTTCATTAATTCTCATTCATCCTAACACCTCTTTTACTTAAATATTTATCTTAGGATATCACACAAGCAAGTTACTAAGAAGTGACTTTGACTTTGCCCCTTTACTTTTTTTGATTTCAATAAAAAATAAACCCTAGAGCCTTTGATCCAAAAACCAGCTCTAGGGAGGTGAAAAAATGACCGCTAATATGGATGCTTACGAAAAGCTTGTCAAACGTGTCTGGACCTGCGAGGAGACCAGCAATACAATCTTGTATCTGCTCTTCCAACGTGGAAATGCGATCATCCTCTAGACTTGTCGGGAGATTCTGGCGGCGATGCAGCAGTTCCGCGAGAATCCCCAGAACGACTTCATTAATTTTCGCTTGGAGAAGTCGATGATTTCCTATCAGAATGCTGAGCAACAACGTGGAAGGGAGACCGTCGAAGGGTAAGAGGACCCGATGCCCCACCGCCTATTTATTCTAGCTCTCTTCCCACCCAAATACCGTCTGCATCACCTTAAGCGCTATTGTATGATCTGATGAGGGACGTTCGGTTAGCAGGGGGTGAATTTTGGCCAGTTCGTCGTCGGTTCACGCTCCCGATAGTAAAAGAGAACAGGAAAAGCGACCCGACGATATGGTGTTTACATGGCTAAGAAGCCCTGACCAATACTTTTCTCTAGCTTTGATTGGGAAGCGATGCAGAACATATCTCTACCGCTATGATTTACTTCTTTATGGAGTCCGATACGGATCTTATGTATACACGCACAGCACTGTTGGCTCTTTTTGCAAACGAAAACGACTGGTCGGATGAAAATCTTACAGATCAAGCAACGGCTTGGATCGTCCAATGTATCAATGCTACTCCAGCCGGAAACATGTCTGAAATTGGATTAGGTCAGGGAGGTGAGAAAAATGTCCGATAACATGGAGATTAACGAGCAATTTGTTCTGGAAGAAGATGAACTGGTTAAGCGTATTTTTACATGCACCGAAACATCAGCTATGGTATTGTACCTGTTTTACGAGAAGGGCCAAACGTTGGATGCCAAGACGGTCGAGGATATACTGAGTTCCATCCACAATATACAGCAGGACTTGGAGACGGAATTGCTGCATCTAAGAATCGAAAAGACCATAGTAGCTACACGCAACAAAAAAGAATTCAAATCCAAAAAGAAGGATTAAGAACCCAAAGCAACAACAAAGCCTCAATCGACTGGATTGAGGGCTAGTTGTATTTGGACAGTTCCCAATTGAATATGTTCTTTATAACGTGTAAAACCATAGCCTTATCCTGCTCGGAACGGGAAGATAACAGTTCATTGATCTGTCCCAGTTCATCCTGTTGCTCTGCCGGGTCAATGTAACGGAACAAATGCTCCATAGATATGCCCAAGCCAACTACGATTTTTTCCAGACTTTCAATGGTCACATTCTTTTCGCCACGTTCCACCTGACCAATGTAATTGGTATGTAGGCCTGACAGTTCCCCAAGCTCTTCTTGGCTTAACTGCTTTTCTTTTCGAATCTGACGGATACGATCTCCAAGTTTTATAATAAGCTCTGACATATAATGAAACCACCTCAACACAAGCTTATAGGAGGCAATCACTTTACTTAACACACTATAAATGTTACTTGACCTAATAAAAACATTTAATGATAATATAATTAGGTAAAACCAACTAATCTAGGGGGATGAAAAGTATGAGCCAACCGAATGGAGAAGAATTGGACCATAAAACTTATATTATGATTAACCACTCCAATGGAGCCAGAATTGAATGTACCCAAAAGCTTTTGTTCAAGTGGATTGCCAAAGGCTTTGAAATTGAAGAAATTCGAGGGATAAACTTGCACCCTTTGCACAGCGAAGGGGAGAAGCATGACAAAGATAAATAGACTGGTAATTTTGGTATTAGCATTGTCTATTACGGGGTGTAATACAGCTCATGTTACTTCATCTGCTCCCACTTCTACACCTGCATCAGCCGATACAGTTTCCGATACAAATGAGATTCTAAAAGGAATTACGATTAGTGACTATTTCCCTAAAGATACCACCTACACAAGAACATATCATAGCATGATCGGTACAAATGGAAAGGCGCTTTACTCCACTACAGAATATACAGAATTCATCGGTTCGAACGAAGACTCGGAAAAGTACATTATTCATATGTCGGATACAGAAATATCAAGTCATAAAGCTTCTGGTAAACATGCCATTGAATATACAGTCAGCAAAAATTTGATTCAACGCAATCATGGAATTTTCCTGTCCAACGAACGAGAGTGGAAGAACCAAGATAGTGTATTTCAAATTACAGGAACAGGTATTAACATGTCTACAAAAGCGGGTTCCTTTTCAAACTGCATCGAGGTGACGGAACAAGTATATAGCGAGGGGAAAGTTTTTGGGGCTAAGAAATCATACTATGCGCCTAATGTAGGACTAATCTTTTCCAAAATGAAGGCAGACTCTGATAACTACGTCCCTTATGAAGAGTTGGTATCAAACACAAACTCGCAACCTGTACCGAATAAATCATCTAAAGAAATTAGCACAAACATACAGCCGGGATATCAAATTCAAAACTCACCTGCGAAATCCGCACCTCCTAGTGAAGACGAAGCAGAGTCCAGCCAAAATCCCCCTCTCATTAATGCCGCTATTACAGGGGATGTGTCGATCATTCAATCACTGCTTGCACAGGGAGACGATCCAAACGGGACTAACGTCTTAAACATTACTCCACTTATGGAAGCTGCAAGAAATGGGCATTTACAAGCAGTCCAAACTCTTTTGAACGCACATGCTGATATTAATCTGCCTGCTGCCAATGGGGAAACGGCTCTGATGTGGGCTGTCGATGGAGGATTTAAAGATATTGTTGATATGCTCTTACAGCATGGAGCTAACCCGGATGTTCAAGGCGAATTTTATCGAACCGCTTTAATGTCGGCGGCAAAGAATGGCTTCACGGACATTGTAGCTGCCCTTTTAAAGGCCCATGCAGACCCAACATTGCAAGATGATTCTGAGGATGGCAAACACACAGCCCTACAATATGCAGTACAGGCAGGCCACAAGGATATTGTTAAATTGCTCAAAAATGCTAAGGACAAAAAATAACAAGTGGAGGTTCGCTATGTCTGATCCATCCGACTTTTTACAAAAGAAACGCCAAGCTCAACAATCTACAAGTGCAGATCATCATTATGGAACTGAGGTTCAAAAAGATATTCAAGCTTTGCAAGAATCTCTTCGGAAGTCGGATGGGCTGGAGGTTTCATCTCAACAGGCCCTACAAATTGCTGCCGACTTCTACAGAAAATATCCTGCCTTAATGGAGTACGTAGGAAGCAATGAGTACCTTTTCAGACACCGTAAAGTACAACTCAGTAAGGAAGCCAAGCCAATCAAAAAACTAGTCCCTACGGTTCAACGACAAATTACCAGCAAAGAAGGTCTTGAACCCCAAACAGAGTCTGATTATGACTTCCATAAAGATGTCCTAGAATAAATCACAGTCGATATAGACTCCTCACCCCTTTTTCCAACTTATCATTAAATAGACCATTCTCCGTCCGAGCTTGTTAATCAAGGTTTGTCTCTCACCTGCCAGTTCGAACGGAGATTTTGCATACACGATGCTACTGATGAAATCGGAAAGGGAATGAACCCTCGTCAACTTTGTTTTAACGACTGATCATCCTCATCAGACCTAGAGTTTGGCTTCTGCATTTCCTCCAACAAAATATCAGCCAACAGGCTAACAATGATGTTGTACGCTGCTTGATTTTCATTAGTATTCAAAGTGCTACCTCCTTACTCGCTATATATTAATAAAGCGAGTAAGGGCAAAGTTTACTCCTAAATTGGCCTTTTTGTTGAAATAGGTGAATTTAAGCGTTTTTTAAGTAGTCTTCTACTGCTTCTCTCCACTCAACTAATTGACCCAACAATTTTGTGTTCGATTCAACTTGACGAAATATTCCTTGATACTGTCTATATGTCTCATTCCACTTAGATTCATCATGATTAGAAAACCATTCTCTAAACTCGGAATGTGTCCAAAGATAGTAAGGGGAATAAGATTCCCAGTCTTGGCGCAATCTTGCCTGAGCATAATCATTTTTGAACTCAGGTGCATCTGAAATTCCCGATGTTCGTTCCTTTATAGCTTCTACGCCTTGCACAATCTCATAATACATATTTTCCTGTTTAGATCGTTTCTCCTTGGACATCAGACGCTTTAAAATCCGCCCCATTTCTTCATATTCCTCTTCTTTTTCTATATTTTCAGTATCACCGTTAGATGGGCCCTCTTCGCTGTTTTCTTGGCGCTTCTCAAGAAATGGTTGAGCATCTCGAATCTGACCAAAGGGTATATCTAATGTCCCAATAGCCGGCTTATACAAACGTTTGATTTGATAAATGCCTTTTTCCAGTTTCCAAGTAATTAGCTGCTGATCTGTCAAATCATTAAGGTATTCTTCCAATCTGGTTATCGCCCTTGGATGGTTTCGGTCATCTTTGCTATTAATCAGACTTAATAACTTGTCCTGACGTCGATAAAAATAATGGTTAGGCATTGACATAACGGTATAAAACAGGTTTTTAGCTCCGTTATTCAATTGAGCATATGGAAAATGTCTAATTACTATAAAGTTACCACATCGTACATTGTGCATAAAATATCTTCCCCAACCTGTGCTAAACAACAAAGCATACTCATTTACTCTTTTTCCACTGTCCGAATTGCCAATTCCCAGCTCAAATAAATGACCCTCAATGGAGCAAGAGCGGGAACCTTTTTCGTTCCTCACATGATATTGAGCTTTGATCTTAAGCTCCTCCAGCTTTTGCAGAGAATGGGTGATCTGACGGGTGGGCAAATCATGTCTGGACATCTGCAATAGTTCACGAATACGACCGGGTGTGATCAAGATCAGCAACTCCTCATCCTCTGGAAGCCCATTTTTTGCATTTACAGAATCATAGCCGTCTTCAAATACATAATGAGTAATCACTGCCCGCAAAATGTCCAAATCGCTTTGAGTTATATCCTCAAATGTCCCGTCCACTGCTGGACGATATAAGGTAACCTTTGATTTATCAACTGCCTGATATTCATTAACTGGAGGCAACGTTCCACGTGATGGCCTTCCCCGTAACCCACAGATACAAAGCGTGTCCAATGCACGTTCACTGTACAGTACCCATGACGAATTCTCTTCTTCCTGCATGATTTTCCTCCAATCGACATGATTAAAAAACACTCAATCCCCTCTCGCTTAACGTACTCTTTTTCCGTTTATTGAAATTAAGCGGAAAAGCGAGTATATTAAGCGGATTATAGAGGGAATTGAGCGGAACGAAGAGGAAGTTAAGCGAACTTTCCCCTCAATAGATATACTGACGGGGCTCATGTTGACAGCCAAAAGAATTTAAAAAGAAACCTAAAAGAATATTTAAAAGAAATACTCAATACTCTTTGATACCCTGTATCTGCCGTTTCACGGCAGGGAGGGGCTGGCGCCCCTCTACATTTCAATATAGCCTGTTATACTAGGACAGTTTAAATCTTGAGGCCCTATTAGTCCTCGGCACGTTTTATTCCCATAGTACTATGCCAGTTATCTAAATCTTTATATAAATGCATATGATCTGGTTCTCCTTCGCCTAAATATACGCCACTTATTGGAATTGCGGATTTTGCATATTCCCCGGGTATCTCCCCAATAGGGAGAGCCTGCCCGTAAAATCCTCCGCTCATCTGCATACTATAACTTTCAGTAATCCATCTTATTCTATCCACGCAATACTCCTCAACAATATCAATCATCAACTGGTTATCTAACCATGCCAAATAATACTCGCTATAAGGTTGATTTATATATATGGCACTCTCGGATTTAGGTAATTCATTTTTATATAAACGTGCGTTATTAGACCACGCCAACCCTACATAACTGAGTTTTACAGGTACAGGCAATATAGGACTCAATGGTCCGTGCCCCCACTCTTCACCTGGTAATTGCTGTTTCCACTGTTTGAATGGTAGATCAAAGCAGATCCATGTATTTGAAGGTAAATTAATAGTATTTTTCACTTGAAGTCCTCCCCAAAATTAAATTACAATAGCTTATACACAGTAGCAGCATCGTCATGCTTGCAGTCCACATCAGTTATCCTCCGGAAGACATCCTTATTATTACACACTTCCAAAACCAGCATCTGGCTCAAATAAGCCGTATTTAGCCAAATAACGCCTTCTAGCTAAATTAGCTCCATAAGTCTATATGAAGAACTGCTAACTTTCCTATACACCTCTTAGGAATATCTATAAAATTGATTCTAAATACCCACAAATATCATTAAAAATGATTCTTGTAGACTACTAAATTCCCTTAAAATCCTCAACTTTCTCTTCTATAATCTGTATTTTCTTCTCTAGTTCCCCTACTTCAATTGCCTTTAACATGATATTTGCCAAATATCCAATCGCGTTGGCGCTCTTGCTATCAATCTCATTATTCCGCAAATCATTGATGATGCTATTCAAAAGACGTTTCACATCTCCGGCATCCTGTACATGAATATTCCGCTTCTTTGCCTTTTTCCCGTTCTGAACAGGCATACGCACTAAGTTATCCATAGCCGTCTCTCCTATCGCATTATATATGTCACGCCACAAAATAAATATTCTAGGTAAGCTTCCTCAATTGAATAAGTATATTCATTTTCAAAATTAAAACCTTCTCTGGATTGAGGGCGAGAGCAGGTGAGGGGTGTCAATTAGTTGCTTTTCATCTCTTTCGTATGATTCCTCCAACAATTGGCCTATGAAAATTCCTAGCAGAAAAGCTCCAAAATCGCATTTTTTATCCCCGATCATTTTCAGCTTCTTCTGTTCCCTGATCGCTGAATTGCCTCCATTTGATCTCCAGACAGTAAAACTCCATCGCTAATTCAGGACTACCCTTTAAAATAAATTCCTTATAGATTGCTATTTCATCGACTGGTGGTACACCCACTTCATCCAACAAATAATGCAAATAGGCAAGCACAATATCAGGATATATGTGACAAGCATACTGTCCTTCCGAAATATAAGTCATCGGATAATCGGCATTGATTTCTTCATACTCTAAAAAGACCATAAGCCGTTGCCGAGAAGCCTTGTTATCCAGTGGGAAATGCCCAAGCACATCCTCAAGGTCATATTGCAGCCACGAAATCTTTCTCCGAATCTCTTCAAACTGTTTCTGCTCAATTTGATCAATCCCTTGTTGTATCTTTCTTAGCTTGGAGCGAATATTTGCCATGCTTAATCCTCCTCACTATTTGTCGAAATCGTTGTGCTGACCCATACGCCAAGTAGATATAAGACCAACCCATGTAGTCTTTCACATACATAAAAGTTAGATATCCTCTTGAATCCCTAAATATCCGTTTTTGCCCTCTATAATGGCCCATACTTAAATCCCCCCATTTTGCTTAGTACTCTTAAAAATCCGGTCACGGCAAACATTTTTCAATTCCCACTTTTCCTAACCCAGAGGATGGCATTCTCACACTCCGTCCCTAATCCTTTAGGGGTCAACTTTTAATTTCTCAGTTCTTTATATGTAGAAAGCCATTTCAACACGGGTTTGAGATCAAAACCGTTTCTCGAAAAAATGGTTTTTCAAAAGGGCTTCTCCTTCATTGGAGATAAGCATACAGGGGGAATTGACGTGGAAGTTAAAACGATTGCCATATATGTACGCGTAAGTACCGAGGAACAAGCAGAAGAGGGGTTTTCTATCCAAGCCCAGTTGGAAACATTGCGTCAGTATGCGAAAAAAGAGGGCTACCACATCTATAAAGAATACAAAGACGAAGGCATTTCAGGCAAAGCTGTGGATAACCGCCCTGGTCTGAAACAAATGCGTGAAGACGCCAAAAAAGGCTTGTTCCAACAGGTAACTGTATGGAAGATCAATCGCGTATCCCGTAAGCAATTGGACCTGTTAATGATTGTAGATGAGCTTAAAAAACACGGGGTTGCTTTCCGTAGCTACACGGAGCAATTTGAAACGGAAACCCCGATGGGGCAATTTGCACTGCAAATGATGGGTGCTGTAGCTGAACTGGAACGCAATCAGATCGTGGACAATGTCAAAATGGGCATGAAGCAACGAGCCAGACAGGGGAAATGGAATGGCGGTGTTGTGCTTGGTTATGACGTTGTGGAAGTGAAGGGAAGTACCCAGCGTAAGCGGAAAGAGACTAAATTAGCTGTGAATGAAAAGGAAGCCAACTTAGTACGCCGTATTTTTGAGTATTATGCCAATGGTAAAGGTTTAAAAGCTATCACCAATGAATTGAACCATCTGGGATACAAAAGCAAGCATGGTAGACCTTTTAGTGTAAATACGATTAAGACGATTTTATCCAATCCTCTGTACACAGGGAAAATACGATTTAATAAGCAAGAAGACTGGAATATAAAAAGACGTAAGGGAACTAATCCAACACCTATTCTGGTCGAAGGAGAACATGTGGCGATCATCACAGATGAGCTGTGGGAGCAAGTACAAAGTAGATATGGCACAGTTAATAAGTATCATAACCGTGTGTTCTTTGGCAGTTTTCCTTTTACGGGTGTCCTGCGCTGCCCTCAATGTGGACATGGCATGGTATCTCAATGATGCTAGACTAAAAAGTGGACATCGAGAATCGAGAATGCGAGAATAAAATCAAATTCATTCGAGGTGCGTCCCTA
>NZ_SLTL01000049.1:0-22246 GCF_014858585.1 Paenibacillus sp. 23TSA30-6 | reverse complement strand
AACTTGAACACATCATTCATTAGATTATCCTTTTTGCTTAATGGGGTCCACATGTTCCATCCCGTCCTCTTCCTATTTATTACTAGACAGTATGGACACTTTCTCTATTAAACAGACATCTAACATTCACTTTAGCGAAGAAGCTTTAAAACTTTTATCGAACAGAAATTTTCATAATATTTCGGCTGACGGCAATCAGGTAGCGAAGTATGAAAGGACATAGTCATGGCAGGTTTCAATATGAATATTTTTAAAAATAGCATTTTCAATTTTTTAGGTGGGATGATGTCAAGCTAAGACAGAAATAGATACTTCAAATAGAAAACAATGCCTGAAATATGAGAGAGCCGATAACCGCGTAATAGGGTTATCGGCTTTGTGTCTGTACGGCTAGCTCTTTGACATGCGTTTATCAGCAACCTCTCGGTTATGTCACTTGTTGCTGGTCTTCTTGATCAAGTCCACGCCATCGTATGCCAGACTTTCCACACTTGCAGCCTTCTGCAGTATGTAATGATCAAAAAAGTTCTTCGTATAGTCTGTAACAAGATTTCGCATCTCCATAGCATCCCGTTCGCCTCTGAGTTCCTCATTAACACTGGTAAACACGATGTCGCAGTAATCTAAATGCGCAACACGATCAACAGAGAAATAATAGGTTTCCATGCTATTGTTAGCGCCAATTATCGCATTCATGTTATAGTTAGGTTCACAAAACAGTAGCAAGAAGGGTTTCTTAAGGTCGCTGTCGAGAAGGCCGAACGCACCGCTATCCAAGCCAATCCCGCAGGCGAACCGGTCGTCGTCCCGGCAAACAATCGCCGTCGTAGGCCCTCCATAAGAATGTCCGACTATGCCCATGCCGATGTCAAGCAACAATCTGCCCTTAAAGATGGAATTCAGCTCTCCAGAGTCCAGTTTGTAAAGATAATCGGCTACATACCTTACATCTTCTGCCTGTAATTCACTATACTCTGTTAACTTGGCAAGTATCGGCAGTGTAAGCACGTTATGGCACATCTCAATGGCAGTTTCATCGTCAGGCCGCATCTCCATCTTACCAGCCAACGCCAGCATCTCCGGATCTTCAGAAAACGCCATAATGACATCCGAAAAATCCTTTGATACATTAAACAGGCGCCCATCTTTACGCTTATACATCGTGCTATTCTGATGGCCGATGCTTACCACAACATATCCCATGCTTGCCAAGTCTGTACAGATCACTGTACCCCATTCTGGAGAACCGCCCCCGCCGCAAACATAGAATAACACCGGATAGCGCTTTTCCTTCCCGGAGAGAGCAAGGTCGTCGTAACACTGGGTCTTGATATCTATAGAGAAAACATCCTTCCCTTTAAGATACGCAGTGACAAGTGGCTGCTCATTAAACATCTCGTAGACTTCAGGAAACATGTACGTTGATGTAGTCTTACCTTCGCTACTGTCGGACGGATAGTACACAAACGCCGTCAGTTCTCTTTTTGAGTGATCTGATGCCGTGTACTCAAAATCCATCTGGGTTCGACCGACAGTATAGCCGCCAATTGGTTCTGGAAATGCGTCATAAGTTTTCATTTTCTTGTTCCCCCTTAATTAATAAAAGTGGCGAATGTGAAATACATACATTGCGCTATAAGCGCTTTTCAAAACTGTGAAACTATTACATCCTATCTTCAGTGAATCATATCTACTCCTTGGCTTTCTTGATATCGCTAACAAATTCAGAATATTTATGATCTTCAAGCAGCCCATGACCCATAAAGTCAGCAAAGTACTTGCTAATCTTATGTTGCAGCTTAGAGTCCTTAATATCGAATTCCCTAAAAAACATGACTAAATTAAACTGCATTGACTCAAACATAAAAGAAATCAGGTCGTCGTCAATATCAGGTCGGAGATATCCATCAACCCTCATTCGGCGTAAAATGTCCTTGATCAAGGGGAATGACTCGCCCTTTAGCACATTCAGATATATTTTAAGCAAAATGTTCTCAGGAATGTATAAAAATGTTTCAGTGAGTTTGATTTCCAACTCATTCAGTGGCTCGGTCACAATGCCATTAACGTTACCAAATAAGCCAGTAAGGAAAAACCGGAAAAGGGAATCTTCATTACTGTTATTAAAATACGCAGCTCTTTTCTGGGTCACATTACGTATTAAGAGACAATAAAGGTCATCTTTGTCTTCAAAATACCGATAAAATGTTCCGGGGTGCATGGACAAACTATCCAAAACCATCTTCATAGTTATATCCTCGTAAAGATTATCAACAAAAAGATGCATAGCGCTATTAGATATTTCCTCGCGCCTTGCTTCATCTAAACGAAAGAAAGTATTTTTTGGCATAGATTACTCCTTAATGTGAAGTGTGAATTGATTCATACTATATCGATAATCAATTCACATGTCAAGTAGTATTGAAATATTAATATCATTATAAAAGATTAAAACCATTGCATAGAACATTATCCTTCCTAAGAGATAAGTTAATGGAGTTGTTTTGTTTTTTTATATAATATGTCCAGTAAATCTGCGGTATCTGATGCGAATTTAGTTACTGCATCAGGAGTAGCTCCTCTGGAATTTGCGATGGAAGTACTGAAAAAATAGATGTATTTACACCAGATACATTACATTCATGGTATAACCTAAATAAGACTCATAAACCTGAATACTTCTTCCAGTTAATGAATTCAATAAATAAATAAAGTAACTGAAAAGCTCAATTTCTCTATTTTGATTTGCAGAGAAGTTGGGCTTTTTAATTTGGAATTTCCTTATCGTTGTAAATCCGCATTTTCCTGACGCTACCCCTTCCTTCACTAATAGAAAAAGCGTTCCATAGGGTTCGCCGGTGTCTATATTAATGACCGTCTTCCCCAGCGTCAAAACCGGAGAGTTCGGATCTGGTGTTAGGAAATCTCTTCTCTCCATATCAAACCAGAGTGCCTGTCCATAACTTTCGGATTCCCTTACCCGCTTAAGCATGCTATAGACTTTGCTCTCATCTCCACTTTCGGTGTAAGAGGCGAAAATTGTCCCTTCTTTATCAATGAATACAGCGGCATCTACCTCGCGAAAGATTGACAAGTCAATGGATAGGCGGATCTGCATCAGGTTTCCAAACTGAACACGCTCCATGGCAGTATCAGATTTGGCACCGTATGAATCATACATCCTGTTAATATTCGTGACCATAATATTGGCCGCCGTTTCCACACTGCTGAATATGTAATCAGTCCGAGACAGGGTAAGCTGAGACTCGTCCACCACGTTACTCGTGGTTCGGTCTATTAAAGAACGGCTGAAGAGTTGATTAGACAACAGGCCAAGAATAAGGAGAGAAACAATGATTAGCGGAAGAAATACTGCAATAACCTTGCTTTTGAATCGAAGCCGACCAAACCACTTTCGAGCTAGTGACAGAATATTCAATTTGAAACCCCTCCGCCATCAAGAGAATATTCATCATGTTAACACAACTAATCTGTACAAGAGTAGATCAAAAGTAACCTTAAAGATTCAGCCGCCATCTTGAAAGTATTAATGGGATGTGTTAGGATGAAGTCGAATTTTAGTAAATTTATTAACTAAAAAAGGTGTGAGCTTTTTTGGCAACCATTAAAGACATTGCCCGCGAAGCGGGTGTGTCTGCCGCAACCGTTTCAAGGGTTTTAAATAACGATCTGTCTCTGTCCGTGAGCCCTGACACCAAAAACAGGATTTTTTCGATTGCTGAACAGCTCGGGTATAAGCCTTCCCGGCTGAGGCAATTAAAGCAGAACACGGAACGTGCCGGGAAGACAGTCTCCCTCCTGCTGTGGTGTTCCATTGAAGAGGAACGGGACGATCCGTATTATGCCTCGATCCGCCGTGGAATCGAACTGCGCTGTGAAGAGCTTGGCCTGACGTTGGGGCAGACCCTGCGAGGCCGCTCTTCCATCGTCAGCTTGCAGAAGACGGACGGTCTGATTGTCGTGGGCGGCGTCGATCCTGAAGAGGTGATCAAGTTGCATCCCAACAAAAACACCATTGTCCTTGTCGACCAGTACCATGAACAGTTGGAGTACGATTCCGTACGCCTCCATTTCCGGCAAGCTGTTGATCAGGCACTCGGACATTTATTGGAGCTTGGTCACAGACAAATCGGGTTTATCGGCGGTAAAAGCGACGGAGAGCGACGGGCGCATTATTTTGAACGGTTCATGCGGGAACGGGGATTGTACAATCCTGAATTCGTCCGTATAGGCGCTTGGACTACCGCGGATGGCTATCGGATGATGAACGAGCTACTTGTCGAACAGGAAAGACCGACGGCCTGCTTCGCTGCAAGCGACCCGCTCGCCATCGGTGCCCTCCGTGCCCTTCATGGAGATGGAGTCAAGGTACCTGAGGATATGGCCGTCGTCGGCTTCGACGACATTGAGATGGCGGCCTTCGTACAGCCACCGCTAACCACTGTGCGTGCCTATCCCGAACAGATGGGAAAGGCTTCCATTCAACTGCTAGCTGAACGGTTTGAGGGACGTGAACCACCTGCGCACAGCGTGATCGGGACTAAGCTTGTCATACGGGAGAGCTCGTGCCAAAACAGCTAAAATCAGCACTTGAAAGTCTTAACGTTATTGATAAATATCCTTACGTAAAAACAAATCGATATTATGAACCCCAAGGAGTGAATACTATGAACATTCATGTAAACGAGACGCTTGGTTTGTTTCACCTGCAGTCCAAGGATTGCAGCTATATTATCCAGCTTATAGAAGGATATCCCGCACATGTCTATTGGGGAGCTAGACTTCACCATGATCAAAGTCTAGCAAGTATACTGGAACTTAGGGAGCGCTGCTCTTTCTCTCCCACTCCCGTTCCTTCCAATCGTACGATTTCCCTGGACACGCTTCCCCAGGAATATCCCCAGTATGGAACAAGCGACTTTCGTCAGCCCGCTTACCAGGCTGCACTTGCAGACGGCACCCGGATTACGGAGCTAAAATATACTGGTTACCGCATTGTACCGGGTAAACCAAAGCTCGAAGGACTTCCTGCCGTCTATACCGAATCGGATGATGAAGCAGCAACCCTCTTTCTGATCCTTGAGGACAAAAACTCAGGTCTTAAGGCTACACTGCTCTATACTGTATTTGCGAATTACAGTGTTATTGCCCGGTCTACCCTGTTTGAGCATACTGGAAGCGCTATCATAAATATTGAGCAAGCCATGAGCGCCTCTGTCGATTTCGCCGATTCCAACTACCAAGCTCTCTACCTGTCCGGTGCCTGGGTACGGGAACGGCATATCCAGCGCCGTGACCTGGGACCCGGTGCCATTCGCTTGGAGAGCCGTCGGGGCTCCAGCAGTCACCAGATGAATCCCTTTCTGGCACTGCTTCGTCCTGATGCAACTGAAGATCGTGGTGATGTGTACGGCTTCAGCTTGGTCTATAGCAGCAACTTCGTCGCACAGGCAGAAGTAGAGCAGTTCGACCAGACCCGTGTAAGTATCGGGATCAATCCCTTTGACTTCTCCTGGCAACTTGAACCGGGTCAGTCATTCCAGACCCCTGAAGCCGTACTGGTCTTTTCCGGAGAAGGTCTTGGGGGCATGTCTCGCACTTATCATCGACTCTATCGTACACGTCTGTGCCGGGGCGTTTACCGTGACAAAGAGCGTCCGATTCTTGTAAACAATTGGGAAGCCACTTATTTCAACTTCGATGCTGATAAAATCGAGGCGATTGCTAAGGAAGCGGGACCCCTCGGTATTGAGCTCTTTGTTCTTGATGATGGTTGGTTTGGCAAACGCGATAATGACGACAATTCGCTTGGGGACTGGTTTGAGAACCGCCGCAAGCTGCCTGGCGGTCTTGCCGACCTGGCCAAACGGGTTAATGAACAAGGATTACAGTTTGGCTTGTGGGTAGAGCCGGAAATGGTATCTCCTGATAGTGAACTATACCGTGACCATCCTGACTGGTGCCTGCATGCTGAGGGGCGGCGGCGGACGGAAGGCCGATCCCAGTTGGTGCTTGATCTCTCCCGCAAAGAAGTATGCGATTACTTGTGCAATACGCTTAGCTCCGTATTCTCAATCGCTCCGATTACTTATGTCAAGTGGGACATGAACCGTAATATGACGGAGATTGCTTCGGCTACAGCTCCTAGCGAACGGCAAAAGGAAACCGCACACCGTTATATGCTCGGACTTTACGATCTGCTGGAACGCTTGACTTCCCGGTTCCCGGACATCTTGTTCGAAAGCTGTTCCGGAGGTGGCGGACGGTTCGATCCAGGAATGCTCTACTATATGCCGCAAACATGGACCAGCGACGATACCGATGCGATTGAAAGATTGGCTATCCAGTACGGAACAAGCATCGTGTATCCGGCCAGCACCATGGGGGCACACGTATCAAGCGTGCCGAACCACCAGGTGGGACGAATCACCTCCCTCGCCATACGCGGCGATGTGGCAATGAGTGGCAACTTTGGCTACGAGCTTGATCTTACTGCATTTACAAAGGAAGAAAAGGAGCTCGCTGCCAAACAAATCGCCCAGTACAAGGAAATTCGCTCCCTTGTACAGCAGGGGGATATGTATCGGCTCCTTAGCCCATTTGAAGGCCGAGGTGATACGGCCTGGATGTTCGTTAGCGAGGACCAGTCGGAAGCGTTTGTCGCTTACTTCCGCGTACTGGCTGAACCGAATGGGCCAATCCGGCGATTAACACTAAAAGGACTTGACCCGGAGAAAAAGTATAAAATCGAAACCGGGGCGACGGGCAACACGGCAGATCATGCGGTTAATACCTTGGCGGAAGACGGCGGCTCCCCCTTCAGCGTAGCGTTCGATGGCGAAATCTTTGGAGGTGACCGCCTAATGAGAATTGGGCTTGTGGTCTCGGATCTAACAGGGGATTTCGCCAGCTCTACCTTCCGCATTAAGGAGATCCCCCGCTGATAACGAATGCAGTCAGTGACGATAAAAAAAATTAAAACAAGGCAGACCGATTCTCCGGTCTGCCTTGTTTGATAATTATTCCAATATTTTAGTTATCTACCTGTATGTTAATGGCGAATAATTACTACTTCCTGTCTATCCATCGCTTTTTCATTTTTCGTGTGACATACAAAAAAAGAGAAACCCAACGTCATGGAAATGACCGGGTTTCTCGACAAGTTGAGTTCCAGATTCTTTACTTGGAACCATTTTTACAAAAGCATTTATTTTGTAATCGTAATTTGTTTGGATGCAGCGCTATAATTCACTTGGTAGCCCGAAAGCTCACTAATGGCTCTTAGTGGAACTAATGTGTAGCCCTTAAAAATAATCGGGGCTGTGATGGGAGTTGAGGAATTCCGGGATATATTTAGCTCATATACTACCATCTTGGGATTCTTAATTTGAAGTATCACCTGTTTGCCTTCAGTAGGGCGATTCATAAGGATCCGCTTGGTCCCTCTTTCATAATTCACCTGGTAGCCCACCCGTTCGCTGATAAAACGTAGCGGAACCATCGTCACCCCATTTATGATCTGCGGGGCCTGATCTATCGACATAGCGCGACCATCCACGTAAGCATATTTAGCTCCTGGTGTCAGGATGAATGAAGTTGCGTACGGGGCAACCGTATTGTTGGAGTACACGGACGCTGAGCCAGAGTTTGTTGTACCTGTACTTGTACTTGTCGTGATAGATGAACCGCTGGTATTAAACACACGATTGCGAATAGCTTCCAGTCGATCCAGCAGATCACTTTTACGCGACCCGCTTGGCAGATCACTAATTGCGTCTCTGGCAGCACGCCAACTGGATGCACTCAGGTTATTCTCCGCAGTCCTCATCAAATCTCTTGCTTCCTCATAGTCTGATGAACTAGACGACGAAGAAGAATAGGAAGTATCCGTACGTTCCGACAAACTCACACCTGAAGATTCCCCTCCATTGCTTTTTACTGCTACTACCTTAATTACATACCAGCGTCCTGTACGCAAATTCGTAATATTGTAGGACTCAGAGGTTGTAGCCCCACGATAGTCATTATCAACATATATTTTCACCCTCTGCGCTTCACTCGGAATATCGTAGGTGATTTTTATCCAGGTTTCATCCTTGCTGTCTACCTCAAGATTGGTTACTTCCGACGTACTGGAGCTCGAATTAGTCGTCGCACTCAGCTTCACGCCAGAGGACAACGCACCTGTGCTCCGCTTGGACCTAATCGTAATTCCATACGACCGAGCTGCTGTCAGGTTCGTGAACGTATATGTCGTTCCTGATGAATCTGTTATCAGTTGCCCGTCCAGATATAGACTAACTGTACTAATCCCGCTGGGTCTCGTCCAGGAAATGGATATACTCTGATTACCAACGGACGTCACTGTCGCTCCAGTCACATCTGGCACGGACGAAGTATCGACGGAGACTGTTGGGGTTGTAACTGGAATACTAACCCCCCCAGATACGTTTCCGGATTTATCCACTGTTTTGACCGTTACGGTATAGTTAGTGGAAGCGATCAAGCCACTAAACGTGTAGGACGTACCTAAGGTTCGCTGCACTTCCCTATCATTTAGATAGATAATCGCTTGGCTCAGGTCAGCATCCTTGGGCAAAATGTAATTCACAGTAAAAGCGTTGTAACCCACATTCGTCGCTGTCAGCCCGCTCACCTCTCCTGGAGGTGTCTTATCTACAGGAACAACAGAAGCCGTTTTGGCCTGTACTGAAGTCCCCTGAGATTCATTTCCGCTCTTATCCACCGTCTGCACTCGAAAGTTATATGTTGTATCAGGCTGTAAGCCGCTCATCATATAAGAATTACTTTTGATGTTATCTACATATACGTCCGTGCTGACGCTGACCTTTACATGGTCAAAATTGGTGTCCGTCGGATTTGTCCAAGACAAGTTCATCTTTGTTGTATCTGCCGGAACCGCTGTCAAATGGCTTACTTCTCCAGATGCAATACTCAACGCAGCTGTTTGGTTCGCCAACGTTTTTATAATTCTGTTAATATAGGTTCTTTGACCATCTACTTCTGTAAGCGTAGTCACGCCTGTACCCGAACCAACCTTCGCATAGCGCCCTTGACCTGCTAATACATTTGCATGTGACTGCTCTATACCCGGATTTTTCAAATTCCAGCTATGCTCTTTGGCAGGCAACGCACTCGCCGCTACATCCGTTCCCCCCAAGATGCCATATCCCGTATTCAAAATCAGAGTAACCGTTGCGAACGGAGCCATCCATTGGCGCAATCCCTTCTTTTTCATGATCTGTGCACTCCTTGATAACAATATGTATTTGTCAAACCAGTTGGTAAGATTACAAAATCCTCTTATTGTAATCCAGCCTTGTCAGCCTAGCATAAGCAATAGACGTTCATTTAAATGTTATCGGAATATTTAAAGGAAATGTTTAGGCTAATAGTACAAGCTCTTTCCCCAAGCCAAGAACTGGACTTGTATACATAAAAAAAGCCGCGCTGAGCGCGGATACTAAAAGATAATTTATGCCTGGTCCAACCTGGTCTAATTAGGTTTTCTCTCCCATCGGAACAATGTACAGTGTTCCATCCTCGCTATACTCCGCATAGGCGATCTCGTCGATATCACCATATCCTTGCTCTCGGACCTTTGCTTTAATCTGCTCCATATCGATTTTCTTGCCCCTCATGGATTCGTTCAGCAGCTTTCCTTTATCGATGACCGTAACGGAAAAGAAATCAGGCTGCACACCTATCCCCATATCCTGAGCGGTTGGCGGCTCGTATTCGGGTTTGCGCATGACTGATAGTGAGCCGTTCGTTTCCAACGTGGCGTACCTGACCTCACGAAGAGAAAAAATATTTTGCTGCCGAAGCATGGAAAGTAACTGTGTATACTCAATATCGTATTTTTCTAGCATTTCTTGATTAACCTTGCCTTTATCGATGAGCAGCACAGTCCGGCCCTCCGCCATATATCCAAATCTTACAAAATGGGTCGTTGCCTTCTCAAAAAAATAGGACAGCGCGCACCACAGTGCCAAAGCAAACAAAAGCTGCCCAATGCTCACCTTATCGTCGTATAGTGTATTCCCCACAATTTCGCTTAAAACCAATGACGTTAAAAAATCGAGCGGTGTTAACTGACTGAGGGTTTTCCGCCCTGTAATAAAAGCAATAATCCACAAACCAAAAAAGCTGATGATCAATTTGACACCAATCGTGACGAATACCTCCATACATACACCTCCCGGCAAGAAGTTATTTCTCCTTACGGGTTATTACACCTGTCCATTTCTATATAAACAGTGGTTCATTTCACCTTCTATCCTCTTGTGTTCAGAATATCCGCTCTAATGCGCGCACCCTACCGTACTGGCGCACATCTTCCGGCGTTACCGCGAACAGCATATTAAGTAGCTCGATCTGAAAGCTTCCTGGTCCTTCCCCACCTTTTCGTTCTGCTGCCATTTCAGCAGCAACGCCATATACGGCAAGTGCTGCCATGCCAGCAGTAAGTCTGTCGTTTTCGACAGCAGCGAAAGCGCCAAGCACCGAAGTTAATAGGCAACCAGCTCCCGTAACTTTGGTAAGCATGCTATGGCCGTTCTCAATGATCCACCCTATACGGCCGTCGGTAATGACGTCTTCTTTGCCGGTGATTGCAACAATTGTATTCAGTTGATGGGCTGCTTTGACTGCAAGTTGTGAAATATTCAAATTGCCTGTTTCTCCAGCATCGACACCTTTAATTTGTATGTCTTCGCCAATGATTTGTGCAATTTCAGCAGCGTTACCGCGAACAATATCCACCTTGACCCGATCCAGAATCCGGAGAGCGGAGGCTGTGCGGAATGGGGTCGCTCCCGCGCCCACGGGATCTAACAGCACAGGTACCCCATGTTCATTAGCCGATAAACCAGCCATAATCATGGACTCTACAAGTTCTTCATTTAACGTACCAATGTTAAGTACAAGCGCCCCCGCAATTCGGGCCATATCTGCGACTTCCTCTTTGGCGTATGCCATAACTGGTGAAGCGCCGAGCGCGAGCAGTCCGTTTGCCGTAAAATTGGTGACGACCACATTGGTTATATTGTGAACGAGCGGATTCGTATCCCGCATATTTTGTAGCAACAAAGCCATTTGATCTAACATTAAAAAACCAACCCTCTTTCTTCAGGAACCTGTGAAAGACTGTTGGCCTATACATATGTATACACTTCTATCCCTACGCTGGCATTATCCAACAGGTTCACACGGTCTACGACGGCTTAGTCGTACTCTCAGCTTGCTTCCACAGGCTCCCGTTATATTTTTTTCTAATGTTACGGGTTCGTCATACAAAAATCAACAGATATTTTGATCATGTAAAAAACGTTTGGAGGTTTGCTTTTGGACCCATCTATTGCTTCTTCCCCGTCTGCTGTTGTAGCCGCTGATGGCTCGGGTGACTATCTCTCTCTAATTGAAGCTTTAGCATCCAATGAAACTAATATTTTAATAAAAAACGGTATTCACAATGTTTTTACTACTATATTGATCCAAAACCATACTACAAAAATACAGGGTGAATCCATTGAACAAACGATACTTCGCCAAGCCGATCCTTCAAAGGATTTAATCAAAATAAACGCCGATGATGTTTCGATTACCCGCTTAACCCTGGATACGTTCACTCACTCTGCTCAAGCAGCTCTTGTTGTTGCATCCTCTAACCGTACCCGCATTGAAGGAAATAAGATTTTAGGTGCTGCAAGTATTTTTGCCGTATACTTTGCGGGTCCACAGGTGACGCCAGGTGCAGATACGATTGCAGCAGTAGAAGAAAATCATCTCGATAATGAGAATGTGTTTGAAAATAACACCTTATATTCTGAAGGGATTCGCGTTTCACGTAATTTAGAGCACCCAATTTCATTAGGCAGTCGATACCATGGATTAGAGATTATGTACAATAAGATTTGGGATACCCGCTTTTTTGGCATTGAACTGGATCAGCTTTCTAACCATATTAACGTGATGTTCAACACGATTGATCATCCTGATTTCTCGGGCATCCAGGTTTTGCGATGTTCTAAAATCAATATTTCCAATAATATCATTTCTAATTTTGGAGCCTGGAAAGGTCGTGGTAAAATTCGTGATTGGACGAGTGATTCGAACGGGATTTATCTGGAAACGGATGTTCAACAATCCAGTATTTATTTAAATGAAATCATATCCAAGGGAAATGGGGATTTTGGTATTCGGGTTACGAAAGAAACCTCTCACAATCGAGTGTATTTTAATCGAGTTTTAGGGACTTATGTTCAGCATCCCTTATGGATTGAGGGCAATAATTTCGGGAAATAATATTGCCCTACCCATTCTGAGGTTCAAGTCGGACTACAGCTCCTTAACGACTTTTTACGAGAAGCTGGATCGCTTCCTTAACAAGTTTATCTGTATCTCCACCAGCCTCTTGTTCTTCCAATATACAACGTTGCAGATTCTCTGCCACGATCTGGGCAATCGCTTTATCGGATGCATTGCGTACGGCGGATAACTGGCTTACTACGTCCTTACAGGATTGTCCTTCATCCATTAAACGAAGCACCCCACGCACCTGACCCTCAATTCTTCTCAGGCGTGTTTTCAGCTCATCACTATAATTGTAATCCATCAGGTATACACTCCTTTTTGATTTAATCATATACATGTATAGGTATATTATAAACCGAAAAAATAATAAGGACATCCTAAATGAATAGATTTACCTTACCCTGCGAAGCATCCCCCAGGTAGGCAGCTACTCCGGCATATTCCAAACCGTCCATCAGCTCTTCCTGTTGTAGTCCTAGCAGATCCATGGTCATGGTGCAGGCCACCAGCTTGATCCCCTGCTCTTGCGCCAGCTCGATAAGCTGCGGAAGGGAAAGCGCATTATGCTTTTTCATGACATGCTTGATCATCTGTGGGCCGAGTCCTGCAAAATTCATTTTGGACAATGCAAGCTTTTGGGGTCCACGCGGCATCATCCAGCCAAATTTGGAGCCTAGAGGTGCGCCGATCAAACTTCCCAATACCGTAAAAACAGTTACGATAACCGGAATTTGACCCGTTGATATTTTGCCAATGACACCGCCAATGGCGGAAATGAACACAATAGCGAATGAGGATGCGATGGTCGTTCGGGTAGGAATCTTGAGCACGGTTAACATAAATACTCCCGCTAATGAAGCAAAGAAGACCTGAAACATGCTAATCGTGGACACTTCTTGTGCTGAAAAATGTGCTATGCCCAAGCCAGCCGGGACAAAAAGTAATAACGGATAATTGATAATGGCTCCGCTGATACCCAGCAAACCGGAAAAGAATGATCCGATCAGACCCAGAAGCACCATGACTCCATACAGGAGAATATCCATCATACCCCCACTTTAGTTGTCATGTACGGCACAGCGGTTAGGTCCCATTTCCATGTCTCGCTGTTCTTCTTCCGTAGGTGTTATTTTTCCCATGTTGGTCTGCCGAATTTCTTGATAGGCGTTAGGGTGTTCTGGTAAGTTAGCAGTTACTCTATTTCTGATTTCAGTCTCACTTTGCAGGTTTAAACCCGGATTCGTCTGGTAAAGCTCTGCTAAGCGTGCGTGAACTTTACCGCCTTCACTCAGCTCCGTGATGCTGCCATCGCGGCTTTCATAGCTTGGAAGTATATTTTCTGATAAAGCCCCATCATAGATTTTTTTATTGACGTTTTTTCAATGCGAGTATTGTATCCGTTATGCCTTTTTCAAAAGGGGTCTTGGGTATAGGGCCTACAACACGCTCGTATTTGCTACCATCCAGCACAACAGGTGTTTGGGTCAGATATAGCATCTCTACGATTTCACGAATCACGGGATCAAATAATCCGATCAGACGAAGTGCGGTTTTTCGCAGTGGAAAGACGGGTTTAGTTTTACCACTTGCTTTTTGTGCAATATGCACAAGCTTTTTGCCGGAAATCACACCCGCCCCCGGTATGTTCCAATTTTGACCGTAAGCTTCTTCCCGGCTAGCTAATTCCACGATCATCACTGCCACATCGGGTAGATACACATATTCGCGGGGGACATTCAAGCCTCCTATGAAAATAGCCGGTTTTCCAGCAGCCACAGCCTCCATAGTTAAACCTAAATAAGAGGATTTGTTGGCTGTAGGTCCGTAATAATCAGGCAATCTTGCAATCATAGGCTGTGCATGATCCCAGTGGGAACTGAATATAAGCTTTTCAAATTCCAGCTTGACTTTTCCCTTACGGGTATGAGGGTTTTTGGGATGTTCCTCATTCACCAATGGAGTCAATGCCTTTCCGTACGGATAAATTCCGTCTATGATGACTATTTTCTTACCTAAACGGTTGGCTGCCTCCATGACGGATTCCCCCAAAGGAAGCTGGCGTGTCTCCATTTCGTGGTATGGAACAGCCGCGCATTGGAAAATGACATCTGCATCCTTAACCGCGTCACTAACCTGATTCGCATCGAATACATCTCCTTTATAAACAGACAGATGCTTTGGCTGACCCAATGACGCTTGTAATTGCTGGAGCTTATCGGAAGAACGGCCGAAGGCGATGGTTTCAATGCCTCTGTTGAGAAGTTCATGTAGAATTGCCGACCCAGTTCCTCCGGTTGCACCTAATACGATTGCTTTTTTCATTGTGAACACTCCTTAAATAGAATAATTATTTAGTGACTAATCAATAACAAAGTGCGATGAAATAATAGTTAGTGATTAATCAATTACAGAATATGAAAATAAACGAGGTTAATCGTTTATTTTCATCAGCTCCGGCAGATCCAGCGACATTGAGATATTACAAAGCATGCCTCTGGCCAGAAAAAGCATCGTTCTTTCCAATGCCTGATCAATCCCTGCCTGGCGAAAAGCATCATATACCGTCGCATGAATTTCACGTAATCCCTGCTGCATCACGTTCACAACCACGTCCTCGTGAATCGTCTGCGCCTGCATTTGCAAAAGGATCTCATTGCGGTATTCCATCATAATTTGCGAATATGCTGCAATAAGCTCCTGCTCTAGCCGTTCAGACGAAACCGAATGAATAACTCGGTGAAAAGAGTCTATGATGCGTGCAAATGAAACCTTCAGCGCTTCAATCAGCAAGGCTTCCTTGGTAGCGAAAAAACGGAAAACATATGGCTGAGAAATGTTGGCCCGTTCAGCCACTTTGGCTGTGGTCGCACGATAATAGCCCATCTCCGCAAACACTTCAATGGCGGCGGATATGATTTCCTTCTGACGATTTATTGATGTTGACGTAGCTTTGGTCATGAAATCTCCATCCTTTTGTTCAACACAGATTCAGATTAGTGATTGATCAATCACTAAATTCAATATAAACGACACTGCACGAAAATGCAATAGTAATCGCTCAGAAAAAATAAGTCGCCTCCGTGATGGTTTCGGAAGCGACTCTTTTATTGTGTCTCAGATTATGGAGTCATGGAGTTAAAATACAATCTGACATAGTTGACCTTTTGTGTTTTTGTCTGATAGGAAAATACTAAATACTGATCAAGCCCGGAAGTATTTTTGATGGTATAACTAACTTCTGCTGTATCCGGTACGTCTTTGGAGGTGTCGTTCCTTTCGGTCGGCTTACCTAGTTCCTTAATGACTTGGTTGATAACCAGCTTTTTATAAGATGGATCGGATAATGTAATCTCTGTAACTTTATCGCTTCCATCCAGTACGATATCCGTATGATGCTTGGCGTAGCTCCGCAGATGACCGGTAGAGCCTGACTCGGATTTTCCCCACAGCTCGAACAAAAGATCGCTGCCCGTTCCCAAACCAAGACCTTTGGGCAAATTCGGAAGCGTCCCCAGCTTGGCGGCGCTGAGTATGGTTGCTGGGAAACTGTGTGTGTGATTAGATGGCGCTGCACTACTGGCAGGTGACTGATGGGCCGAGGTTGAGCCTTGCTCAGACACCTTTCCTGTATTTTTGGAATCTGCTGCACTTGGACTTTGCTGGTGTGTGTCCGAACCTTGCTTGTTCGCATCTGCACTCTTACTATTATCGTCCGTTTGCTGAACCGCAGAATCGGTAGATGGTGCAACCGCGCCTTCCGTAATTGGAGCAGTTGATTTTGCATCTCCGCTATTGCCGCATCCGGTGATGACAACGAAACTGATAGCCATCAAAGCAGTAGCCGTTATTAGCTTATAGGGCAGCTTTTTTGATTCATGTGGTTGATGTGAATGTTTTATCATGAGATCACTCTTTCCTTGTTTCAATGAGGTACAAACCAAGTGTAACCGAACCACATTTCCAGAATACCTCTACTTGTTTCCAACTTGTAAACAAGGACATTGAAGATCATCCAACATACACTATTTACGATAGTACGATCCTAACTTTTGTTGAGAAAAAGGATAAGGAGAATTGCTGTTTTTCAACCACATATTCCCTTTTATGATGAAGATATATACAGCAAAAGCAAAGTAGATTGTCCCCCAGATCCAGTCTGCTGCGGTGGGTGCATTGTACTTGACAATATCGTGAATGTACCAGATTCCGACCGGAACATGCAGGGAGACTGCCGTAAACAAACCGGGATTATATAAGGTTTTTGCTTTTATATTCACAACAATGCCATGCCAGACTACCTGGAAGAAGCCCATAAAAACAGGCGCGAGTCCAAGCCATATCACGTGCGGAAATAATATCGGGAGTAAATAAAACACATAGGCAATCACCACATTAATAATCATGGCTGATTGGGTGTTTAAAGGGTACCGATCTGGGGTTTCACTTTTAAACATGACGTTGTTAAATAGACCGGCAAAATATCCAGGCCAGCGGTACTCCTCAAATTGATGAAAAAGTATGGTTACAAAGCTCAACCATAAAATTCCTGTTATATCCGAAAAAATGGCCCTGTTCATAAGTAAACCAATACATACGATCACACCGATGATAGCCCCTGCGTCCTGCCAGTATTTTCTCAAAAAATTCATAGTATTCACTCCAGTCATTTATTATTTCAGGATTTTTGCAAAATCCTCATTTATCAAAATATCTTTCAAACAACAGGTTTAATTGTTCCTCGATTGAAGGCATTTCCACAGCCGCTCCGGATTCAAGAATCGGGCTCATCAATGCGGGAAGAAAAATAGCCCCAAATATCTGCAGCATCATCGCTAACAATCGCTCTGGCCGTTGCTCACCTGTCAAGTCCTTGATCGTACTTTGCACTTTGGGGAATCCCATCATGTTTAAAAACCTTCCGTATTCCTGTTGGGATGTGAAGGGCGTGCTACCCATGACAATGACACGTGAGAGAAGCTCCGGGTATTGCCGAATGACTTGTAAATAATCAAACAAAAATTGTTTCAGTCGATCTTGGGGCGGGATCGCTGTATTGTCCAAAATAGAAAAAGTGTGCTGAAAGCCACTTAATATTACTTCAATGGCTTCACTGAGCAGATTTTCCTTAGAGCCAAAATAATAATTAACTAGAGAAATATTAGTGGTCGACAGGTCGGCAATTTTCCTGATTGTAACCGCCTCAAAACCTTCCTTTTTAATGAATTCAAGCGCAGCGTGTAATATTTTTTCTTTGGTTTGCTGTTTTTTGTCTACGTGATTCATACTTCTCCTCCTCTTACCTGGTCCAATCAGAGCGGATTGAATAGACCAGAATTCTATAAGTTAAACATAATTTAAAACACTGTTTAAATTTATGTTTGAACTTAGTTTAGCACTTTATATTTCGCAATACAAGCACAGTTTGATATTTAGCATATACAAAAACCCGCAAACGAATGAGATCGCTTGCGGGTTGCTATAAATTGAGATTGAGAAAAGGATTAAATCGCCCAATTTCCTTTGCGGAACACAGCCTCTGTACTTCCGTCCTGCAGCTCGCCGTCAATATCCAGCTCAGCAGAGCCAATCATAAAGTCAACATGGGTCAGGCTGACATTGGCACCGTTCTGGAGCAGCTCTTCCCGGTTCATTTGTGTTCCTTTTTCGAGGTTAAACGGATACGCACTGCCGAGCGCCAAGTGACAGGAGGCATTTTCATCAATCCCTGTGTTGTAAAAGATGCGATTGAGATTGGAAATCGGTGAATCGTGCGGCACGAGCGCGACTTCACCCAAATAGCTGGCCCCTTCATCCGTAGCCAGCAAATGAGTCAGATGTTGCTCGCCGGATTCCGCTGTATATTTGGTAACTATGCCATCCTTAAAGGTAAATGTAATGCGATCGACCAGTTGTCCATTCAAATTTAACGGCATCGTGCTGGTGACATAACCATTTACACCTGTACGTTTAGGCATTGTGAAAACTTCTTCTGTCGGCATATTCGCCACAAAGTAGTCTCCACGCTCGTTTTCACCACCACCGCTGCGCCAAATATGTCCGTCGGCCAGTTCGATTTTCAAATCTGTTCCGGGTGCGCGGTAGTGCAGGCTTTTATACTTTTTATGATTCAGCTTGTTTTGCAGCTGTTCGAGGTTTTTCAGATGTTTCTGCCAATTCAGGACGGGATCGGAGCCATCTACACGATTCATCTGGAAAATAGTTTCCCACATGACACGAATTCGGTCCTCTTCCGCCATATCGGCAAACACTTTATCGGCCCAAGCCTTCGTCGGTGCTTTGATCAGACACCAGCTGATTTTATGATTTCGGGTGTAGTGGGAGAAGCCCTCTCTCATCGTTACCGCCGCCTTCGTTGCACGCGATACTTTTTGCGGATCAATGCCTTGGTACAGATCTGGGTTCGGCACCTTGATTGTTAGCGTGGCTCCACCCTCTTCGGCGAATTTCTCCATCATTTCTGCCTTCCAAGCAGGGTAGTAATCAAAGCTGGCTTCGTCACCATGTTCAAAACGACTACGTGTAATGGAATCATCCTCAAACTCTACCTGTACATATTTAGCGCCTGCTTCATAGGCTTTGCTGACAATCAGGCGTGTAAACTCAACGGTTTCCAGTGGTGCAGTTACCAACAACGCCTGTCCGGGCTGGATGTTGACACCTACTCTTACGACAAGTTCTGCATATTGTTCCAGCAATGCTTCAAAGGAACTCATTTTTCCACGCTCCTGTTCCGAATTTCATGATATTTACAATCTACAATTACAGTACTGACTGCTTCTCCAATTCACGCAGCTCCACTCTTCGTATTTTACCCGAGCTGGTTTTAGGAAGCTCTTGAATAAACTCTATTTTTCGTGGATATTTGTAAGGCGCTGTCAATGCTTTCACATGATGTTGCAGTTCCTTCACCAACTCCGGTGATCCTTCTACTCCGGCTTTGAGTACAACGTAGGCTTTTACAATATGTCCCCGGATTTCGTCAGGACTGGCTACGGCAGCACACTCCTGTACAGAGTCATGCTTCATGAGCGCTTCCTCCACTTCGAAGGGACCGATGGTATAACCGGAGCTAATAATGATATCGTCACCGCGTCCTTCAAACCAGAAGTATCCATCCTCGTCCTTTCGCGCCCGGTCTCCTGTAACAAAATAGTCTCCATGGACACTGACTCCTTTGCGCTCTGGATCAAGGTAATACGTATGGAATAATGCCGGTAGATCAGCACGCACTGCAATATCGCCCACTTGGCCCGTAGCCAGCGGAACACCGTCCTCGTCTACGATCTCAACCAGTCCTGGCGCAATGGATTTTCCCATTGAACCTGTGCGCAAAGGCGCGTCCTTCAAATTACCGATAATCAAAGTGCTTTCCGTCTGGCCGTAACCGTCACGAATCGTAATGTTGAACTGCTCCTGAAACTTGTTAATGACCTCCTGATTAAGAGGTTCTCCCGCAGAAACTGCGCTGCGCAGTTGGGACAGATCATATTGATCCAACCCATCCGTCTTCGCCATAATCCGGTATTCCGTTGGGGTACAGCATAACACTTGAATCCGGTATTGCTGTAGGAACTGCAAATAGCGACCCGGACGAAAAGAACCATTATATACGAATCCGGTCGCTCCATTTCCCAATACGGATAGAAACGGACTCCAAATCCATTTTTGCCATCCTGGCGCAGCTGTAGCCCATACCGTATCCGAGGCCTGGATATCCAGCCAAGGGGATGTAATCCGAAGATGGGCAAATCCCCAGCCGTGGCTATGTACGACACCTTTAGGATTTCCCGTGGTACCGGAGGTATAGGCCAGAATTGCCATGTCATCCCGGTGCGTTTTCACAGCTTCAAAGGTATCTTCCTGTCCAACCATCAGCTCATTCAGCTCCAGCCAGCCGGGTTCAGCTACGGTGTCGTCGCTGGAAACCGAGATACGGTAATCCAGAGAAGGCAAATCCCCGTCTACTTTGTCCACTTCACCTGTTACTCCGGTCCAGGCAATCACCCCGCGCGCTTCCGAATGGCGAAGTCGATAGGCAATATCCTTGGCCCGAAGCATTTCGGAAGAAGGAATAACGGCAAGTCCCAGCTTTAAGCAAGCCAGGTAAATCACATACGCAATAATGCGACGTGGTACTACGACCAGAACCCTGTCTCCTTTGTTAAATCCCAGTCCAGCGAGTCCTCCAGCCAGTCGATTAGCTTTTTTCAATAGCTCCCCGTAGGTGATTTCCTCGTAGTCTCCTGTTTCGCTTAACCACTTGAGTGCTGTCTTGCTGGCGTCATGGTGTTCCATTTCCGAAGTCATATTGTAATATTCAGGCGCAAGCCATTGCTGTTGATCTGTCAAATTGTACATTCCCCTTTATACATAAGATGAGAGCCACGATCTAATCTTATTATAACACGTCTTAGTACCAGGTTCTAATACCAGACTCATTTTTTCGAAAAAAAATAAAGTCCGTAGAAGCGAACGACAAAAAGAAAGAGCCAGGTTTCAGACTCTTTCTCTATGCTGCTATAAAGCTTTTAAAACTGGAGCTCCACTACTGTAGATGCCGCTTCTTGTCCGTTCACAAGCAGCATAATACGGTGTGCACCTGGATAATGGCGGCGGGTCGTCAGGTCTGCGAAACGGTGTGTTCGCGTACCTGTAAGACGGGTTCCTCCGGGTACGTTTTTGTCGGAAAGCAAAAATAATTTACGCGAGACTTGTCCTCTTGCCTTCACAAAGTCGATTCCGTATTCGATGCGAACTCGCACCGGGTCACCTTCCCGAAGTTGAAGCGCATAGCTTAGCTCACAGCTATCACCGAGCTTTAACACAGCCGGATCGGCAGTAAAAGACGCTTCCGTGACTAACGGGGACCCATTCGTTTCTTCGGCATAGCCGAACAGTGTCATCACCTCGGGGCTGGACTTGCGAATCAGGGTCCGGCAGCCGTGGCGTACAATCCAGTCGGTGTGGGGATGCGTACCTTTCCATCGTTGAGCTGTTGCAATGACTGCTTCGGGATGATCCTTGGCGATGTCGTTCAGGTTGTTGGCTACACTTTTACGTACATACAGTGAGGGATCGGCTTTCAACATTTCCAGCACGACCAATACTGGAGCGGGATCGCGCTTAAATATGGGCAACGCTTGCCCCCACGGCAGTCGTGGACGACAGCCTTCGCTGGCAAGACGACGGACATGCTCGCTTGGATGCCCCGCCCAGACCGTCATCTGGCGCATCATCCGTTCCGGTTCGCGCAGCAGGAAGGGTCTGACGGCAAACTCCGCAGATGACTTCTGTGTGAAACGCTCCAGCGCTTCCATGGAAAGCGTCCAATGCTCCTCCCCCTGCCCATACACCTCCACAAAATCCGGAAAGAATAAGTACGGGAAACCGCTGCAATGCTCGTCTATAGCAAAAAGGACAGCCAAGGCTTCTTCATAACGACTGGGCAAGAACGTCCCCAATGTTAGTGAAATCCGCCGCATCCGGGCTTTTAGCTCCAGCTCATTCCACGATTCGTCCATGACTTGATGGATAAATCTCTGGGTATCAAACGAGCTATACGCCGTTTGTACTCTTTCACCGAAAAGGCGAAGAAAATCCTCTGTGTATATATTTTTTAAAGGTTCAGCCATCTTGTATCTCCTTTTGTATCCGAATGTAAACGATAGATTCATACCTTCGTCTATGATAACCATAAACGACGCTCCAACACCAGCACCAAAACCGTTCCAGAGCCAGAAATACTAAAAATGCCAAGCCCTGTGATGAGGACCTGACATTTTGCATGCGTAGCTTATGAATTTGGATCAAGCTCTAGCTTATGTCCTCAGTAACGGAAGTTGGGGTTACTCTTCCAATTTCCTCTGAA
>NZ_SLTL01000048.1:0-23327 GCF_014858585.1 Paenibacillus sp. 23TSA30-6 | reverse complement strand
AATCAGTATGAACGGTTGTACCGAAAACCCGCTTGAAATTCTCGACTTTGGGTGTCCATTCTATTGACAGTAGTCCACAAAGAGCTACACGTAAACGCGCCAATGGAGAGCGGTATTATACGCTGTATTATCAATGCGGACAGTTTGCCAACAAAGGAAGTGCGGTATGTAGAGCCAATAGTATACGTGCCGATTATGTTGAACCGGAAATACTGAGACGGATACAGGAATTTGTGAATCAACCGCAGTTGATCGAAGATGTGATGAATAGGTTAAATGGGAAACAGAAAGTGGATAAAGGGGCTTTGATTGATGAGTTAAAGCAGATTGACAAGGAAATAAGCGACCTTGCACGTAAGAAATCTAAATACTTCAAATTGTATGAGGAGGATATGCTGGAAGTTCATTTACTTAAGGAACGAGTGGGGGAATTGGCTGAGCAGGAAACGGTACTGTTGAAGCAAAGAGTGGATATTGAGGATGTTCTTAAAAATGAGGGTGGTAATCCGGTAAATTTGGATCAAATACGTGGGATGCTTGGGGAGTTCACAGGGTTGTTCGATCAAATGAGTAATGAGCGAAAAAAGCAATTGGTACATGCAATTATTAAACGGGTAACGGTGGCGTCTGATAGAAAGATTAGGGAAATCCAATTGATAATACATTAAACAAAGTAAGCAACGCATTCCTTGAGTTTCATTTATTCCTGTGCCATAGCAAATTGGTCACAAAAAAATAGAAGAGAGGCACTAATGCCCTGCCTCTCTCCTATTTTACGCCGTTAAGTTATATAATTTATTCTCAATTTTTGATTTGAGATTATCAGGTAAAGTTGAAATGAAATTCGACATCTGGCTTTCATTATAAACCTCGATTAATAAACCTACTAACTCATCAAGGATTTTTGTTTCAGTAGAACTTCTATCCCACAGTAACTTTGCTTCTCCGCACATTACCTCTTCTATTTTTACCAACGTCTTATCAAGGGTATAGTGATATCTAAGTTTAATTTTTAAAGTTCTTGAAGCTATGTTTTCCAAAAAGGTAAGTTCACCAATAATCATTCCATTTTGTTTCTTATAAGATATCTCATCATACTCATGTAAAAAGATATTATCAATTAAATCGTAGGGTTGTACCCCATCAGTAAGCAATAAATTTATCAATTCATTGATTTTCTTGTTTATCATGGTTGTCATTTCCACTATAGCATCCTCCTCAGCTCTTCAATTATCACACCAAGATACTTCTGTGACTCAAGTAGCGCCTCCGGCTCTCTTTTCTTAACAGGGCCGTATTTTAAATATAATCTTGCATTAATGTATCTTACCAATATTCCATCATTGGTACAATCACTATTTAAGTTATGGATTATCTTATTAAATTTAAAATATAACTCAGTTCCTTTGGGATTAATATCCTTTTCGGAAAGTATTACTTGTACAGCTTCATTAGCATTATTAAATAAGAGCCCTCTGGTTTTTTTCCTTAATAACTCTGGTCTCTTGGATAGTAATAACTCATCAAGCTCCATTTTTTTGGATGTAATTGACTGCTTTCTTAATGCATCTTTCGCTGCGAGTACTTCTTCCTCACTAAACCCTGCATCTCTGAGTTTTTGGATTTTACTCTCCAGTTCTGAATCAATTTGACGTCTCGCTTCTTCAAACATTTCATTGAAATCAAGCCCAGAGAGGTACGATTCTTTATCACTTATAAAATACTCATCTTTTTCAATAGAGGCATATACAATTTCTCGTTTTGTATATTCTCTATCAGATATCTCGTAATCTTTCACAGGAATTCTTTTGCTATTTTCAACTTCCTTAGAGAATACTTCCCACATTAAATTTAGACCTATCTCTTCATGGAATATAACGACTGCATTATTATCTATTGCAAAATCTGTTATTTCATCACTAGGAATAGCTCTTAAAATTCTCCCTACTACTTGTGCAAATGCATTTAAACTCCTGTAAGGCCTAAAAAGAGATAAAACTGTCAAATATTTATGATCGTACCCTTCCATTAGCATGTTTACGGAAACAACCACTTCACATCTATGTTCCTCAATGTCCACAAATGCTTTTTCAAGTTCATCTGGCTTCATCCCACTATGAACGATACAGACTGTACTCCCCTTTTCTTTGTACCAGTATGCAACATCTCTTGCATGTTCAATACTACATGCTACAGCCAGAATCTTATGCGGAACATTAGGAGAAGTATTTTTGATGATTTTAAGTTGATTTATACTTTCATCTATAACATCCATTGAACATTCTTTGGAAAGCGCGATGGATTTCTCAATCCACTCTTTTTCCTTTTTAGCAAGAACTTCATCTTTACTATATTTTTTAGGGTCACCAGGAATAGAAAAATATAAATTGTCGTTGTTAATGGTTGCTTTCCTAAGCCATTTTACATATTTCAATGCCATAACTTCAGATAAAGATGTATTGTGAATCTCCTCGCCTGGCAATTCTTGATGATCACCTCTATAAGGAGTCCCTGTTACGTGCAATTTCTTAGCTTCTGAAAAATACCGTAAGGCTTCAACCCATGTATTTGCTACAGAGTGGTGAGCCTCATCTACAATAATTAAATCAAAAAAATTTCGTGGTACTTTACTTAATAAAGAATTTGGGCTATTAATATTTAATTTGTGGACATTCGTAATAACAAAATTACATTTCTCTAAGCTAGACATTAACATGTCAGTTTCATATTCCTCCACCACTGGCATATCCTCAGGGGAGAATATTACATCCTGATTCAGCCAGAAATTATCCTCTAATGGATGCAATGTCTTAACCACACTCTTTTTTGTCACCAGACCTGGAGTTATTACCAGGACTCTCTTAGACGAAACCCCATAAGGTGCAATTGATATTAAACCACTCTTACCTGTACCAGTAGGTAAAACTACCAATGCTTCGCCTGTCGGGTTACTTTCAAAATATTCCTTAATCTTAATATAAGCTTCAATTTGTGGTTCTCTAAGCTTTTTGTTATCAATAATATTAGGAACAGTCTCTATGAAGTAAGTCAATATGCGCACTCCCTTTGGGGCATTTTGTATAATATGGATTCGACATCAATCATTGAGTTCCTTCTTTAGTCCTAAATTTATATGCATTGCCGTTACTTATGATACGGTTCACTAGTATCTATTGATAGGATAAACTCGGATGATTCAGGTACTTCCTTACAATAACATATGACTACGCGAATTCATTAACGTGCGTATCTACTTCGTGTGTCTTAGGGCATGATGATGTGATATATCGATATCATCGCAAAATCCTCCAGGTTTTCTGAGGAAGAAATGAAACAATCTTGAATTTATACAATAGTTGTAAATACTGTGATGAAATAATCGGTATGCTTAAAGAATAAATAAACTAGCTGTCTCAAATACTATGAAATTGTTGCCGATAATCGAAATATGGTTATCGGCAACATTTTCATATAAAACTAATGACAATCAACAGGAGGGAATTATTATTTTTAAGTGGTTGCATGAAAAAATATTATCATTTAATGGATTTTTTGCTTTTAATTCCATGAATATTATGTTAGTTGTATTGACTCATAAATACCCGATTTTCACTCTGCTTATGATAATATCTACAAGCTACTCAATATATGCTGCGTTTATATTGAGTTGGAGAGTTTTCAAGTCGATAAAGGGATTGAAAGACCTACAGTATTTTTATATTAACTCTTACTTTAATGATTTGCTTCACAGGAAGAGTATTATACATAATGCCATTAAATTGTTGATCGGGTGTTTTTTATTAGTGTCCACATTATTAGTTGGGGTAGAAGTGATATTTAATCGTCCATCCATACTCAACGATAATGATGTTACGCTACCATTTCTCTTCTTGGTTGCATTTGCGTTCATACTAATAATTAGGTTAAGCCATTCAAAAGTCAGTCCTGTGTTAATGATATTGGTTTCGACATTCTTTGGTCTAATGATTCTAATAATCTCCTTCATGGTACTGCTATTAATTATTACTTCGCTACTTGCCTTTTCAATGAAGTTTCTTGAAACAGGAACCCCGCCTTCGTTTACTAGTGCGGAATTTCGGGGCTTTATTGATAATTTAATTCACGTAGGAGTAGGCTTTATTTTCATTGCGTCGGATAAATCATATTTTTTATCGAACTTGCTCGTCTCAATTTTTATTCAGGTACTTATTATCGGTATTACACCGCCATATTTTTTTAAACGATCAAAAAATGCATTTACTTTCGTGAATTACATTTTTAATGCGTTGATACTATTACTATTATTTGTATCACAAGATGTATCAAACAGCATTAATACATTTGTTATAGGATTTGATGCAAAAGGTTTTGAAGAATTTCTCAATCTAACAAATAGCAATACGTTTAAAGAGTTGTTTGATAAGTTTATTAACGTGACTCTGATGCCATATATCATAGGTTCATTTATAGGATTACTTCTACTGGATCGCAAAGAAGAAGCCTTACAGAAAAAAGCCAGAAACAGTTATTTAACTGCTTTGCATCTTCATAATATTGAAGACGTAGAAGATGTTGTTATCCTTCTAAAAAAATCCGTATACTATGGTGGAGAAAGCTACGAGTTACTTATCAGAAGTAATAATGATTTTATTGCGTACAACAACTCATTGTTAACTGATGAATCCGTTAGTACTTCGTGGGGGCATCGCGTGACTAAATTTATTGGCACCGCTTTTAATCGTCTTCTTTCTGCATTGCAGATAATTATCTATTTCTCAAAATCGATTCCATCAAGAATTTCAAAATTACCGATTGTGCTACGGCAGTTTGCTGATAATTACAACTTGCGAACCCAAATGATTATTCTAAGTATTGCTTTTAGCGGGTTCGCTGTGTTTGCACTGCTGGACTTTATTTCAATAAATCGTGAAATTAATACAATGTTTAGATTACTGAAAATATTATTTAACTCACTATCAATAGCCTTTCCCACACTGTTTTTAATTGCTACTGCTAGCTATTTATATTATCGCAAAAGACTTCATATAGCAGTATTCTACTTTATCGCTAGTGTGTTTTTAATAACGGTTCTTACTTTTGACTATTTCCTAATAAAAATACTCATAGGGAGTCTCAAACTATAATTTATATTCACCGTATCTATCGATAGGCACAAATTTGCGTTGCCGTTACTTATGATACGGTTCCCCCCGATTAATCTTCACCGCCCGGTAAATCTGCTCCACCAACACCAGCCGCATCAGTTGATGAGGCAAGGTCATCCTTCCGAAGCTTAGCTTCTGCTGAGCACGGCGAAGGACTTCGTCAGAAAGACCGTGGCTACCACCAATAACGAAGACAACATGGCTTGTACCGTAGGTGCCAAGTTTGTCCAATTCCTCTGCGAGTTCTTCCGAGCTCCACAGTTTGCCGTCGATGGCGAGCACAATGACATGTGCTTCACTTTTCACATGAGCAAGAATACGCTCGCCCTCTCGCTCCTTGACCTGTCGAACCTCCGCCTCGCTCAGTGTGTCAGGAGCCTTCTCATCCGCTACCTCGATCATTTGAAACTTGATGTATGGCCCCAGCCGTTTAGCGTATTCCTGAATTCCCATGACCAAATACTTCTCTTTTAACTTCCCCACACCTATAAGCTGAATAAACAAATTCCATACCCCTATCTATGTCGAATGATAATGTAAAATCGTATTTACGATCCCTAACATGAAAAGATACCTTTAACATAGTTATTTTAGCACCTGAAACGTCTCTTACCTATCTATTTCCTCTCCACTACGAGCCTACTCCCTGTTCAGATCATAGCGGATCATTCATTTACGCTCTTCACAATGAAATGCCTATCAGTTCCATATTCATCAAGACACTGCATTAGCATCTGACGATATTCGCTGATTTGTTCAGCTGTCGCAGACTCGCGCAGGGACTCAAACAATGCTGTACATTTCTTAAATTGACCATCATTACCCGACTGATCGGCAAGTTGCATCGCCCGCACAGTAAATCCCACTGCATCCTGTAATCTATCGTACTTCCGATAGTACAAAGCCAAATGAAAGCAGTAGCTATAATAGTATGATATGTTCTCTGCGTCTTCATAACTCCCGAATTCATCAATCTGCTCTGCAAACGTATGTAAAATATCTCCTACATCCAAATGATACATAAGCGCTGCCTGTAATATGGTATTCAGCCCCGGTAATATTTCCTCTAGATTATCCTGTAAAAAGGCTACATATTCCTCGATCAGCTCTATATTTCCAGACAAAATATCTACTGCATATAAATTAGTTTTGGCTATAAACCTGAATTCCTCAACAACCTGATTGTCTTCTTCCTTTAAATCCTCCATCCACCCCAGCTCAGCATACTTATAGATGCACTCCCTTGCCTGCTCATATGCACCCTGGTTCTGGTGAGCCATTCCACACATCAGGTGACTGAGCCCAAAATAATATACCAGCGGGCGCTCTAAATTGACATCCGGAATGGGTAATTTCATTGCTTTATGATACTGCCGTTCTTCATAGATACGCTGTACACATCGGTACAAAATATCCGCCGTCTCCATCACCTTTTTCCAATTTTCAAAAGCCACAGCCATCTCTAACATTTCAACAATGATGTCCGGTTTGAGTGATTTTAGGATAGAAGTTTTCAAGAGTAGCCTCTCCTCATATTTCCATTTACAACCAATTGTATAGAAAACGAGAATGAAGGTCAATATAAAAAAGTACTTAAAAGTACTATTTTTAATGATTTTATTTTGAACTAGATGGTCTGTAACGATATTCTCTCCTCTTCTAACCTTAAGTGGAGGTGATTACATGAGTTTACCAGAAAGTGTCGGAAATCGGATACGGGAGCTAAGAAAAGCTAAAGGCTGGACACAGGAACAACTGGCAGAAGCAGCAGGACTTCATTACAGTTATATTGGCGGAGTAGAACGTGGGGATCGAAATATTTCATTGGAGACGTTGGAAAAAATAATTTTAGCGTTAAAAGTTCCACCCTTTGAACTTTTTCAATTCGATGAAACTTCGGATCGAAAACAAATCATAAATGAACTTATGGTACTCATAAATTCAAGAGAAACAACAGAGCTCGAAATTCTTACTACTATAACAAAAAATATTGTTGGTTTAATTGAGTTACAACAAAAAATGAATTGAACATAAAAAGCAAATCGGGATTCTCAGACGAGTTAGTAAAGAAGTTTCACGCGCGTTTGAGTAAGGCCATTCCATCCCGGAAAAGCTTGATTACAACCAAAAAAAGAGCACCGCACAGGTGCCCTTCAAACCTTTTTATAAAAAACACTCAAGCGTACAACATAAAAAAGCTCACTTCATGCCCCAACTGCTTCAAATAATTATAGATCTGCGAACGGTGATGGAACACGTGTGTCATGGTCTCAATCTGCCATTGGACCTGCAAATGTCCATGCTCCATATAAAAAGCTTTGGTCGAACGATTCAAATAATCGTCTTCGCTGAGCGAAAGAATGTAAGCCTTATATGCCTCAAAATTCTCCCTGAAACTTGCAGCCAAACGTTCGGGATCGTTTACCTCGGACAGGCTGTTTTCAATATTCCCTACTTCTTCCTCGGACTTCTCCTGATGCATAATCGCAAGATCCGAAGCAGGAATGAGTACAAAATGATGCACTAGCTCCAAAAGTGAGCGGAAATTGTCCTGTGGGCGAAAGCTCCAATCCTCTGGACGTATTTTACGGATCAGGGCTTCACCTGTTCGTACTCCAGTCTCCAGCTCATTCAGCAGGTGTTCCCGGATTTGCAGCGTTCCACTCATGTTCTCATCTCTCCTTTGTCATTCTTCTTCATGTTTTGAGTATAACGGAAGCCTCAGGACGTGTATTGTAAAAATCGGACAACTTTCGAAAATCCCTTGCCGCTGTAAGCGGAGAATCTCCATAAAACCTGCGAAAATCGCGGATTAAATGCGCCTGGTCGAAAAAGCTGTGCTTCAATGCCAGCTCCGTCCAATCCAGACCCCCGCCGCTTTGGATACTGTGTAGAACGCTCTGGAAGCGGACGACTTCACTGAACTTTTTGGGACTGATCCCGATCCATTGCCCGAACTTGCGGTTGATCTGTCTTTCACTGATCGTTTCGCGCTCTGCTAGCTCTTTAACACTCATACTCCCACTACTTACAAAGATACGATGCAGCAGGTTTTTCATCAGGTCACAATCGTTCGTCCCTTGGCGCAGTATAAGCTGGTTCAGATACTCGTCCATTATGCGCACCCGTTCATTGAAATCCCGAGCTTCCAAAATGCGCTCACCTATGATCTCGATATTCTCGGGCCATATATCATCCAAGCGATAATTACCGCCTGTAAACAAGTGAGTCGGCATACCGTGAAAATAATGTGCCCCGCCCGGAAAAAATCGCACAGCAAAAATGCGTGTCTCGGACCCTGCTTGTCTGGCAGATACGAACGGATGTGTAAACGTCCCGCAGTACGAGATATCCTGACTCCTACTCACCGGGTTGTATTTTAATAGAATATCCGTACAGCCGTCAGGTAATACCCGATCCACCGCTTCTTCACCTGACAAGCTTAATGTAGCTTCGTTACCACACGAAACACCCAGATTCCCCTCCAAAACCTCTCCAGTAACCGGACCGGACTCCCAATAGCAAGCGACATAAGCTCTCAGCGGAGCAGACGGCCTTTTTTCGATATAGGTTGTGGAAGAATCACTTCCATTGACCTGAATCGGACGAAACAGTGAATGCAGCAAAGGGTCCATCCATCGTTCACTCCTGTCTCAGCACCTGTTGGGAATAAGTATAGCTATATGTATGAGGATTTTGCAAAATCCTAGTATACAAAAAGGACGTTTCTGCCCGAAACGCCCGTGCTTGTTTTTTAGACGACTAAAAATTCCGCTTTCTGCTCACATTCCTTGCACTTCACTGGAGGGTCCCAATCCGAAAATTTCGTTTCCTTGAGATCGACGACATCCGGTGCATCCTCGTATTCATCGACGAACATATCAATTGCCAGTTCCACATGCTCTTTACATACCACGTACATCCCAGTTGCATCCCTTTCCGTATGAAGCTCTTCCAGTTGTTTGGTGTCTGTTACAAACGCCTTCTTTTGTTCTACCACACTTGACGCGGAAAGAAAAGGGCTTGATTCCTATCCCTGACGCTTAGTTTTAAAAATGAGAAAATGACTGACGTTCAGGTCCTCGTGGTAATCGGGATATCGTTCCAGCATCTCTGCCGACGGCTTCGGTTCGATCATGGCTTCCAGTAGCAGACCCGCTCCAATAATAGCCTGTACGTAGCTGCCCAGCGTGCGGTGGAAGTACAGAAGCTTTTCCTCCTGATCATAAGGCATATCTTGCTCCAATGCGCCTTCGCTGAAATAGCGATTTACTTTCCAGTGCAGCTTTTTCCCTGCCTCATCCTTCACCCATCCACTATCTGGCGTCTGAAAGCACGGATGCAATATAGAAAAAATAAAGCTGCCCCCTGGCACAAACAGCCGCCGCATTTCCGCAATCGCCTGCTCATAATCCTCCAAGTCCTGTATGACCATATTGGATACGATCTGGTCAAAGCTCTGATCCCCAAACATCTCCAGCTTCTCCAGATTACCGTGATGATACGTAATCCCCAAGTCTGACGGTGTCCGCTTTTTTGCAAGCTCCAGCATTTCCGGCGAATAATCGACACCTTCCACCAGTGCACCCGTCCTGACCATTTTACGGCTCAGATAACCTTCACCACACCCGGCATCCAGCACTTTTTTACCCACGAGGGTGCCCATGCATTCTTGTAATGCAGGATTCAACAGCACTTCGCGAGAGCGATCCCCTTCTTCAGTGTATCTGGCGGTAAAATTCTCTGCATGCATATTCCAGCGCCGAATGGCCTCTTCAGTGTCCCACTTGTTCATATCCAGTTCATTCTCCCTTCTTTACTGACTAAACCGTGCTAATCTGCTTTCCTCGTAGGACAATAAATTCTAAGCGAATTCTCTCTTATTATCAATAATAACGTTTACAATGATAAAATATCTAATTTACACATGATTTTCCCACTAATTATATAGGTATTCTATAATGGAATAGTATGGTAGTATCTCATTCGAAAGCGCTTTCAAAAATAACTTTGTAAAGGGGCCTGCCTATATGTTCAAACGAAGACCCGTTTCATTGCTGTCGCTGACCCTTGCCATTACTCTGTTGTTATCCACGTTCGCGTCCGTTGCCACCGCTGCTGAATCTGACGGACAAGCACCACAAGCCACCGCAGTAAGCAATATGCAATCGTATGTCGAAGCCATGCAACCCGGATGGAATCTGGGCAATTCTCTGGATGCTGTCGGGGCAGATGAGACTGCCTGGGGCAATCCACGCATTACTCAGGCACTGATCAAGAAAATTGCTGCCCAAGGGTACAAAAGTATTCGTATTCCCGTCACCTGGGATAAGCACATCGGAGCTGCACCGAATTATACCGTTGACGCTGCCTACATGAACCGTGTAGAAGAAGTCGTCCGCTGGGCACTGGATGCCAATCTGTACGTCATGCTCAATGTCCATCATGATTCGTGGTTATGGGTAAGCAGTATGGAGCCCAAGCATGACGAAGTGCTGGCTCGTTATAACTCACTTTGGACACAAATTGCCAATCGCTTTAAAGATCAGCCGAACAAGCTGATGTTCGAGAGCATTAACGAACCCCGTTTCTCCGAAGGAGGAACGACGGATGAAGCGAAAATGAACCAGATGCTCCAAGAACTGAATGTTTCCTTCCACAAAATCGTCCGCGCCTCTGGCGGTAATAATGCAACCCGCCCACTTGTTCTGCCCGGCTTGGATACTTCACCTGCCCAGAACAAAATCAACGAGTTGTACAACACGATAACCAAACTGAACGATCCCAACCTGATTGCGACTGTCCACTATTATGGCTATTGGCCTTTTAGTGTGAATATTGCCGGATATACTACATTTGAGAAGGATACCAAAAACGATATTATCCAAACCTTTGATAACGCCTATAACACATTTGTAGCCAAGGGTATCCCGGTCATCGTCGGTGAATACGGCCTGCTCGGCTTCGATAAAAATACAGGTGTTATTGAACAAGGCGAAAAGCTGAAATTCTTTGAGTTTTTGACCTATTATATGAAAGAGAAGAAAATAACAAGCATCCTCTGGGATAATGGCCAGCATTTTAACCGCACAACATACAAGTGGTCCGATCCTGAACTCTTTAATGTCATGAAATCCAGCTTAAAAGGACGTTCCTCCAATGCAGTCAGTGACCTCATTCACTTGAAGAAAGGCACTTCCGTTCAGGATGCCATGGTCTCTTTAAACCTGAACGGCAACCAACTGAACACACTCAGCGCCAACAACAAGCAACTGAAACAGGGCACCGACTACACACTGAGCGGAGATACATTAACCTTGAAGGCCAGCTTGCTTACCAGCCTAACCACTTCCGGTAAATATGGTGAGAATGCAGTAATTAACGCCAAGTTTAATAAGGGGGCAGACTGGAATTTTAAAGTAGTCGTGTATGATACACCAAAATTAAGTGCAACCGAGGGTACTACGCAAACCTTTACCATTCCAACAGACTTCCGTGGCAGCCAGCTTGCCACGATGGAAGCTGTTTATACCAATGGCGGCAATGCCGGTCCGCAGGATTGGACACCGTATAAGGAGTTTGGCAACACCTTTGCCCCTGCGTATGATACGAATGGCATCAAGCTGCTGCCTGAATTTTTTAACAGTGTGAAGGATGGTGAAGTCACGCTGAAGTTCCATTTCTGGAGCGGCGATGTGGTAACATACAAGATTACCAAGAGCGGAACCCGTGTGACGGGAACGGCATCCTAACCTAAAATACAACCGACAAACTGAAAAGGCGTTCCCGGAAAATGATCCGGAGAACGCCTTTTTTATAGTTATGCCTATACATTAAACCTTAGCCTTCCGGCTTATCCGTTAACTTCAATGTCACGGATTCTTCCTTGCCTGCCCTGTAAAAGGTAACTTTTAGCTCATCGCCAATCTTCTTGTTATCGTACAAGTAGCGGCGCAAATCAAGCGTGGAGTTAATCGGTTCACTATCGAACGCGGTAATAACATCGTTCAGCTTCAAGCCTGCCTCCTTGGCAGGGCCGTGCGCCTCCAGAACAACCGCTCCGTCCTTTACGGTGTCAGGCAACTTGAGTTCCTTGCGCTGTGTTTCATCCAGCGGAGCATACTCATTATTGAGGTCAACTGTGTATACTCCCAGATAAGGACGGGTAATCTTGCCGTCCTCAACCAGTTCATTCACCGTCTTCATGACCTCATTGGCCGGAATCGCGAAGCCGAGTCCTTCCACACCGGTATCGGCAATTTTCATCGTATTGATGCCTATCACACGTCCGTCCAAATCGACCAGCGCACCGCCGCTGTTTCCTTCATTAATCGCTGCATCGGTCTGGATGACATGCTGTTCCCAGTCATATACGCCATCCTGATTAATGGAAATGGGAATAATCCGATTCGTATAGCTCACAATGCCGGAGGTGAGCGTATCGCCCAAGCCAAGCGGATTACCAATGGCAATCACGGTCTCGCCCAGACGAAGCTTACTGGAATCACCGATATCTGCTATTGTGCTAATGCCCTTATCGTCTACCGCCAGCACTGCGATATCGCTAATGCGATCCTTGCCGATCAGCTTCGCCTCTTTTTTGACACCATCCACAGTTACAATCTCCAGATCATCCGAGCCTTCAATCACATGATTGTTAGTCATAATGAAGGCTTTGCCGGAAGTTATCTGGAAAATAACACCCGATCCAAGCGCCGACGGCTCCGTGCTATGACCGTCTTCCCCTTTCAGGTTCACGATGCTGACGACGGCCGGACGCACCTTGGCTGCCGCCTGCACAATCCGGTCATACGGATCACCCGCCGCTTGGCGCATGGGATAATGACTTGCTCCGGTTACCGCTGTCGTGGAGGGCAGACCTGTAATAAAGCTGAACAGTAGCACCGCAACCACCGCACTAACTGCACCGCTAATGACAGCGGCCTGCACCGGACTCACGTCCCGATTCCTGTGCGGCCATCGTCCCTGTCCTCCACGACGTGCCTTGAATGCCTTTTTTTTGGCCGCACGCGTGGATACCCTCGTTGAATAAAAATCGTCATCAAACAAGCCCATGCTAATCCTCTCCCCTTCGTTGTCATGCACCGACACTCACTAAAAAATTAGGGCTATTCGGGCTTGCGCCAACCTATGCTACAGAGACTCGCTCCGTTTGAACGCCAAAATGGATTGAATATCCCCCATGACCGAAACAGCAGATCATTTCAGCCTACTTATTAATCACCACAAATGGGGCCTCCCTAAGCACCTGATCTCATAAACCAGCATACACGCCGCAATCCACTCCGAATAGAGGAAAAAGGAGGAATGATTTCCAAATCAATTGACTACAATAGTAACAAGTCTTCTATTCTATTACAAAATGATCGTCTCATAGAGACGTTCTGGCCTGTTCCCGTTCGCTCGTAACAGCTTATGCTTCTGATACGAGCTTTCTTTCAGAAAGCTTTCAGTTGTTAGCTTTATTGTATCACAGCACCCGGCAAAACCAAGCCGATCACACGCCATTTTTCAAATATTTTAACAGGAGGAATGTATGATGAATCAACATCGCTCAGCTATGGATGAAGTTCGTATGGCTGCCAAGCTTGCGGATCTGAAAGACGAGCATTACCGCAACACTCTGGCGTTAAGTACACTCATTGAGCTACTGGTGGACAAAGGCATTGTAACCCGCGAAGAGGTAGAACGCAAAGCCGCCGAGCTGGATAGTTTTATGACTCACTCACCTTATCCCACGGTGTAGGACGGTCATAATACGTATCACACAATCGGAACTCACTGTCCTTGTAAAAGCAGCCGCGGTCTTCCATCGCCCCGCGCACCGTCAGCTTTGCCAGCTCCATCATATTGTGGTCGCGGCTCAAATGCGCCAAATACGTTCGCTTCGTCCGCCCTGTCAGCAGCTCGCTAAGGATCGCGCCCGCCATTTCATTGGATAAGTGACCGATATCGCTGAGAATACGGCGCTTGATGTTCCATGGATAACGCCCCATGCGCAGCATTTCCACATCATGATTAGACTCCAGTACCAATACATCTGCGTCTGAAATGGCCTGCTTCACCTTGTCGCTGACATAGCCCAGATCGGTGGCTACACTGAGCTTTTCTGCCCCATCGTAAAAGCTATAGCCTACCGGCTCAGCCGCATCATGGGATATGCCAAAAGACTCTACGCGCAACGATTCAAATTCCCGTGTTCCGCCTGTCTCCAATATTCTGCGGTTATCGTCCGCAATCTGACCAACGGCATTACTGATGGCAAACCACGTCTTCTCATTCGCATACACAGGTAAATTATATTTACGCGCCATGGCGCCTAGTCCTTTAACATGATCGGAATGCTCATGTGTGACCAAAATACCATCCAACTCTTCTCCGCTCAGATCGCGTTCCTTCAGCAATTCATCAATACGCTTCGCGCTGAGACCTGCGTCGATGAGTAATGTCGTGTCTTCGTTCCGGACAACGGTGGCGTTGCCGGTCGAACCGCTCGACAGCACGGTAAATGAAATCCCCATATTTGTTCAAGACCCTTCTGTTTGTTCTGTCTTTGGACTTATGACATCTCCATTCATCTGCACGTAATACACGCCTTGCCCGTTATCCAGCATAAACCGCCATACAGGCGCAGCTACCTGGCTATCCGAGTTAAAGGTTTGTCCGTAATAACCAAGCCGTATATCCTTCACAATCGCATCACGCGGCAAATAACTGTCAATCAACCTTGCCAGCGCCTTGGATGCGGGCAGCATTTTCTTCGCTTCATCCGAGGGCTGGAGATCAACCTGAATTTTGCGATATCCGGTAATTTTCTGATTACTGTAAAACAGAGCCAGCTTCACATTAAATAAAGGCCACTTTCCCTGTACCAACGGGTGTAGCACAAAAGCATCTGCCTGTCCGGATGTAAGCTCCTCCTGAACATCCAGCGGATCATACTGGTAGTTGTCGATGTCCCTGATTTGCGGCTGCAATGCCTCAACCAGCGAATCGTGAGTGAATACAAGCTTGCTGTCTACCGGCTCCGGTAGCTTCACACGCACATCCTTTTCCCCGCCATGAACATATGTGTAAGACAGCTTCGGCAACTGGGGAGTATCCCCGGGAATCGGAGCCAACACCTGAATGCTCTTCTCTTCCATTGAACGCTGCGTATTTTCATCCAGCGAAGTAAAATCCAGATTCGGCCCTGCCGTTTCCTGCGCATCATTCCACAACTGGCGCCCCAACACTACATTGAGCAGCAAAAATGTACAGATCAGTACGTTTTTCGCGCGGCTCCAATCCATTCCCGTTCCCCCCTTCTACCATAAGCCTATATGGTCACTTCTTTGACTCCTGAGATTGCTGTGTTTGCGGTGTACTCGACGTTGTCGCTGTTACGGCCACAGCGTGAATCTCTGCCACTGAACCATCGCCCAACGTAACCCGCCACTCGGGAACGAGCTTTAACCCATCATTGGTCAGCTCCGGCTGATATACAGGGGTTAGATTTCTAATCGTTTTCCCTTTGGCTACAGCTTCCAACTGCTTCTTCAAGGTTTCGCCGCCTGGAAGCATAACCTTTTTCGAGGATTGTTCGCCGCCCTTTAGATACAACAGCGAACGATCATAGACGGATGCCGTTTCCTGCTGGATTTCCAACAAAATCGTGCCAAACCGGAAGGATGGCGTGTCCAGCACCGGATAAGCTCCGTAATACTGCTGAAACAGCACGCTTGTACGATTTTCATCGCTGCTTCTGATTTTCAGTTGATAAGAAGCATCCCAACCGCCATGCTGATTTACAAAATCAACTGCGGCCAACACATCCCTAATCGGGCTGCTTCCGCTCGCCCCCGGGGCGCTGGGATCGGTATAGCTCATCCATCGCTGATCCTGCTTGATTTGCAGACTGCGCTTGCTGTCTGTATAAATTTGGGAACCATCCTTCTCCTGAATATTACGCGTAATCCCCGGATCGAAAAATAAATTCCGCTGCATCTGCTCTGTCGTGAACAACCCGGCATATACCACTGGCTGCACCGTCTCCAGATTATCTGCGGGAATGTAATACTGATTATCCACCAGCTCGTACAACGGGGCATTTTTACCGAAATTCACATGCTGCCGGATATCCTCCACCGTCATATCGAACTGATTCGCCTCATACACCACATCGCCTCTGGCACTGAAAAAGAGAGCATGCGGCTTGGCATTTTTTTCATCTATATAGATCCAGATACGGTTAATCGTCTCTCCCTGAAATACAGAATCCGGCGTCAGACGCATGACCCTCTCCAGCAGTGAAACAGGAACGCCCCCCGAAAAGGACAATTCCATGCCCTCATTCTCGCTGCGAATCCGCGCCCAATCCGCCGACTGGATACTCCGACGTTGAAAGCTGTTAAAGCTCCGGCTTTCCAGCCGTTTAAAAATCAAATCATAGAAAGCAACTCCCGGATAAAAAACGGTGTGCTTATTTTGCCCTTGGTGAATCAGCATTTTATCGGGAAACACGAGATTTTCAATCTTTTTCTCCTGTCCCATGCTCTCGGTTTTAACATAGTTTGTCTCTGAGGTAAGTACAGAATCACTGCCCGGAAGGCGATAAATCAGAAAATAACTCTGTACGAGGCTGGAAGCAACCAGCAAAATAAGCGCCCATGACTTCAAACGTTCCTTCACTGTGCTTCCCTCCCTTCACCCGACATGGGTAGCGTAAAGGTCGTACAGGTTCCCTGACCGTATTCTGACTCCAGAAAAATCTGGCCCCCATGCGCCTTTACAATTTCCCGGGCAATCGATAGCCCCAAGCCTGTGCCACCCATATTGCGCGATCTGGCCTTGTCCACACGGTAAAACCGTTCAAAAATCCGGTCCAAATCCTTTTTCGGAATCCCGATTCCGGTATCCTGAACCGAAATAGCCAGCATTTCCTCACTATTACGGCGAGCTTCAATTCGAATATTTCCGCCCTCCGGCGTATATTTCAAAGCATTGGACATCAGATTGTCCAACACCTGCTCAATTTGATCCCGGTCAATCACGACCTTGCCGATCCCCTGCTCCACGAACATTCCAGACCGGATATTCTTTTGCTTCATTTGAAAAGAAAATCGATCCGCGACTTCGTCCAGCATCTCCATCACATCCGCAGGCTGCATCCGCAAAGGCGCCTCATTGGAATCCAGCCGCGACAGATGCAGCAAATCCGTAACTAACCGGATCATACGCTCCGTCTCGTTGCGGATCACGCCTACGAAACGCTCCGCGAGCTGCGGTTCACCCATTGCCCCGTCATCCAGCGCTTCGGCATAGCTGCGGATCGTCGTCAACGGGGTGCGCAGCTCATGCGATACATTCGCTACGAACTCCCGCCGTGTTGTCTCCATTTCCTCCTGCTCCGTCACGTCCTGAAGCACCGCAATCGTTCCCGTGATGCCGAATTCACGCCGATGAATCGGCGTGAACGTCACGCGGATAACGATCGGCTCGTCCTGACCCGCGGGCTCCAGTTGTAACAGCGTGGAAGCCGAGGAACCGCTGTACAGGGCCTCGGTTTCCTCCGGGTCGATACCGAGCAGCACCGCAATATGTCTGCCGGTCATTTCGTTCTCGTTCACGCCCAGCATCGCACTGGCTCGGCGGTTGACCAGAATAACCCGGCCATTGTCATCTGTAGCGACCACACCGTCGCTCATGTTGGTCAAGATGGAGGAGAGCTTTTCTTTCTCCTCTTCATTTTGCGACAACGCCTCGCGCAAGCGGCCTGTCATATAGTTAAAGGCCACGCTGAGCCTGCCGATCTCATCGTCGCCAAACACAGGCATCTGCTGGTCGAATTTGCCCTCGGCAACCTCTGTCGCATGACGCGTCATCACCTTGATCGGGTGTGTAATCGTATGCGCCAGCACCACGCCCAGCACAGCCGTCAACGCCAATGCAATGAGCATGCCTGATAGAAACACATTGTTAATGCGTTTCATCGTATCGTACAGCTCGCTCATGGAGGCAGCGATATACACTGCGCCGACAATCTTGCCTTGGCTGATGACGGGCTTGGCAACGACCTTCTTGCGGACATTATCCTCGTCCACCATGTATTCCTCGTTGTCACGGATACCCTGGAGTGCGCGGCTGACCACCGTCTGCGTATTTTTGCGTCCAACATAATCGGCGTGTGAGCCTTGGGACGTAATCAGCACCTTACCGCTGGCATCCAGCACCTGAATTTCTGCGCCGCTGAAATCAAACAGATTATTCACGCGTGCACGCAAACTTTCTACGCTGTCTTCCTCCATTTTACCGTCACTGCCGCTCAGATCTTGTTCTGCCAGCACGGACAGCATTTCCGCCCGTGCCTGCAAGTCCTGTGTAAAGTTGCTCGTCAAAGAGTTCTTCATCGAGCTGACAAAATAAACCCCGATCAGCTGCATCGCCACCAAAATCAACAGCACATAAATAATGATCAGCTTCGCATGAATGGTGCGAAAGAAAGACAGCCATCTCATGCCCGCAGGCCACCTTTGCCCCCGCTAATAATATATCCGAGTCCACGGCGCGTCAGGATCGTCTCCGGCTTGCTCGGGTTTTCCTCAATCTTCTCGCGCAGCCGCCGGATCGTCACATCCACCGTCCGCACATCCCCATAGTATTCGAAGCCCCACACCGCCTGGAGCAAATGCTCCCGCGTCATGACCTTCCCGGCATTTTTCGCCATATAATACAGAAGCTCATACTCCCGGTGCGTCAGATCGAGCGGTGTACCGTTTTTGTAAGCTGTATACATATCCGTATCAAAAAAGAGGTCCGCCACGCGCAGCCCCTGCTTCTCTTCCTGCGAGCGGCTTTCCGACGTGCCTCCCCCGCCGCGCTGCTGTCTGCGCATCTGTGCCTTCACCCGCGCCAGCAATTCCCGTGTGCTGAACGGCTTCGTCACATAATCATCTGCGCCCAGTTCCAGTCCCAACACCTTGTCGATTTCGCCGTCTTTGGCAGTCAGCATAATAATCGGCGTCTGTAGCTGATGCCCGCGCACCTCGCGGCACACGTCCATGCCGTCCATCCCCGGCAGCATCAGGTCGAGCAGAATCAGGTCAGGCTGCTGCTTGACCGCGATATCCACCGCGCTGATTCCATCGAAGGCGCAAATCACCTGATAGCCCTCTTTTTCCAAATTAAATTTCAAAATATCAGCGATAGGCTGTTCATCATCCACCACCAGAATCGTTCCCTGCATACAGCGCTCACCTCTTCTCACGGATCATGTTATATATTAACTTTCGTTTGTCAGTGTCCATAAGCTGCTTATTCTATTCTACCATACCCGCACGCCATTCCATCACTTGTCCAGCCCCTTTTTCTTACACGAAAAAAGCCATGCCTGCACTACTGTTAAGCATGCAGAAAAACATGGCCTTCCCCCGTAACCTCATGAATCATCAATAACTCATCGTTATAAACGATCCATCTATCTTAAATACGTCATTGGATTGCGTGGCGTATTCTCTTTACGAATTTCAAAATGCAGATGTGTTCCTGTCGAGCGTCCCGTGTTACCCATAACTCCGATCGACTCGCCTTGCTGAACCACCTGTCCTACTTGAACGCCAATGCTGCTCAAATGCCCGTACACCGTCTGGTAGCCGTTACGATGGTCGATCATAATGACATTGCCGTAGCCATTCTGCTGACCTGCAAATGTAACTACACCTTCATCCGATGCGTGAATGTCAGGACTGCCGACCAAATCGACACCCTCATGCATACGTCCCCAGCGTGCGCCAAAGCTGCTCGACATCGTTGCGCCGGACACCGGCCAAGCGAACTGTCCAGAGCCTTCACCTACGACCTTCGTTCCTTTCAGAACCACCTCGGTAACAGACGGCTGCAATACCTTTTGACCGAGCCATTCCTCTTGCACGACCTCGCCGTTCTCCTTGGTCAGACGGTAATCCATTTCCTTCAACCCTGCTTGTCCCGGTCTGACAACCTTGGTAACTCCTGCTTTCAGTTCATCACTTTGGCGAACCTCAATCTCAGGCTCAATGGCAATCTGCTCGACGACCTTCTCCACCGTCCGGACCGTAACCGGAGCCTTTGGAGCCGTGAGCTTCAGTTCATCCCCGATTTGCAGATACCGCTCACGCGAGCCGGGGTTGTTCTGCTTAATCTCCCAAGCGGTCATATTAAATTTATTCGCAATCGACGACAAGGAATCGCCTTCCTGTACTGTGTACGTTACGGGTGCCTCACGCGCTTCGGTCAGCGCTGTAACCGCTTCTGCCTCAGTCAGCACCTTGTTCGGGTCTGCTTTTACAGGCTCGTATGCAATTTTCTCACGAATACTAGCAGACTCCAGCCACGCTTTAGGGGTTTTGCTACTGGTACTTGCATGACTGCTGCCCACGGATGTTTTGCGAACCAGTCCCTTGATGCCTGTAGCCGTGCCTTCACCCACAGGTGTGTATTTCTTCTGCACTTGCTTCAAAGCCGCCTGCGCAGTCGCTTTATCCTTTACAATACCGACCGTCTGGCCATTGACCTTTACTTCTACTCCTTTGGCATACGCAGTCAGCATACCATCCAGCTTCTTCAGTGTTGCTCCGCTGTCGATATCCACTTTATACGCCTTTTCAATGCCTGTCGTTACCGCACTTGTATTGAGCACCATGTCCACACCGGGATACTTGTCCTTATATTGCTTGCTCTTCGTTGCATACAGTTGCTTTAGCTGTTGCTCATTGAGAATACTTCCAACCTCAACACCCTTTACATACACTTTATAATAAGGGACCGTATTGGCACCGACATATTGATTGCCAGCAAAAATAAGACTGCCTGCAATCACCACACCGCCTGCGATCCAGCTCAACCATTTTCTCCGTCCGTTCCACCACATTGCTATTTTTCCTGCTGCTCCAGCAGGCTTGTCTTCAACGCTTGAATCTTCTTTCCTGCTGTCTGGTGAATGCTTCCCCTTAAAAACCTCCATGATTCTCTCCTTTTCAGCATATCTTATCTCTATCAGCATTTTGCATCATTCGGTTCCCAACGCTCGAAAGTACAATAGATAGACGAACTAAACCGTTTCGATCTATATATTGCTAATTTGAAATTACTCTTGGGATTGTTGCAAAATACTCCTATATAAATGCGTTCGTTATTGGTTTTTCTCGCTATGAATCCAGTCTGTATTTACAAGTATCTATGATATTAGTCGCTATCTATCATTGCATAGTTGCGTAAAAGGTTTCAAAATTTTAACCTTTTCGCGACACTGTTTACTTTAACATAGCTTTTACAAAGAATTCAACTCCACTCCAATTTCTGCCTGACACGCAAAAAAATCCGCGCCCGGCGCGGATTCCACAGTCCTATTGTGAGCATGAGCATTACCCATAGTCGAATCGTTATTATTTAAGCATACCCATCAGCTTGTTATACTCTTCTTTCGTTAGATACTTCGCAAGCACCTGCTGAATATCCTGCAACTCTTGCTCGGTCAGGCCGCCTTCCATCGCGGCAGATATTTTCTGCATTTCCTCAGGCGGCAATTTATTCATCAGAATCGCAAAAATTTCCTGCTTCTGCTCGGCGGGTAAACTGTTCTTCTTTTCCGTCAAATTATCGGGCGTGATGACCAGGTCATGACCTTCAATACTCGTTTCAGGTGTAGTTGTACCTTCTGCTCGTTCCTGTGACGCGTTGCCAGATGCATCAGCCGACGAAGAACCGCCATCCTGAGGGGTTTTCCCATTCGTTGCCCCACTGGTACCCGTGCCGCTCCCGTTCGCTTCCAAGCCCTGTCCCATGACAGGTAAAGCATCATCAGGCGGTTTTACACTTTCCGAACCGCCGCCCGTAGCTTTATTTTTTCCCGTATCTGTACTTTTATCAGTACCAGAGCTTCCATTCAGCCAGCCCAATCCCCATACTGGCTGATGATCCAGTTGGATGTTAAACTGCCGCAGCAGCGATTGAACATAGGCATTCACGACCACACCTGTTACCGCCAGCGTTAAAGCGCTGACCAGCACCACCGTCATTCCTTTTTTAAGCAGCCATCCAAGCCACCTCATATCCCGTTACCTCCTTAATACGCATCCGCCATGTGTATCATCATGAAGTGCATATAGATCAGTATTGACGAGATATGACGATTTTTAACCCTTGGAATATGTAAAACTAGCACGATTGAATAGTAGATGTGATGCTTCCATGGATCAGCGTGTACGACGCACCCAGAAATGGAAAATGTCGCTGCGGACATAATCCAGTGAATACAACACCTGTCTGTTCAGCTCATCGTAATGAAGCTGCTTGAGCAGTAACACCGTGGCCTGCGGATGCTTCAACAGACGCGTCATATGGGCATCGTCATGACTCGGGACGGTAAGCTCCGAATACGCGCCAACGATTCGTACCCCGGCTTTAAGTTCCAGGCTTTGAAAAAGCGAACCCGAAAAAGACCCACCCTCCAAAATCGAACCTGCCAATGTCTCCGGCATCCAATTGATAGAATGGGCTACCGCTTCTCCATCGGCTGTGCGAGTCCGCTCCAGAACAATCATGGGCTCATTCTCGGAAAACCTCATTCGTTCGGCAATATCGGGGGGACAAATCGTCATCCTCTGGATAGATTCCAACTGCTCATCTTCCCGCAACCCTGCCGAACGAATCATGTCCCCGATGCTGTACAGGCGGTCCAGCGAGCTTGGAATACTCGGCAGCGGACAAGTAGCGAACGTACCACTTCCGTGCTTCACCAACAGCTTGCCTTCCGTTTCCAACTGGCGGACGGCTCCCCGTAGCGTCGCACGCGAGACGCAGAACAATCGGGAAAGTTCAGCTTCCGAAGGCAGCCTCTCGCCCGGCTCAATTTGGTTGACCTCTATATATTCCTCTATAAGCTGCTTAATGTTCTCTTGTTTTGTTGACACCGTCCAAAGCCCAGCCTTTCTATTATAGTGACCTGAGTTCAAGTGATATACATTGGATTTGTAAAGGCAATCATCGTGACGCAATCTTCCATATATCCATATAATTCGGCTCGCACCCAGCCTTTTCCTGTTGGATCTATTGGAATAGGTAAGGGTTTGATATGATCTCCGCCTTTTCCCCTCCTCCACACCGTGCATGCAGCTTTCACCGCAC
>NZ_SLTL01000047.1:0-23992 GCF_014858585.1 Paenibacillus sp. 23TSA30-6 | reverse complement strand
CAGCTCTCCATCAGTCAAGGATTGAAAATCGAAGAACGAGTGAGGAAACACGAGAAAACATTAATTTATAGTGGGAGGAAAGAACATAAATAAGACGGGCTATCCCACAAATCATCTTTAATGATAGGGGATAACCCGTCTTGTTGAATCTACTCGCTGTCGTTTATGATGCGCTGCTGACGACGATCAGCTACTTCACTGCGCCGGATCGCTTCCAAATCCTGAGCATCTGCCTGCTCTGCCGAGAACTCAACATCCTCATTTTTGGCAGATTGCGCACGCTTGATTTTCTCGGTTTTGGTCAACACTTTATCAAACCGTTTGTTTTTGGACATCGGTTACAGCTCCTTCCAAACTTTTTACAGCATTCCACCCGCCTGTTCCACGATGGACATCGCCTGGTGATGAATAGATTCATCCACCACAGCGGTCAACAAAATATCGCGGCCTGTCGGTCCACCCTGTCCTCCATCGCTCATTCCGCTGGCAGACGGATCGGCCGCAGCCAGTATCGCCGGGGTTGCATCCGTAAAGTCCACTCCCTGTGTTAGTGAGGACAAGCTGCTAATCTGTCCCGAAAATACAGGTAATCCAGCGTTGCCCGTGGACTGTCGCGGATATCGGCTAAATCGGTCTATCGACACATCCGCTGCCCGGAGAGCTTCCAGTTTTTTAGCCGCTCCTTGCGCTTCCTCGGGGCTTTTGAAATACGCCAAAATATTTTTTTCACCCATCCCCAAAAACTCCCTGTGTGGTATTTAGCGCAACTCCTGTTCAAGAACATAGACAGTTGCGCTTTGCTATATCCTGCTCATTGGCACGGATTTATATTCCCCACGAAAGCGGAACGGAACAGACAGCACCGAGTTTAGTAGGCTGAAACGGTTGGAAGTAGTTTGTGAAGACTATAACTTTTGCGGGTGCAGAACGGCGACAGGAGCTTTACCTGCCTTGGCTACCCCCGTCTCCCATGCAGCGCGAACGACAGCATCCCGGACCTTAGAGACTACCTGCGGATTAAACACATTGGGTATGATATAAGTTTCACTTAGCTCTTCAGGACTGATCGCATCGGCAATAGCAAGTCCGGCAGCCAGCTTCATTTCCTCATTAATCGTCGTAGCATGGCAATCCAGTGCGCCCCGGAAAATTCCCGGGAAGCACAGCACATTATTAATCTGATTAGGAAAATCAGAGCGGCCTGTAGCCAGAACGCGTACATAAGGCGCTGCTAAAGCTGGATCAATCTCCGGTTTCGGGTTCGCCATGGCGAAGACAATAGGATCAAGGGCCATACTCTGAATATCCTCCACACTCAGTAAATCCGGGCCTGACACACCGATGAACACATCTGCTCCCACAATCACCTCGGATAAACTACCACTCAGATTATGAGGATTGGTCATGTTCGCGTACTCCGTCCAATGCGGGTTGCTGTATTCCACGCCACGATGAATGGCTCCCTGACGATCAACGCCAATCAGATTACGCACACCCGCCTTGAGCAGCATACGTGAGCAGGCCATACCGGCCGCTCCGATGCCTGCAAATACCACTTTGACATCCTCCATTTTTTTGCCGCATACCTTCAGTGCATTGACCAACCCCGCTAACACGACGACTGCCGTACCATGCTGATCATCATGAAATACCGGAATGTCCAGCTCCTCTTTCAGTCGTCTCTCGATCTCAAAGCAGCGTGGTGAAGAAATGTCCTCCAGATTAATACCGCCAAAAGTCGGAGCGATCATTTTGACAATTTGAACAATCTCATCAGGATCCTTCGTATTGAGACAGATTGGAAATGCGTCTACATCTGCAAATTGTTTGAACAGTACCGCCTTACCCTCCATCACAGGCATGGCCGCCTCCGGTCCGATATCTCCCAATCCTAGCACCGCTGTTCCGTCAGATACGACCGCCACTGTATTTTTTTTGATCGTTAATTGATAGGCTTTGGCTGGATCATTCGCAATTTCCATACAGATTTCAGCTACGCCGGGAGTGTAAATCTTGGATAGCTCCTCCATGCTTGCAATCGGCTGCTTCGGTTGGGTCTCCATTTTACCGCCCTCATGTAATTGTCTGATCTCTTCTGTCAAGCTACTCATGCTTCTCTCCATCCTTTCATGTCTGTATATTTTTTCTGTACATTTGTTATAGATATCAGGCTTTTGTATAGACTCATCAGCTCCATAAATTGAGTAACAAGGTTGCTAAAATGACTGTGGCTGCCCCGCCAATGCGTGTTGCTATTTGCGCAAAAGGCATTAGCTCCATACGATTCGATGCAGACAGGATCGCTACATCCCCCGTACCGCCCAATCCGCCACGACAACTGGTCACCAACGCAGCTTCCACCGGGTACATGTGAATCCATTTTCCTGTGAAGTATCCAGCAACAATCAATGCAACCACAACGGATGCGCAGGTTATGGCATAAGGAATCGTAAGAATTCCAATCACACTATCCAAAGGCACATACAAAATACCCAATCCCACCATCAACGGCCATGTCAAGCTTGCCGCAATACATTTGTACAAATGAAAAGCTCCCTGCTCTATCTGGGCCGGCATCGCTTGAATACACTTCATTAAGGCCGCAGCCAGAATCATCAGAATCGGGCCAGGAATATGAAGATACGGCTCCAGCAGTTTACCTACAATAAAGAAAGTACAGGCTAGCAGCAGCCCCCCACCCATCAATGGAAACGAGACAGGTTGTTCCAGACTCACCGAAGATAACTTTTCCCCTTTTTTATCAAGTTTCAACAACTTCCCGTTACCCGAAGTATGAGGATTTTTCTCCGCCATTTTTTTCAAAATACCCGCGCCTATGATGGCAACAATATTGCCAATGATGGCAGCCGGGATAAACTGGGATACGAATATCGCTGAATCCTTGCCCAGCACTAATCCATACGAAATGGACAATGGCAGAATGCCTTCTCCGATCCCGCCGGAGATAATCGGGATGATGATGTAAAAAAACGTATGATATGCGCTGTAGCCAAAAGCCATACCCACCACCATACCTACTGCTACTGCTGCAATGGAGCCTATTATAATGGGGGCGAAAATTTTGACAATTCCGTTCATCAGCATCTTCCGATCCATACCCAGAATACTTCCGGTGACCAGACAAGCGATATAAAAATAAAGAAAATTCGAGGTTTTCATCAGCGTGTGTACAGCACCCATCGCAGATGGAGGAAACATGTTCCAAAATACCATCAACGATGGAACCATGAGTGACAGAATGGCTGGACCACCAATATGCTTGAGCAGCGGAAGTTTCGCCCCCAGATCACTGAGCAATATGCCTAAAATCATAATGACAGCAAATCCGCCCAGCAGATCGTTCGGAAGTCTCTGTGTAATCGCAGCTGCGTATACAATCAACGCAATTACGACGTAAAGCGGAAGCGGAATAACCCCCACTTTTATCCTGCCCAGCATCCTGATGCCGTCTGCAGGATTTTTACGCCATTTTTGCCACTTTTGAATGACCGGCTGGTTTGTAGCATTTTCCATAAAGCTCCCTCCTTGTAGTGAAGAATGATGACCATGCTTCCATTCTACACTTTGGAAAACGCTTTATTTGGTTTTTAAACTAATCATTCACTTTTGTAATTAAAGTAATCAAAAAGAGGGCTTAAATATAACCGCTCATAATTCCCTCCGCCTGCGGTAAAATTCGATACTGATAAACAGGTCGTCCAATGGTGCCGTATATGGTTTCCATGGCAAGTGCCTCAATTTCCGTCAAAAAAGCAAGATACTTGCGCATAGATACTCTGGATATCCCTGCACTCTCCGCAATATCCTCGGTGGAAAATAACATCGCTTCATGCTGCCGAATACAGTTCCATATCATGGCCAGCGTGGATTTGGTTACTCCTTTGGGTAGCCGGGCCAGCTCTTTGGTCGAGCTTTTATGATAAAGCAGCCGATCCAACTCCTCCTGCGAAAGCAAGCTACGCTCACGCACGATACTAACGTGCTCCCGATAACCCGTGAGCGCCTCCAGAAAACGGTTAAAGTGAAACGGCTTAATCAAATAATCCACCGCGCCGAAATTCATCGCTTTTTTGATACTGTTCATATCGCTTGCAGCCGAAATCACGATGACATCCACATTCACTCCTGTCTCACGAATAAAAGTCAGCAAATCAAGTCCATTGCTTTCCTGCATATACACATCCAGCAAAATCAGATCAATCGCTTGTTCTTCCAGAAATTCCTTGGCATCTTCCACGGAAGCAGCCCAGCCTCCACATAAAAAGCCCTCTACCTGCTCCGTATATTTGCGGTTAAACTCGGCAACCATCGGATCATCTTCTACAATTAAGACATTAATCATGTTCATCATTCCCCATTATGGTGTATGGAATCTTAATCTGAAAACAGCACCCTTGCTCAGCCGGAATCAGCTTTATGGTTCCTTTTAATCTTTTCACACTTTGCGTTACCAGATAAAGCCCCATTCCCCGTGACTCTCCCTTGGTCGAAAATCCCTTTTCAAATATCGCCTCTACGAGAGGTTCCGGTACACCAGGTCCGTTATCACTTATTACACATGCCAGACTGCCGTTCTTCTGATTTTCCTCATAATAAAGCGTCAAGGTAATCTGCTTGTGCTCCAAAGATTCCATTGCTTCCACGGCATTATCAAACAGATTCCCTAGTATGGTTATCAGTTCATGAATCGTTTGAGTTCGACCGGTTTCAGGCAAATAGCTGCCCGGAGTCAATTCGAAGCTCACACCAACCTCTCTGGCCCGGCTTAATTTCCCCAAAACAAAGCCCGCCATCACTGGGTCCCTAATCTGCCGGGTAATCGAGCCAATCTCCACTTGATGATGCTCAACGGCATCCAAGATGTAATGCTCCAGTTTATCGTACATTCGTAAATGTACCATCCCCATAATGACATGCAGCTTGTTCATAAATTCGTGAGCCTGTGCACGCAGCGCCTCCGTATACAGGGAGACTCCTGTCAAACGTTCGGCAAGCTGGTTTACCTCCGTTTTATCCCGAAAAGTTACAATTGCTCCCACAATTCCCCCTTTGACCCGTATCGGAACACTGGTGGTGAGCAAGGTTATTCCCCCCAGCTCCATGTCCTCATCCATTCGTGGAGTGCCTGCCGCCAAAACCTCTTGTAATCGAAAAGCGGACAAATAAGCGGTAATCTCCTGCCCTGAAGACGAGATATCCTCAATTCCCGCTTGCCTGAGCAGACGAATCGCTTCCGCATTCATTAACATAACACGTCCGGATTCATCCACCGCAATGACGCCTTCCTTAATGGACTGCAGCATAGCGTTGCGTTCCTCCAGCAAGCGTGCGATTTCCGGTGGCTCCAGACCAAAAAGCATATTTTTGATTTTACGGGCCAGCACAACAGCCCCTCCGGCACCAATTAACATTCCGACGCCAATGGCGATAGCAATAAGGCGGTAATTGCCTCCCTGGGCCCTCAGTACATCTTGCATGGATATACCGACGACAATCGCTCCCAGCTGCTTCCCCGTCGAGCTGAATACGGGAGAAAAAGCGCGCATGGACAGGCCCAATGTTCCCTTTGCAACAGATACACTCTCATGACCATGAAGTGCAGTGTATTCATCTCCACCAGCAAAGGCTTTGCCGATCATCCTGGGATCCGGGTGTGTTTTGCGAATGCCCTTCATGTCCATAACTACGATAAACTGAACATGATTAGCAGATGAAACCTTCTGCACATACTTCTGCATGGAGGAAGACGAATCAGACTGCTGCAAATGCTCAATAATAAGCGGCGTATGGGAAAGTGTACGTGCGATGGACATCGCTTTTTCCTCCAGTCCCATTTCGGTTTCATGCTCAACTCTCTCGGCAAATAACAAAGTTACAGGCAGGAGCACCAGTGCCATAACCAGACAAACCAGCAGCGTAATCAGCCCTCTGAGCTTGAATAGCGGTTTACCCCGACGCAGCTTAGGCTGTGACTTTTTGATAGAACTCACCCTTTCATGCATCATGTTTAAAGCTAAATAGTCCATATGCTTATACAAAAATGGTTATGTATGTGTTTACGTGAATTTGCATAGTTATAATCTTATACAGCTTCCTTCCACTCTTTCGTATAATAAAAAAAAGGGAACTACTCCGCAATGGCGGAACAGTTCCCTCCGATTCATGGTTGATGCTCCGCGAGTCTACCCTGGCTTAGTCGCCTCGGAAGGCGCGCTTCACACGGTCAAAAAAGGATTGCTCATTCTCATGTGTCTGCTCACCGCTAAGCGAAGAGAACTGACGCAGCAATTCCTTCTGTTCCTCACTCAGCTTGCTAGGCGTTACCACAACCACCTTAATGTGCTGGTCACCCTGACCTACGCCACGAAGTTTTGGTACACCCTTGCCTTTAAGACGGAAGTATGTTCCTGTTTGTGTACCAGCTGGAACTTTCAGCTTCACTTTCTCGGTCAGCGTCGGAATTTCGACTTCATCTCCCAACGCTGCCTGCGAAAACGTCAGCGGAATTTCACAGTAAATGTCGTCTCCCTCACGCTCAAAGAAGTCATGCGACTTCACACGGAAAACGACATACAGATCACCTGCCGGTCCTCCGTTGACACCGCCTTCGCCTTCACCATTGATACGCATTTGCGCGCCGTCATCCACACCCGCCGGAATGCGGATATGAATTTTACGCTGCTTGCGCACACGACCAGAACCGCTACAAGTGGTGCATTTTTCTTTGATGATTTTACCGGAGCCGCCGCAGTTGGAGCAGGCCCGACGATTAACCATCCGGCCAAATGGTGTATTCTGCACCACTTCTTCTTGTCCGCTACCGTGGCAGACGGAACAGGTTTGTGGTTGAGTACCCTTTTTGGCTCCCGTACCATGACACGTATCACACGTTTCCGTGCGCTCAATGTTAATGTCGGTTTCCTTGCCGAATACGGCTTCCTTGAATTCGATCGTCATTGTATATTGGAGATCATTACCACGCTGCGGTGCATTCGGGTCACGTCGACCATTGCCGCCACCGCCAAAAAACATATCAAAAATATCGCCAAATCCGCCACCAAAGTCGGCTCCACCGCCGAAGCCGCCTCCCATGCCCTGATTCGGGTCTACATGACCGTATTGATCGTATCTTGCCCGCTTCTGACCATCACTGAGAACGTCATAGGCCTCTTTCACTTCTTTAAATTTGGTTTCCGCGTCCGCAGCCTTGTTCACGTCCGGATGATACTGACGCGCCAGCTTACGGTATGCCTTTTTAACATCTTCATCCGAAGCGCCCTTCGCGACGCCCAGCACCTCATAATAATCGCGCTTATCAGCCAATGTTCCACCCCCATGCCTACAACGTGTCTGCACTACATATAAAAGGAAAGCCAAAGGCACGGGATGACCCGGCTTTGACCTTCCCATCATTTCAAGGCAGTACAACCCGTAATATGCTTATTTATTCTGAAAATAACTGTTGCCCATAGGCTAATCGTTATTTATCAAGGCAGCTACGCTGCTTCTTTTCATTCAGTATATTATAACGCACCGGTGTACCGTAATGCTACTACCACTACCCGATCCGTAGCTTAGTCTTTCTTCTTGTCTTCGTCAACAACTTCATAGTCCGCGTCAACCACATTATCGCGGCCTTTGCTGTCTGCTGCGCCGTCTTGAGCTTGTTGAGCCTGTGCTTCTTGAGCAGCTTGCTCATACAGCTTCACGGACAACTGCTGAACGATCTCAGTCAGCTCTTCAGTAGCTTTTTTGATGTCTTCCAGGTTGTCAGTTTCCAGCGTTTTTTGCAGATTTTCTTTAGCTGCGTTCGCTTTTTCAACTTCGCCTGCATCCGCTTTTTCGCCCAGATCCTTGATCGTTTTGTCTACGGAGTAAATCAGTTGGTCCGCAGAGTTTTTCGCTTCTACCAGATCTTTGCGTTTTTTATCTTCTTCCGCATGCAACTCAGCGTCTTTCATCATACGTTCTACTTCCTCGTCGCTCAAGCCGCTGGAGGATGTGATCGTAATTTTTTGGCTCTTGCCTGTACCTTTATCTGTAGCGGATACGTTCACGATACCGTTGGCATCCAGATCAAAGGTAACTTCGATTTGCGGTACACCACGTGGTGCTGGAGGAATATCTCCCAGTTGGAAACGGCCCAGCGTTTTGTTGCCTGCTGCCATTTCACGTTCACCTTGCAATACGTGGATTTCCACGCTAGGCTGGTTGTCGGCATACGTCGAGAACACCTGAGATTTGCTCGTAGGGATCGTAGTGTTACGCTCGATCATTTTAGTGAATACGCCACCTGCGGTTTCAATACCGAGGGACAGTGGAGTTACGTCGAGGAGAACGACGTCTTTCACATCACCTGTCAGTACGCCTGCTTGAACTGCGGCACCCAAAGCTACCACTTCATCAGGGTTTACACCTTTATGAGGCTCTTTGCCTGTCAGTTTCTTAATGGCTTCCTGTACAGCCGGAATACGTGTGGAACCGCCGACCAGAACAATTTTGTCGATGTCGCTGGCACTCATGCCTGAATCTTTCATCGCTTGACGAGTAGGTCCCAAAGTACGTTCTACCAGACCTTCAGACAATTCCTCAAATTTCGCACGAGTCAGGTTCAACTCCAAATGCTGTGGAACGCCGTCAGCTACCGTAATGAACGGCAGGGAAATCGTCGTTGTCAGTACGCCGGACAGCTCTTTTTTCGCTTTTTCCGCTGCATCTTTCAAACGTTGTACAGCTGCTTTATCTTTGCTCAGGTCGATGCCTTGATCCTTTTTGAACTCCGTTACGAGGTAATCAATAATCACTTGGTCGAAGTCATCGCCGCCCAGCTTGTTGTCGCCGCTTGTCGCTTTAACTTCGAAGAAACCGTCGCCCAGTTCCAGAATGGATACGTCGAATGTACCGCCACCCAGGTCATAAACAAGGATTGTTTGGTCTTCGGATTTTTCCATACCGTATGCCAGTGCAGCTGCTGTTGGCTCGTTAACGATACGCAGCACTTCCAGACCCGCGATTTTACCTGCATCCTTGGTTGCTTGACGTTGGCTGTCATTGAAGTAAGCTGGAACCGTGATAACGGCTTGAGTTACCGTTTGGCCCAGGTAAGCTTCAGCATCGGATTTCAGCTTTTGCAAAATCATAGCGGAAATTTCCTGTGCAGAATATTCCTTGCCGTCGATGCTTTCTTTATGATTTGTACCCATGTGACGCTTGATGGACATAATTGTACGATCCGGGTTCGTGATTGCTTGGCGTTTTGCTGTTTCACCTACAGTACGTTCTCCATCTTTTTTGAAACCAACAACCGAAGGGGTTGTGCGCGCGCCTTCTGGATTTGGAATTACAACGGCTTCGCCGCCCTCCATAACAGCCACACAAGAGTTGGTTGTACCTAAGTCAATACCGATTACTTTACTCATCAGACAATTCCTCCTTCTGTATATGCGAGGCCCTCAGGCCAAAATAGTTAAAGCAAACGATCTATTGCTAATGTATATTAAAAAGCTACATGCTCACTTTTACCATAGCCGGACGAAGCACCTTGTCCTTCAGCATGTATCCTTTTTGCACCTCTTCAACGACGATGCCTTCCTCATGCTCTTCGCTTTCCACCTGCATAATCGCCTGATGGAAATCAGGGTTAAACGGTTGGCCCACCGCATTCATGGCCGTCACTCCCTCAGCCTGAAGCACGCTCTCAAACTGACGGAAGATCATCTCCACACCTTTGGTGAATGACTCAGCCTCCGCTCCTTGCGGTGCTGTTGCCAGCGCACGCTCGAAGTTATCCAGAACAGGCACCAATTCGGTAACCAGTTTCATGGATGCATATTTGGCAAGGTCCTCTTTCTCTTTTAGCGTACGACGGCGAAAGTTATCAAAGTCTGCCTGTGCACGTAAAAACCGCTGTTGATTCTCTTCTGCCTCCACGCGAAGCTTAGCCAGCTCTGTATCACCCTCCTGGGCTTCCAGTGCTGCCGCTTCGTTCACCGGCTCTTCCTGCTGGTTCGTCTCAGTGGCTTCCTCTGTGCTTACATTTTGTTGTTTTTCTTCTTGGAACGCTTGTTCTTCCTTCAAAATGTTTCACCTCCTTCAAGTCATAACTACCCTTACATTCATATTTGTACATTCAAACTTGTTTGCTGCACTTCATTTCAAATTGCCGTTACTTTGCAAAAACACGCAGCAATGCACCCGCGCAGGATACATGCCGTATCCCGGCGCGGACATGTAGTACCGCAACATGCGCAGTCTTATTCTATTTAAACCGCTGCGTAAGCATTGCGGTCAAATCCTTAGACAGGATACCCAAAATATTAATAACTCTCGCATATTCCATCCGTGTCGGACCCAGTATACCTATTGTGCCCAACGCTTCGCCATCTACCGCATACGTCGCGGTAATCAGACTGCAATTGGCAAATGCTTCATGATCATTTTCTGTGCCGATACGGACTTGAATTTCAGGTGCCCCGGCGACAGGCGTCATCAGCTTGAGCAGCGTCGGTGTTTCCTCCAGCAGATCGAGAATATGTTTGACCTTTTCAACGTCCTTAAATTCAGGCTGGTTTAGCATGTTCGTCGCACCGCTCAAATACAAGCGCTGATCCGATTCATTATCCAGTGCTTTATCCAGCACCTTCATAGCGTCCTCAAAATGAGACACATGCTTCTCCATCTCCTGACCAAGCGCAGTGTAAAGACGTGATTTAAGCTGATAAATCGGTACGCCGACCAGTTTACTGTTCAGCAAATTCACAACCTTCTCCATCTCGGAAATCGAAATTCCCGGCGGAATATCCACTGTCTTGTTTTCCACTTGACCGGTATTGGTCACGATAATCGCTACAGCCGTCGTTTCGTTGAGCGGCAATAGCTGAAAATGACGCAATGAAGTATGAAAAACCTCCGGCCCAAGCAGGATGGAAGTATAATTGGTCATATGGGACAAAATACCAGATGCATGCTGGATTACTTGTTCCATTGCATTCAGCTTTTCGGCGTAAAAGGCTTTTAGTTCCCGCGTTTCCATAGGCTTCAGCGTATCCAGTGGTACCAAATGATCCACATAATAGCGGTAGCCTTTATGAGACGGGATGCGTCCCGCAGAAGTATGGGGTTGCTCCAGATAGCCCTGTTCCTCCAAATCCGACATTTCGTTACGGATCGTGGCGGGGCTGAATCCGACATCCTGCCTTTTGGATATGCTGCGGGAACCCACTGGCTCAGCCGAACGAATGTAGTCATCAATAATCGCATTCAGAATGAGTCTCTGACGTTCGGTTAACAAGCGAATCCCCCCTTTTGTTTATCCATAATAGCATGATTGTTCAATGGAATCATTAGCACTCGTTCACGATGAGTGCTAACCGATAATACAAAAATACCAAACCGACCGGATCATTGTCAAGTCAGATCAGTATTTTCAATTACATAAGCTGAACTTTAAAGTTTCTTATTGTGCCACTGCGCAGTCGGATGGTGCTTCCCATCGCCACCGCCCCCGGATTTCTTGAATAAAGCTTATAAGGGTAGAAATCCGGGGACAAAAGCGACCGCTTCGCTTGTACAGCACCATTCCGCCTACTCCGTTTTATGTTCATTTTTCGAATTCAACTTATAAAGCTTTAAAATATATCAATTCAAAAGTAATTATCAATATTACTTGCGTTGAAATAGCCCAATTTCAATTTACTAACTATTTGGTCTTCCGTTAAATTATTTACAATAATTTCTCTTTCGAGATTCTCCAGCCAAGCAATTTTCATGCGTTTCATAAAAATAGTCAACAAAAATTGAAGTAGTATTACAATAATGACCATAACTAAACCATCAAAAATTTGTTTCCACAATATATTATTAAAATTGTAATTTGTACAAATATAACTTGTTAGCAATAAAGTCATTATGAGTTTAAGCAAATCACTAAATAAAAGCCTGATAATAATTATCAAGAGCTTTTCATGAAGCTTTTGGGCTTCAATTCTTTTTTCAGAATTCACATCGGTAGATGAATGCTCTTCAAATTCCCCTTTCCTATGCGGATCAATTATAAGCTTGCAAGTAGGTACTGTTTCAAATAAATACCGTATACAATATAGAATAAAATATAGAATAAAATATAGAATAAACAAAAAATTTTTCGAGTGAAATAGAAAATATGCATTTGATCCTAAAAATGATATAAGCATAATTAGCTGATATCTCCACAAAATTTTTAATCCTTTTATATCAATTGAACTGGTTGGGGAACCATACTTCTTTATTTTTCCTTGCCTATAATAACTGTTAAAAAGTCGAAAAGCGTAATTGCTGTATTACCGAATAGTACATACCCAATTAAAACAGTCTTCCAATTTTTTTGAATAGCTGCGATATCTGGATATATCCAATAAGCAAGGCCCATAACTGCCAAAAGCAAAGTCCAATTAGTAATACCACTTGAAATAATTTTTTGCCGCTCTCTTTCCTGTAGTCTGTTAACATAATCAAGCCAGTCTTTTTGTAATTTCATTCTTTCCATTGATGTTAGGCCCTTCACTTAAAATTAGCACAAAAATAAACCTTACCTTTTTGACTTCAACGATTGCACCTGTACTGAGACGAATCGCTGAATCACTATCCGTGGCACAAAAACGAACTGACCTGATATGCTCAGGTCAGTTCAGCATTTTCAACACCGCAATTTCATCACAATTGTTTTGTTTACTACAGTTAATGCAATCAGTCCATACCTTTTCAGGGAAAATCTCTTTGTTTACCACATCAAACCCGTTTTTTATAAAAAAGGAGACCTCGTAAGTCAAAGCCATAATCTTAGGGATACGCTGCCGCCGTGCTTCTATAATAAGGCCCTCTACGAGCTTGGAGCCGATGCCCATACCTTTATGTCCTTCAGAAATACCAAGTGAGCGAATCTCTACCAAATCATCACCCAGTTTGCATAAAGAACCACAACCGACGACTTCGCCGTCCACTTCTGCCACAATAAACAGCTCCAGTTGGCGCATAAGCACTTCCCTTGAACGTGGCAGCATTATTCCTCGCTCTGCATAGCCGCTAATCATTTGATATAAAGGCTCCACATCCTCAGGAACCGCACTTCTGCACAATACATCTTTACACACTGAAGCCATCTTGCTCTCCTCCTGCCGCTTGCCGCATATAATGAATAAATATACAACATTACGCATAGAATCGCAATACTCCATTTACCCTGCCATGACAGAATTGTGTTATAAAATGAATGTCCCCGATTATGGTCTGCAAACGTACCGTTTTGAAGCTACGACTTATGAATTTACTGTAATGGAACCGATGAACTCCGCAAATACATCATTCCCGAACAAAATACCACGTTCGCTCAAACGATAACCGTCCTCGACCGGCTCGATCAATCCAGCATTCAGCATTTTTCCGAGAGGGGCCGTAAATGTATCCTCCAGTGACTGACCGAATTGAGACTCAAAGCGGGACTTCGAGACACCTTCCAGCATTCTCAAACCGACCATGAGAAAATCCTCCATCGCTTCAGCCGCCGGCACCTCAAAGCTATCCAAACGCGGCAGTCCGTTACGGGTAGCCTCCACATAAGGATTAATGCCCTTAATGTTCATATGACGCTCTCTGCCAACATATCCGTGCGCCCCTGCGCCGAGACCATAATAGTCCTCATTACGCCAGTAGGTCATATTGTGCTTGCTCCCCAAACCTGGTTTCGCGAAATTGCTGATCTCGTACTGCTCATAGCCCGCCTCTTTCATGCGACGCATCAGGAGCAAATACATTTCCAGTTCGTCGTCCTCATGTGGAAGCGGAAGCTGATTTTTCTGGTACAGCGTGTGGAATAGCGTATTTTCTTCGACCTTCAAGCTGTAGATGGAGTAATGAGGAAGTCCCAACTCTAGCGCCCGGCTGACACTTTCATGCAGCATTTCTACGGTCTGATTCGGTAAACCAAACATCAGGTCAATCGACAGATTGTCCAATCCGACCTTGCGTGCATTTTCCAAACTACGATAAACGTCATCTGTATTATGAATTCGACCAATACCCGTAAGCAATTCGTTTTGAAAAGCCTGTACGCCAAAGCTCAGCCGATTTACACCGCCTTCTTTCATCACGGTGAGTTTTTCAAAATCAGTTGTGCCCGGATTGGCTTCCATGGAAAACTCAATATCTTCCGACCAGTTTGGGAAGTAGGTACGAACGCTTTTCAGGAAATATTCCATTTCCTTCGGATTCAGCGTTGTTGGTGTACCGCCCCCAACAAAAATAGTTTTAATCTCACCCGGCGGGTGAAGGCGAACCGTATGCTCCATTTCCCGTTCCAGTGCATACAGGTATTCCATAACAGGCTGATCCTTGAGCACGTAAGAGTTAAAGTCACAGTAAAAGCATTTGTTCGTGCAAAAAGGTATATGCAGATAAACCGCTTGAGGCGCGGATGAATATTCATGTTTGTGTATGGATGCGGTCATACCGATCCTCCTTGTCAGTGTTGAGGTGAGGTGAAAAAAGGGCGGTTGAGGTAGGAAGGTCGCTCCGTGTATGGATCGTTCTTCCGATCGCTGCTGCCCACCGTCAATTGGCCATTTTTTATGGTTAGGTGTTGCAGTAAAAGAAAAATATCTCTAAAGTTACCCTTGCCATATGCTTGGGTAGGCTGGGTTGGAGTAGATAAGGCTCTCCGTCTTGAATAGCTTGCTCAAATAAAGAACGTCCATTCTCCATGCACGGCAAAGGCCACATGAAAGAATGGACGAATACCGCTTGGGAACAAGCGGACCGTAGTATCTTGCGGTGCATCACAGAGTATGTACCTAAGTTACTACGGGATCATGCTGTTGGTACTTATTCGTATTCAATTCGTACACACAATTGTGATGTACTAAATTGAATACGGTGCTCTTTGTTTCAAGCAGCTTTACTCATCTATTTTCAGTACCGCCATAAATGCTTCCTGTGGTACTTCTACGTTACCCACTTGCTTCATGCGCTTCTTGCCCTCTTTTTGCTTTTCAAGCAGCTTCCGTTTACGGGAAATATCGCCACCGTAGCATTTGGCCAGGACGTTTTTACGCATAGCCTTAACGGTTTCACGCGCTACAACCTTCGTTCCGACAGATGCCTGGATTGGCACCTCGAACATTTGGCGTGGGATCAGCTCGCGCAGCTTCTCACAAATGATACGTCCGCGATGGTAAGCGCGATCTCTGTGGACGATGAACGATAACGCATCAACCTGTTCGCCGTTTAACATAATATCCATTTTCACCAAATTAGACTGGCGATAGCCTGAAATTTCGTAATCGAAGGAGGCGTAGCCCTTGGTGCTGGATTTAAGCTGGTCAAAGAAATCGTACACGATTTCGGACAGTGGAATCTGGTACGTAATAGTTACCCGTGTCGTATCCAGATACTCCATGGTCACATACTCACCGCGCTTGGTCTGGCAAAGCTCCATAACCGTACCTACGTAATCATTAGGCACGATAATGCCTGCTCTTACGTACGGCTCCTCCACATGATCAATTCGTCCGATTTCCGGGTAATTTGACGGGTTATCGATCTGGATCGTTTCGCCATTCGTCAGCTTAATGCGGTAAATAACGCTCGGCGCCGTCGTAATCAGCGGGATGTTAAATTCGCGTTCAATCCGTTCCTGAATAACGTCCATATGAAGCAAACCGAGGAAACCACAACGGAATCCGAAGCCCAACGCGCTTGATGTTTCCGGCTCAAAGCTGAGCGAAGCATCGTTCAGTTGCAGCTTTTCGAGCGCCTCACGCAGATCGTTATACTCGGATGTTTCGATCGGATACAGCCCGCAATATACCATCGGATTAATTTTCCGATAGCCCGGCATCGGTTCTGTTATTGGATTTTTGGCATCCGTCACCGTATCCCCGACACGCGTATCGCCCACATGCTTGATACCGGCAACGATAAAACCAACATCACCGATGTTCAGCTCGTCCACGATGCTCATACGTGGCATGAAGGCTCCTACCTCGATAACCTCAAACGTTTTATCGGTCGCCATCATTTTAATTTTAGAACCAGCCTTGATGCTGCCATCCACGACGCGGACATAGACGATAACGCCTTTATATGGATCATAATGCGAATCGAAAATAAGCGCCTTCAGCGGATTATTCGGATTCCCTTGCGGAGCAGGAACGCTTCTGACCACTTGTTCCAAAATTTCCTTGATACCGATTCCAGCTTTGGCCGATGCGTGTACAGTCTCGCTCGTATCCAGGCCGATAACATCCTCGATTTCCTGCTTCACCCGTTCAGGATCGGCACTTGGCAAATCAATTTTGTTAAGCACCGGCAGAATCTCCAGATTGTTGTCCAACGCCAAATATACGTTAGCCAATGTCTGTGCTTCAATACCCTGTGCCGCGTCTACAACCAGCAGGGCGCCTTCGCAGGCCGCCAAGCTTCGGGAAACCTCATAGGTAAAATCGACGTGTCCCGGTGTATCAATCAGATTCAAAATGTACTCTTCGCCGTCATCGGCCTTATAAGTGAGTCGCACTGCCTGGAGCTTGATTGTAATCCCGCGCTCCCGTTCCAGATCCATCTGATCAAGCACTTGCTCCTGCATTTCACGGGATGTGAGTGCACCGGTATATTCCAAAATCCGGTCAGCCAGCGTGGATTTACCGTGGTCTATATGTGCAATGATACTAAAGTTCCGAATTTTACGTTGTCTTGCCAAAATGTCAGTCATGCCTTACCCCCACACAATGCCTAGTGTCAATCAGCTTATTATAGCAGTTGTATAGGGGGTCAGCAATATTTCTATTCCGTTACTCCGTCAAAAACAGACACAACCCAGCGAATCCCCTGTCTTGACAGGTTTTGCAGCAGCCCGGCCGTTTTGTCCGCCATGGTATCCACCGAGGTTTGTTCTGCCTTGACAGCCAATAGTTCACGCGGTGTCTCCTGGCCCTGCAAATTGGCATCCTGTGCTGTCGAATACCACTGGGGAGTTTCTCCTGTGGCTTGGATCTCACCTCGTTCTTGTAGATTAGCTTTGTAAGTAGCCGCTCCCGTTCCGGAGTCCATTACGACATTCCCATTTCCGTTATATGTGCGGGTATACGCACGAGCATCGGCTGCGGGTGTGTCTTCAATAACCGTCTGCTCATATCCGACAACGTTCTGCTGTACTTTGCTCTGAACCGAGTCCCCGGCCCATTCAGGACCATATACAGAACGCAGTCCGGAGCCTGCCAGTTGCATGCCGAGCAGGACCCCCGCCCCCATCAGAATTACAAATCCAAGCGCTTTTTTACGAAAATGTCCAGACATTGCACTTCCTCCTTTCCACCGCCTCAATTAATTGCCACCGTTGCTCTTTTTCGTATCGGATACGTTAGTACCCGCTTTCTGTGCTTTCTGATCCTCCCAGTACACCTCACCGATCATATCCGCCAGAACGTCAGAGGTACGTTTCAGTTCCTCTTCGGTATTATCAATCCCACCAATTTCGATCAAAATGCTATGAGAAGATAAGCTCTGATTGTACTCACCGTTGTTGCCTTTACCGCCATCCTTCCCCCATATCCCACGGGAAACGCCGTGATACGACTTTTCCAGCTTCTCATGAATACGAGCGGCGAAAGCTTCATTTTTGCGCCAGTTTTTGTTGTCATGGCCGATAATAAAATACACCTTGGCATAAGAAAGTCCGTTTATCGTTGCTGTCGTTTTGCCGTGACGTTGAGAATCTCTGTGGATATCAAGCAGATAGGTTAAGCTTTTATTTCCAGCCAAAGCTTCCTTGACCGTTTCACGCGAATATTTATAGGAATAATTCCAATTGTAATTTTGAACGGTTTTGGCATAGTCCTTGTTCTCATGCAAAGTAGATATCCCTTGCTTCTCCAATCTCTTTTTTACAAAATCCCCTACTCTCGACACATTGGCTGATTTAGAGCCAGAATTGGGATTGGAGCTGGTTTTACTGAGCAAAGGGTTATATGCCTCTCTCGGATGAGAATGGTAGATTAATATACGTTTGGCACCTTTGACTGCTGTATCACTCGGATCATCCTCTTGCGCAGGGTCCGCTTCTGGCGTTGTCGGAAGATCTGTCGTTGTAGAGCCATTGTTCGGTGGATTGGTAGAAGCATCCGGGCCGCCGGGAGCATCCGTCGTTCCCTGATCAGGCTGATAATCAATAGGTGCCTCCACCTTGTTGTTCCCTGAGCCCTTGCGCAACAAAACAGGCGTACCCGCAGACATCCCAGGTATTTCGCGAGCTATGAGACTTTTGGGGTCCTGTGGATTAGTACCTGTGAGCATTTGGAAAACAAAAGGCGACCATTGTTCACCCGACAACGAAGATTGTTGCTTCTTCTGTGCCAAATGAGGTACTTCCATGCCGAGCATATCCGCAAAAAAACCGCTGGAAACCGAGCCTGCAAATCCTTTCATCGAAGACACCGGAGACGTTTGCAAACGATTTTCCGCCAGTCCTCCCAGCCCCAATACAACAAATAAAAGCGCCGAGCCCATAATAAGCAGCACAAGCGTATGTCCCATAGCCAAAATTTCAAGGCCCTTTCTTCTCCATCTTCCGACGTTCCAGGTTTGAATTTTTTTCATGTGGGTCTTGTCCTCCTTCGTCCCGTCGAAGCCCGCCTTATGTTCAGAACCCTATAGGTTCAGTTAGCAGCGGAAATCTCTTATACTTCAACTCTATGAACGGAGAACAATTACTAGAACACAAAAAAATCTCTATCCACAGGTAAATCCCACCCCTTATTGCAAGAGATAGGATGCCTGCTAGATAGAGAATTTTGTGTATGAAATATGCTTTTACTACCCCTGATTAATGTGTATAAGCGGCGACGTTGCCAGGATCGACGGCTTCATGCAGGGCAGCGTTCAATCCGGTTGCAATGATATTCGCAATATCTTCGATAAATTCGTCAATCTCCTTAGGTGTCACAATCAGATCATGTCCCAGCGGCTGAAGCACCTCTCTCACCAGTCCAAGTCTCTCAGGCTCGGAAATATCATCCAGCATCCCTAGTATTGCTTTCGTAGGAGCCTTTTCCTTGGCAAAATGTGTTTTCATCAGCTCAATTACATTATTTACGATGGTCGAAGCGTAGCATACCGTTGGAACGCCGATGGCAATGCACGGAACACCCATAATATCCTTGGTGATGCCGCGCCGCTTGTTACCAATACCTGAGCCCGGATGAATCCCGATATCTGCCACCTGGATGGTCGTATTGACGCGCTCCAGTGAACGTGATGCCAGAGCGTCAATAGCAATAATCAGCTCCGGCTTTGTGCGATCAACGATACCCTGAACAATTTCGCTCGACTCGATTCCCGTAATGCCAAGAACCCCCGGTGCAATCGCGCTCACATCCCGATAACCCGGATTGATTTGATCAGGCGTCAGTTCAAAAAATTGACGAGTCACCATCAAATTTTCAACGACAAGCGGACCTAGTGAATCGGGAGTGACATTCCAGTTGCCCAGACCTACCACAAGTACGCGTGCCTTACTGGAGATCCCTATTTTTTGTATAAATTGCTCCATCTCCTTAGCGAATGCGATGGCTACCCGTTGCTGGAGCCCGGTGTCACCTTTACGTAAACCGGGCACTTCTAGCGTCACGTAATGCCCCTGAACCCGTCCAATACGGTTAGCACCCTCTTCATTCAGTACATCCAGACGCGTAATTTTAATACCGTTATCTTCCTCCACATCCTCGTTGATGCCCGCCAGCAGCATTGGCTGATTGCGTTCCGCCAACTCTCTTGCCTCCAGCGCCAAATCCGTACGTACCGCATACTTCTGCAAATCCAAATCCATCATTTACGCCTCCTTTTATACCATCTCAAGTTATAGTGTGCGAGACACCCGGCAGGTTTATGCACATCCATTTTCATCCTGTAATCTACCCCAGCCCGGAATGTTTTCTTATTGCAATTTGAGGTGTGGCGTGCTAAAATATTTTAAGTTGTGAAACGTTTGTGTTCATAAGTAATGCCTTTACAGGAGGTGAATGTAATGCCAAACATCAAATCCGCTATCAAACGCGTTAAAACAAACGACAAACGCCGTGCGTTGAACGCTTCTCAAAAATCCGCGCTTCGTACAGCAGTAAAAGCTGCCGATACAGCGTTGGTGAATAACGAAGCTGAAAATGCTACTGCTGCTTTCAAAGTAGCTTCCCAAAAGCTGGATAAGGCTGTAACTAAAGGTCTGATCCACAAAAATGCAGCTGCTCGCAAGAAATCCCGCTTGGCGAAAAAACTTAACGCTCTTACAGCTCAAGCGTAAGCAAGAGCTACTTTTATACGTTAATGAAAAAATCCTGACCAGCCTTGGCTGATCAGGATTTTTTAGTTCACCACGATTGGATTCTGCAATGTTAACTCTCACTTAAAATAAACCGATCGGCAAACGGGCCGGGTTAGACCGAAGCTCCCGCGCCCATTTTCAGCAAAAACATCTCCAGCCCCAGCACCTTGTCGACAACTCCGGTTTTCATGCGGTAATCCAGCTCGCCTAAGTCGTAGAGAAGCTGTCGCAACTGCTCAGGACGGAATCTCCGCGCCTGCTCACCGGCAACTTTCACCCCATATGGATGCAAACTAAGCTGACTTGCAATTTGCTGCTGGGAATAGCTTTGACCCATCAGCTCCTTGACCTGCAACATAATACGGAACTGTCGCGTGATCAAAGCTGCAATCTTGATCGGTTCCTCTTTTTGCTTAAGCAGCTCATAAAAAATACTGAGTGCCTTATCCAGCCGCAAATTAGCCAAATCCTCGACCATCGCAAACACATTTTGTTCCGTACTGCGAGGCACAAGCGATTCAATATCTGCAGTAGAGATGGTACCCTGTGCTCCCGCATACAGGCACAGCTTGTCTATCTCGGCAGCCAGTGATTGCAGCCCGGTCCCCGTATATTGAATGAGACTTTCAGCAGCTCCCGCCGCCAATTGGACTTCTCTTTCCGCTGCACGCTTATGAATCCATGCCACCAGATCATCTCCACCCAACGGAGTGAAGGCAATAACCGAGGCGTCACTTTTCAGCCTTTTAACAATCTTTTTCCGTTCATCAAGCTTTTCAGCCTGAACCGTAAAAATGATAATGCTATAGTCAGCCGGGTTATCCATATAAGTCAGCAGCGCTTCAATGTGGTGCTCAATCTTACCGCCGTCCTTGCCTGCCGCAAATACACTGGTGTCCCGTACAATAATCAGCTTTTTTGGCACCAAAAAAGGCGCAGTCTCGGCTTCCTCCACGACTACCTCAATCGGCGTCTCGGTCAGATCGTAGGGAATAATGGCAAAGTCACGATGCTCCTCTTCCACCACTTTTTCCTTAAGCATATCGACAAACTGCTTCATTTGATATTTTTCGCTGCCGTAGAGCAAATACACTGGCGAAATATCGCCTTTGCGAATAGCCTTAGCGGCTGTTTTTGCATCCATTCTCCGTACCCCCCATCCATTGATCGTACCCGACATCTGGTCGGAAGGCAAGTCATTATACAAACGAAAGGACCCTGCCTATAGGCAAGATCCCTTCACCACCATCTATATCAACACGGCAGCAGAAAGCTCTAGAAACTTTCGGCCGTCGGGATACGACGTCGGTTCATACAATCTATTCTCTGCTTTTAAAAATGTGCCATCTTCATAGCAACTATTTTCCAAAGGTACGCGGAATGGTATACGTATATTTACTTGCTGTACCATCCTGCTCAGTCTCATACATGAAGGTTTGGCTGTCTTCTGACCAGCTTCCTTTGACCCAGGCACCCTTCAAAGTACGCACTTCCAGCGTTGTCCGGTCTACACCGTTGTCGGAAAGCTTATACACTTTCAGCTTTTTGCCCTCAATGACCACCGCATAGCTGCCATCAGGTGAATTAAGCTGATCTGTAGACGTCGACTGGGCGCTAAAGGTGGAGGCATTATTGCTGTCCGGAGAGATTATTGAATTAGATGAGAAACCTTCATTGCGTACCGGGTTTTGCGACCCGGAGGGTTGCTGATCATTTGAAGCTGTATTGCTGCTCATATCTCCCGTCGTAGTCCCCGAATCCTTTGTAACCCCTTTGGAGGTCGTGTCTTTCGACGTTTCATTTGAAGCAATCCGATTCTGTAATATCATATCCTGACTGACAGACAATGACGAATCATTAGTAGCCGTGCTGTTGTCATTACTGTCTTGAGCAGTACCCGTACCCGCTATAGGTGCTTTTTCTAATTTTGGTTCTCCCTGCTGTTCAGGGGCAATCGTTTGTTGTTCGGATTTTCCCTGCTTTGACTGTTTATCATCGGACTTAGGAGTATCCGCAGCAGAACTTTGCCCGGCAGAGTTTTCTTTTGTCGCCTGACGATCCGTGTTTGGCTGTCCCTGCTGGCGATCCTGACGGGAAGGATGCCCTGCTGGCGTATGCTTCATTGAGCCTTTTTCACCAGCTCGCTGATCGTCACGTTGTGCAGCATCCTGTTTGGAAGGGTTCTTTTCATCATCCGCACTGTTCACATCCAGTTTGCTTGGATCAGATTGCTCCCCTGTGGATGGCTGAGATGCGTCCGTTCCCTGATCCTGCTCTGACGGCTGCTTGGTCGAATCCGATCCAATAGCTGCATCGCGGCCTCCGCTTCCATTCACCGTACCTGGAATTTCTGTCTGTTTCTGCTGACTCATCACTCCAGGCGACTGGGAATCAAGCAAGCCTTCCGCATCCTGCACCGTTTTCGGTTCAAAATTGAATACCACAATGCCCAGTACAACAGCAGCGGCAGCCACGCCTATCGCAGCTCGCCCGCTCATCCGATTCCACCAAGGTATAGGCTGAGTACGCTGTCTCGGTCCCGGTCCAGGATCAGCAGCTACAGGCTGCATCTCCTGAAGCGCGCTTCCCTGCTCCTCACGTGCGCGGTCAATGGCATCAAGCTGAGGCATGATGGAATCCACCAGGCTGAACGCCGGGGAAACCGCAGGCAATTCCTCCAGCTCGCGGGAAAGCATCTGAAGAATATGAAATTTTTCCGCACAGTCCGGGCAAGTCGCAACATGGTTCATTAATTGGGACGTCTCTTCTTCGCCCAGCTCATGATCCACATAACGCTGCATCCAATCCATCACCTCTTCCCCACACTTCATCCTGATACACCACCTTTCTGATATTCCTGAAGTAGCCCTTGCAATTGCTGTCTTGCACGATACAAGTATGACTTGACCGTATTTAGCGGCAAATCCAGAGAGTCGGCAATCTCGTTATAAGAGAAATCCTGCAGATATCTCAATACGATCACCGTCCGGTGGTGCTCTGGAAGCTGCTGTATAGCCTCACGAACATCCTGTGCCAGGTAAGAGGTCAACACCTCGGCCTCCACATTTTGGGGATCGTTGAATATCATGTCGTGCTCATCAATGGATACCGAGGGCTTCGTCCTCCTGAATTTGTCGATACATATGTTCGTTACAATGCGTTGAACCCAGGTTTTGAACTGCGCCTTTTCCTCATAAGAGTTAATTTTGGAATAAATCCGTATGAGGGCTTCTTGTGAAGCATCCATGGCGTCCTGTTCATTGTTTAAAATGTAATATGCCGTACGGTACACATGCTGTTCTATCTCTCTTAATAGGGTAATGAGAGCGTCGCGATCGCCCGATTGAGCGGCTCGAATGAGTCCCTGCTCTACCACAAAGGATCCCCCTCTCCCTGCAATATTACAGACGTTTCCCCTTTGCAAATTGTTGCAGGATAGACGTCTGACGATAGTTTTATTTTTTTAGTGAAAAAAATGTTACCAAAAAGCCCAAATTCCCCATTGTAGCCTTCCTTAGAATAACAGAAAAAGGGAAGGTAGTCACCTTCCCAGATTGTCGAGAAACCCCGTCTTTTTGAGACGCGGGTTCTTTTTCTTTACATAATAATGGTCTGGTATCTGGAAAA